>DAORNK010000137.1:7661-10402 GCA_035440985.1 Rubrivivax sp. | reverse complement strand
GTCGGCGGGCCGGACGCCGCCCAGCGGCTTCTCGCCGATCGCTGGCCATACGAAGCGCTCGAGCCGGGACTCGATCTGGTTCCGGTAGGTCTCGGACCTGGTCATCAGGCGCTCCCGGATCCAGCGCCGGGAGAACGCCTCGAACTGGTCGGCAGCGGGCTGGCTGTCCTTCGCCTGCTGTCGACGCTCCGCAGTCTCCTGGCGACGGACTTCGGCGGGGTCTACCCCTCGCTCCAAGAGCGACCTGAGTTCGAAGTGCCGCGCCCGGGCGTCGGCCACCCCGATCTCCGGGTATCGCCCGATCTTGACGTCTCGGCGGCTGCCGGCGAATCGGTACTGGTAGCGCCAGGTCTTCTGGCCGGTCGTGCTGACCTCGACGAAAAGCCCCCCGCCATCGCTTAGCTTGTAGAGCCGCGCCTTCGCCTTGGCGTTGTTGATCCGAGTGGGCGTGAGGGTGTAGTTGCTCAGTCGCATGCGTCGTCTCCCGACACTTTTCAGCCACCTCCAAGTGGAGGAATTTGGGCCGTTTCGGGCCCCGTCTCCCGTCAATTTCCCCTCCAAAATGGCGGGATTTCGTGGTCTGCCGTGAGACGTGCTGAAAAGACGAAGCCCCTGATTTCTTCAACAAAATCAGGGGCTTACGGGGCGTCATGAGACGCCGTGGAGCGAGGTCACATGTGGTCGATCATCACCTGACCAAAGCCCGAGCAGGACACCTGCGTCGCCCCGTCCATCAGGCGCGCGAAGTCATAGGTCACCTTCTTGCTGGCGATCGACCGCTCCATGGACTTGATGATCAGATCGGCAGCCTCGGTCCAGCCCATGTGGCGCAGCATCATCTCGGCGGACAGGATCTCCGAACCCGGGTTGACGTAGTCCTTGCCGGCGTACTTGGGCGCCGTGCCATGCGTGGCCTCGAACATGGCCACGCTGTCGCTGAGGTTGGCACCCGGCGCGATGCCGATCCCGCCCACCTGAGCGGCCAGCGCGTCGCTGACGTAGTCGCCATTCAGGTTGAGCGTGGCGATCACGCTGTATTCGGCCGGGCGCAGCAGGATCTGCTGCAGGAAGGCATCGGCGATGCTGTCCTTGACGACGATGTCCTTGCCGGACTTCGGGTTCTTGAACTTGCACCACGGACCGCCGTCGATCAGCTGCGCACCGAATTCCTTCTGCGCCAGGTTGTAGGCCCAGTCACGGAAGCCACCTTCGGTGAACTTCATGATGTTGCCCTTGTGGACGATGGTCACGCTGGGCTTGTCGTTGTCGATCGCGTACTGGATGGCCTTGCGCACCAGCCGCTCGGTGCCTTCGCGGCTCACGGGCTTGATGCCGATACCCGATGTTGCCGGGAAGCGGATCTTCTTGACCCCCATCTCGTCGATCAGGAACTTGATGACCTTCTTGGCCTTCTCGCTCTCGGCTTCCCACTCGATGCCGGCGTAGATGTCTTCCGAGTTCTCGCGGAAGATCACCATGTTGGTCTTCTCGGGCTCCTTCAGCGGGCTGGGCACACCCTTGAAGTACTGGATCGGGCGCAGGCAGACGTAGAGGTCCAGTTCCTGGCGCAAGGCCACGTTCAGGCTGCGGATGCCGCCGCCCACCGGGGTGGTCAGCGGGCCCTTGATGGAGACGACATAGTCGCGCACCGCGTGCAGCGTCTCCTCGGGCAGCCACACGTCGGGGCCATAGATCTTGGTCGACTTCTCGCCGGCATAGACCTCCATCCAGTGGATCTTGCGCTTGCCGCCGTAGCACTTGGCCACCGCAGCATCCACCACCTTCAGCATCACGGGGGTGATGTCGAAACCGGTACCGTCGCCCTCGATGTAGGGAATGATGGGCTGGTCGGGCACGTTGAGCGAATAGTCAGCGTTGACGCTGATCTTCTGCCCACCTGCGGGCACCTTGATGTGCTGGTACATGAACCGGTCTCCTCTGCTGGGGGTGGTGCCGCACGGTCAGCCTCGATGGCCGACTCGCCGCACAGCCGGGCATTCTATGTCCATGGCGCTGTCAACCGACTGACGAGGCGGCGCGTTTCGGGAGTGCCTCCGATAGGTCGAGGCTTTCTAGAAACTCCCGAAAGGTACCATTCCATGAACAAGCTCCTGGCCGCCCTGATCGCCGCCGCCTTCGCCACCACCGGCGCCTTTGCCGCCACCGATGCCAAGCCGGCTGCCGCCGCGGCCAAGCCCGCCGAAGCCGCCGCTTCCAAGCCGGCTGCCGCTGCTTCTGCTGCCAAGAAGGCCGCGGAAAAGCCCGCCGCCAAGAAGGAAGAAGCCAAGAAGTAAGGCTTCCGGCCGGTGCCCTTGCGGCACGCTACAAGAAAACGCCCGGCGCTGCTGGGCGTTTTCGTTGGTGGCGCTGAAGTGGCGCTGCTGGCCGCTACAAGGTGGCGCAGAACGCTGCAACCTGATGCCAGATGCCGTGCGCCAGGGCCCAGCCGGAAGCACCGGCCAGCAGCAGGCCCGCGCTGCGCACCACCCAGCGCTCCCGCTGCGCAGCACCTTCACCCTGCAGGAAACGCCGCCAGATCCAGGGCGCCAGGAACAGACCGGCCGATGACGCGACGGCGAAGCCGCTCATCGCCGCGGCGCCTGCCAAAACGCTGCCTGTCATCGCCGCCACGAGCAACGCCGACTGCAGGAGCCCGCAGGGCCAGGCCACCCACACGCTGCCACCGGCCACCGCCCGTACCGGGCCCCGCATGCGTTGCCACGCGCCGACCGCGGCCGTGG
>DAORNK010000137.1:0-7640 GCA_035440985.1 Rubrivivax sp. | reverse complement strand
AAGCTGCCCATCCAGGCGGGTTGCCGGCCATACCAGAGCAGCCACAGCCCGAGCGCGAATGCCAGTGCGTGGACCAAGGTCCACAGCGGCTTGAGCGCGGGGCTGAACTGCGCCAGGCTGGCCAGCGCCCCCATGCTGGAGGCCGCGACCGCACCGCCGACGGCGTAACTCGCCACCCGCGCCAGATGAAAGGCCACGACCTGAGCCGGCGAGCCCGCTCCCGTCAGCGCGGCACAGGGCGCGCCGCACATCGCCGCGCAGTGCGGGGTCCCTGCCAAGCCCAGCAGCGCGGCACTGGCGATGAGGGCGGAGTCCACGATCCTCGTGCTAGATGATGCGCGAGAAGCGCTCCCGCACCTTGTCGGCCTGCAAGTGGCGATCGAAGACCATGGCCACTGCACGCACGAAATACCATCCCATCGCTGTGACCTGGATGTCCTGATCGGTGACGGTGACCAACCCCATTTCTTCCAGCGGCTTGAGTTGTTCGAGCTCGTTGGCAAAGACTTCGCGCATCTTCACCAGGTGGGCCAGTTCGATCGATTCGAACTCCACACGGCCCTGGCACATCAGCGCCATGATCACGGCCCGACGCAGAAGGTCGTCGCGCGTCAGCGCCAAGCCCTTGATGATGGGGAAGTCACCCTGCGCCAGCGCATCCTCGTACTCCGGCATGGTCTTGGCGTTCTGGCTGTAGGTGGCCCCCACGCGACCGATGGAGGACACGCCCAGCGCGATGAGGTCGCAGTCGGGTTGCGTGGTGTAGCCCTGGAAGTTGCGGTGCAGCCGCCCTTGCCGCTTGGCCACCGCCAGCGCGTCGCCCGGCAGTGCGAAGTGGTCCATGCCGATGTACACATAGCCGTTGGCGATGAAACCGGCAATGGCGTCGCCGAGCATGCGGATCCGCTGTTCCCCGCTGGGCAGATCGGCCGGTTCGATGCGCCGCTGCGGCTTGAATCGGTGCGGCAAGTGGGCATAGGCGTACAGCGCAATGCGGGAGGGCCGCAGCGCCGCAACCTGTTCGATCGTGCGATGGAAGGAGTCCGGGGTCTGCTTGGGCAGGCCGTAGATCAGGTCGGCATTGATCGACTCGAAGCGCAGCGCGCGCGCCTCAGCCACCAGGGCGTGCACGCTTTCGTAGGATTGCACCCGGTGCACCGCCTGCTGCACGTCGGGGTCGAAATCCTGCACGCCGAAGCTGATGCGGTTGAAGCCCATCGCTGCCAGGTTGCGCAAACGCTCGGTCGACGCCGTCCGTGGATCCACCTCGATCGAGACCTCGGCCTTGGGGGTCAGCTTGAAGGCCCGCTGCAGCGAAGCCATCAGGTCCGCCAGTTCCCCGTCGTCCAGAAAGGTCGGCGACCCGCCACCCAGATGGAGCTGGGAAACGGCCTGGCCACGCCCCAGTTCGGCGACGTGCAGATCGATTTCCTTGTCCAGCAGCGTCAGGTAGTCGCGCCCCCGGCTGTGGTGCTTGGTGATGATCTTGTTGCACGCGCAGTAGTAGCAGATCGATTCGCAGAACGGCACGTGCACATAGAGCGAAAGCGGCGTGATGCCACCCACCATCGCCCCCTGGGCGCGTTGCCGCAGCGCCCGGCGGTACTCGTTGGGACCGAAGGCTTCGACGAACCGATCCGCCGTCGGATAGGAGGTATAACGCGGCCCCGGCATGTCGAGCCGGCGTAGCTGGGCGTCGGTCAGGACGACGCCATGGGAGTTCGAGACTGCCGTATTCATCCGCGGACTCTGCCAAACTGTGCCGGCAGGGCCTTGACATTTCTCAAGAGGTACCGGACGGACGCCATTCGGGGCAACCCCAACCCCGTGCTGAGGTAGTGGTCCGGCGTTTAAGCCATACTCTCGCCACCGAGCGCCAGCCCAGCACCCATGAACGCAGCCCACCCGACTGTCAGACTCGAGCCCTTCAAGGTTGCCTGCTCCAACTGCAACCTGCGTGAGCTTTGTCTGCCGGTGGGCATGTCCAGCGAACAACTGGACAGGCTGGATGCCATCGTGGCGACGCGGCGGACCCTGGCCCGGGGCGATGCCCTTTTCCGAGCCGGTGAGGCCTTCACCTCGCTGTACGCGATCCGGACCGGGTTCTTCAAGACTTGCGTGTCATCGGAAGACGGGCGGGATCAAGTCACCGGTTTTCAGATGGCGGGCGAGTTGCTGGGCCTGGACGGCATCGGCACCGATCGGCACACCTGCGACGCCGTGGCCCTGGAGGATTCGCACGTCTGCGTGATCCCCTACCACCAGCTCGAAGACCTGTCCCGCGAGTTGTCGGATCTGCAGCGGCACTTCCATCGCATCATGAGCCGCGAAATCGTGCGCGACCACGGGGTGATGCTGTTGCTGGGCAGCATGCGCGCCGAGGAGCGGCTGGCCGCCTTCCTGCTCAACCTGACCCAGCGTCTGCGCACACGTGGCTTTTCATCCAGTTCCCTGATCCTGCGCATGACGCGGGAAGAGATCGGCAGTTACCTGGGCCTGAAGCTGGAAACGGTCAGCCGCGCGTTCTCCAAGTTCCAGGAAGACGGCCTGCTGGAAGTCAAACAGCGCCAGATCCGCGTGCTGGAACCCGAGAAGCTGCAGGTCATCGTCAACGGCAGTATTGGCTGAGCACTGCTCCGTCAGGCGCCCGACACCGGGCGTGCGTTCACCTCTTCGGCGCTGCTGTACAAGATGAGCGTGAGGTAGCCGCCGGCAATGGCGACGGCCCAGAACACGAAGAACGCCAATGAGTAGGTGGCCGTGTCCGACAAGGGCAGCTCACGGCCATTGAGCAAGTGCATGGTCTGCGGATCAACGAAGGCGAAGACCACGATCTCCAGCATGGCCGCACAGAGAAACGCCGGCCAGGCCACCGAAACGACACGACGCGCCTGTTGTTTCATCGTGGCGCCTCAGCGCGCCGGGCTGGCCGAATGGTTGCGGGCTTGCACCGCGGGTGCGTCGGGCTGGCCGGACTTGGCGGTCGTGGTGATGACCGGGTCCGGATTCAGGATCGCCAGAGCCAGTGTGACGAACCCGGCCACGACGACAGCCAGCGGCCCGCCTACGACCATCCACATGAATCGTTCGCGCCACCAGGGTTGGTGATCGGCTTGCGTTTCAGACTTCGGGGGCAGGGCCATCTCGGGATCTCCCAGGTGGTGGCCGCTGGGGCGGCACCGTGAACGTGGATTCTCGCCGCAGTGTCGCTCAAAGGCGGCCCGGTGTCTTCTGCCCGGCAGTCCTGACGCGGATCCGGCCCCCCATGAGCTCTGGGCCCAGCCTGCTTTCCAGCGTCGCGCCGGGGTCCTGGTTCCGGTCCGGCAGGTTCAAACGAACGGCGGCGGCGCCGGCACGGGCCGGGGCCGCCGCTGTCAAGCTGTTTCCGTTCGGACCAGGCTCGTCACTTGCCCGCGACGCGGGTGGCCTTCGACAGGTTCAACACATACGCACCCAGCACATGGATCTGCTCTTGCGTGAGCAGACGGCCCTGAGCCGGCATGACATTGGTCTTGCCATTGTTGACCATGTCGATGATGTTCTTCTCGCCCCAGCCATGCAGCCAGATCTTGTCCGTCAGGTTGGGCGCACCCAAGGCCATGTTGCCCTTGCCTTCGGGCCCGTGGCAAGCGGCACAGACTGCGAACTTGGCCTTGCCCTGCTGGGCTGCCAGCTCGTTGTGGGCGCTGCCCGACAGGCTCAGCACGTAGTTGGCCACGTTCTTGACATCTTCGGCCGTACCGACCGCTGCGGCCATCGGAGGCATCATTCCCGTGCGGCCCTGTGCCACCACACCTTTGACGTAGTCATGCGTGTCACCGCCCAGCCAGTCACCGTCAGCCAGGTTCGGGAAGCCCTTGCTGCCCCGGCCGTCCGAGCCGTGGCACTGCGCGCAGTTGTTCAGGTACAGGCGCTGGCCGATACCCATGGCTTGGGCGTCGGCACCCAACTGCTCGGCCGACATAGAGGCGTACTTGGCGTACACCGGCGCCATGGCCTGGCGCGCCTTTTCCTGTTCGGCTTCGTACTGCCCCATGCTGGTCCACTTGAGCGTGCCGGCGTTGGTGCCCAGGCCCGGGTAGAAGGCCAGATAGACCGCCGAGAAGACCACGGTCAGCACGAACAGGTACATCCACCACCGGGGCAGCGGGTTGTTGAGTTCGCGCAGATCCTCGTCCCAGACATGGCCGGTGGTGTTGTCCCCTGCCATGACCTTGCGCTTGCTGGCGATGGCCAGCAGGACGATGCACCACACCAGCGACAAGACGGTCACGCCGGCCACGAACAGGGCCCAGCCGCTATTGACGAAATCGCTCACGACTGATCTCCTCGGGTTTGCAGGCCTGACTCGTCATCCGCGAAGGGCAGACGAGCGGCTTCATCATGTTCTGCGGCGCGGCGCCGGCTCCAGGTATTGGCCACCAGAGCCAGGAACAGCACCAAGCTGGCCACCGTCACGGCGGCTCTCAGGTCGTTCACATCCATGGGTGGCCTCCTTACTTGCGAGCGGTGCCGAGCACCTGCAGGTAAGCGATGAGCGCGTCCATTTCGGTGCGGCCCTTGACTTCGTCACCGGCCTTGCCGATCTCGGCGTCGCTGTACGGCACGCCGACCGTGCGCAGTGCCTTCAGGCGCGGCGCCATGCTGGCCGGATCAATGGTGGCGGTGAGCAGCCACGGGTAGGCGGGCATGTTGGATTCGGGCACCAGGTCACGCGGGTTGTTCAGGTGGACACGGTGCCATTCGTCGCTGTACTTGCCGCCGACACGGTGCAGGTCCGGGCCCGTGCGCTTGCTGCCCCACTGGAAGGGATGGTCGTAGACGAATTCGCCCGCCGTCGAAAGCGCTCCGTAGCGCAGCGCTTCCGCCCGGAACGGCCGCACCATCTGCGAATGGCAGTTGTAGCAGCCTTCGCGGATGTAGACGTCGCGCCCGGCCAGCTGCAGCGAGGTGTAGGGCTTGAGCCCTTCGACGGGCTGGGTCGTCGAACGCTGGAAGAACAGCGGGACGATCTCCACGATGCCGCCGATCGCCACCGACAGCAGGATCAGCACGATCATCAGGAAGTTGCTGGTCTCGATCTTCTCGTGACCGGTCTTGGCTTGTGCGTTTGCCATTTGGTGTTCTCCTGGTTGGCAGGCTCAGGCGTGGGCCGGGGAAGCCTGGACCGGGGGAATGACAGCCGTCGCGGCCTTGCCGCTGATGACCGTCATCACCACGTTCCAGAGCATGATGAGCATGCCGCCCAGGTACAGCAGACCGCCGCACAGGCGGACCACGTAGTACGGGAAGGTGGCCTTGACGCTCTCGACGAAGCTGTAGACCAGCGTGCCGTCGGGGTTCACGGCGCGCCACATCAGGCCCTGCATCACGCCGGCGATCCACATCGCGGCGATGTACAGCACGATGCCGATGGTGGCGATCCAGAAATGCGTCTCGATGGCCTTGACGCTGTACATCTGCTTGCGGCCGAACAGGCGCGGGATCAGGTAGTACAGGGAACCCATCGAGATCATGCCGACCCAGCCCAGGGCGCCGCTGTGCACGTGGCCGACGGTCCAGTCCGTGTAGTGCGACAGCGCATTCACGGTCTTGATGGACATCATCGGGCCTTCGAAGGTGCTCATGCCGTAGAAGGACAGGCTGACGATCAGGAACTTCAGGATCGGGTCGTCACGCAGCTTGTGCCAGGCACCGCTCAGCGTCATGATGCCGTTGATCATGCCGCCCCAGCTCGGGGCCAGCAGCACCAGCGAGAACAGCATGCCGATGCTCTGCGCCCAATCGGGCAGCGCGGTGTAGTGCAGGTGGTGGGGGCCGGCCCACATGTAGGTGAAGATCAGCGCCCAGAAGTGGACGATGCTCAGGCGGTAGCTGAAGACCGGCCGTTCGGCCTGCTTGGGGATGTAGTAGTACATCATGCCCAGGAAGCCGGCGGTGAGGAAGAAGCCGACGGCATTGTGGCCGTACCACCACTGGATCATCGCGTCCTGCACGCCCGCATAGGCGGAATAACTCTTGGTCAGGCTGACCGGAATGGCCACGCTGTTGACGATGTGCAGCAGGGCCACCGCGATGATGAAGGCGCCGAAGAACCAGTTGGCCACATAGATGTGCTTGACCTTGCGCGTGCCGACGGTGCCGAAGAACACGATGGCGTAGCAGACCCAGGTGACGGCAATGGCCAGATCGATCGGCCATTCGAGTTCCGCGTATTCCTTGCCGCTCGTGATACCCAGGGGCAGCGTGATGACGGCTGACACGATGATCAGGTTCCAGGCCCAGAACGTGAACATGGCCAGGCCAGGCGCAAACAGACGCGTCTGACAGGTGCGCTGAACCACGTGGTACGAGGTCGCGAAGAGGGCGCAGCCCCCGAAGGCGAAGATCACCGCATTGGTATGCAAGGGGCGCAGCCGCCCGTAGCTCAAGAAGGAAATCCCGAGGTTCAATTCGGGCCAGGTGAGCTGAGCGGCGATGATCACGCCTACCAGCATGCCGACCACCCCGTATATCACGGAGGCAATGGCGAACAGTCGAACGACCGTATCGCTATAGACCCCGTCCTTGGTTGCGGCCATTGCGGCGCTGTTTGCCATAGACACTTCTCCTCATTTCGGTGATTCAGACCTGCGGGCCGATTCTTCAGTCACGGGTTCCCGCTGGACTTGATCCGGGTCAAGCGCGGGACTGTCGTTTGTCAGGATACGTTCACCTTCGGCCTCTATGTCGTCGAACTGGCCGCGGTGCAGCGCCCAGCCGAAAATGGCCAGGATGACCAGCACGAGACCCGCCGAGAGCGGGATCAGCAACCACATGATTTCCAAGGCGGGACCTTTCAGCGGGCGGCGCGCAGCGCGTTGAGCACCACCACCACCGAACTCGTGGCCATCCCCAGGCCGGCTGCCCAGGGAGGCAGCCAGCCCACCAGGGCCAGCGGAATGCACAAGGCGTTGTACGCCCCGGCCCAGACCAGGTTCTGGCGCACGATGCGCATGGCCGCCTGGGCTGTCCGCCGCGCCGCCACCAGGTCTTCGAGCCGGCTGGAGACGATCACCGCGTCGGCATGGCTGCGCGAGACCAGGGCCCCCTGCCCCATCGCCAGAGACGCGTCGGCTCGTGCCAGCACCGGCGCGTCGTTGACACCGTCGCCAACCATCACGACCCGGCCACCGGCCGCCTGGACCCGCGCCACCGCGTCCAGTTTGTCCTGTGGCGTGGCCTGGGCCAGAACCTCGTCCAGATCCACGCGGAGCGCCAGCGCACTTGCGCGAGCAGGCGAATCACCCGTGACCAGGGTCAGGCGAACACCGTCTGCACGCAGCGAGGCCAGGCTGGCACTGGCGCCTTCGCGCAGGACTTCGTCGAACACGAAGCCGGCACCCACCCGGCCTTCGCAGGCCAGCCAGACACGCGCCTGGGGCTCCTCATCGGTCGCCTGCCCCAGCCACTGGGCGGACCCGAGCTGCCACAGGCGCCCCCAGGCGTCAACACCCTGCAGTCCCCGACCGGGCAGCTCCTGCACGTCGCGCCAGGCCCGCCGATGCCCTGCTTCCTCCGGCTCGACGGCAGCCGCCAGGGCCTGCGACAACGGGTGGCTGGACCAGGCCGCCAGCCCGGCGGCCGCGCGCAAGGCATCG
>DAORNK010000136.1:0-10408 GCA_035440985.1 Rubrivivax sp. | reverse complement strand
GCCTGACCACCGGCGTGCGGCTGGCGCTCGCCGGTGCCGATGCCCTCCACCATCTGGTGGGCACGGCGCCGATGCGGGCCGTGCTGGACGGCCTGCGCAAGACCTCCGGCGGCCGACTGCCCAAGTGGTCACCCGCCCTGCCCCGGCCGGTGCACTTCGTGCCGCGCGCCAGGACCCCGCAGCACGATCAGCGGCTGGTCTACTTCCCGAGCTGCGCCGCGCGCAACATGGGCCCGCAACGCGGACACGAGGGCGTGGAGCTCCTGCCCTCGGTGGCCGAGCGGCTGTTCAGGCGCGCCGGCTTCGAGGTCGTCTACCCCGAAGGCATGGCCGGGCTGTGCTGCGGCCAGCCTTTCGAGAGCAAGGGCCTGGCGGCCGCCGCCGACTACAAGGCCGGCGAACTCGAAGCGGCGCTGGCCGCTGCCAGCCGCAAGCCCGACGGCGCCGGGCACTGGCCCATCGTTTTCGATACCAGCCCCTGCGCCTATCGGATGAAGAAGTTCCTGGCCGGCCGGCTGCCCGTCCACGACAGCGTGGAGTTCGTGCACGACGTGCTGCTGCCGCGCCTGGAGATCACGCCCCTGCCGCGTGCAGTGGCGGTGCACCCGGTTTGCAGCGTGCGCAAGATGGGCAGCGTGGACAAGCTGATGGCGGTGGCCGGCCGCTGCAGCAGCCAGGCGGTGGCGGTGGAGGCGGTGCAGTGCTGCGGCTTTGCCGGTGAACGCGGCTTCATGCGCCCGGAGCTCAACGAGCACGCCCTGCGCCACCTCAAGGCCGGCCTGCCCGACGCCTGCACCGTGGGCTACTCGACCAGCCGGACCTGCGAGATCGGTTTGTCCGAGATGGCCGAGATGCCCTACCAGTCCATCCTCTACCTGGTGGAGCGCTGCAGCCGCGGCAGCGAGATCCGGCCCAGCGCTGCGGCCGGCGACCGGGAGCCTGCCCAGCCATGAAGCCTCTCCATGTCGCCGCTGCCGTCCGGGCCTTGGCCGTCCTGTGCCTGGCCGCCGGGCTGGTGCCCACCAGCTGGGCGCAGAGCCGCGGCGAACTGCTCTACAACACGCACTGCGTGGCTTGCCACCGCACGCAGATCCACTGGCGCGACAAGCGTCAGGTCGTCGACTGGCCCAGCCTGCGGGCGCAGGTACGCCTGTGGCAGGCGACCGAACTGCTGGCCTGGGACGAGGCCGACATCGAGTCGGTCGCGCGCTACCTCAACGACACGTACTATCGCTATCCCTTGCCCACGGCACCCGCCGGCACGGCCCAGCGCCTTTCGGGCCCGACCTTGGCGCGGCGCTGATCCACCACGCGGCGCGGGCTCCCCTCCCTTTCCCCTGGACTCGAAGGCAGTACCCATGAAGAAGTCTCTCCCCTGGCTGGCTGGCCTGACGCTGTGCTGCACCTTGCTGGCCGCGCCAGCGGCCTGGGCACAAGGCAGCCCTGCCCTGAAGGGCGAAGTGCTGGAAGTGCAGAACGTACCCGGTTACACCTACCTGCGGCTGAAGACGGCAACGGGCGAAACCTGGGCGGCGGTGACGACCGCCGCCGTCAAGACCGGCGCAACCGTCGTCCTCGTCAACACGTCGACGATGCAGAACTTCCAGAGCAAGGTGCTCAACCGCCAGTTCGACCGCATCGTGTTCGGCACGCTGGACGACGGCAAGGGCCCGGCCGCACAGGCCAACGCGCCCACCACAATGGCGCCCACGATGCAGATGCGCCCGCTGGCACCAGCCCCGGCCCCTGTTGCCAAACTGGCCAAGGCCAGCGGCCCCGAAGGCCGCAGCGTGGCCGAGGTCGTCCTCGGGCGGGCATCGCTGAAGGACAAGACGGTGCTGGTGCGTGGCCAGGTCGTGAAGGTCAACAGCGGCATCATGGGCAAGAACTGGCTGCACCTGCAGGACGGTTCGGGGGCGGCCAAGGACGGCTCCAACGACGTGCTGGTCACGACCAGCGACACCGCCAAGGTGGGCGACATCGTGCAAGCAAGGGGCACGGTGCGCACCGATGTCAGCGTGGGTCCGGGCTACGACTTCGCGGTCATCATCGAAGGGGCCAGCCTGCGCAAGTGACAGCGTGGCGCCGGACTTGAACTGGTTCAAGGCGGCGCGCGGCAGGGCGCTCTAGCCTATGCGGTGCTCGCAACCGCATGCATCCGTCCATGGTCACCACGCTGATCGATGCGCGTGCCGTCCCGCCGCTGGATAGGCACACGCTGATCTTCTCCACTTTCGACGCCCTGCTGCCCGGTCAGGCCTTCGACCTGGTGAACAACCACGACCCCGTGCCTCTTTACTTCCAGTTCAAGAACGCCAGGCAAGGTCAGTTCGAATGGCAGTACATCGTCGAAGGGCCGGCGCGGTGGCAGGTGCGCATCGCCAAGGCCGTACCCGACTGCCAGGCCGCCTGAAGGCCGGTCCACACCAGGCTCAGGGGTACCGGGGCTTTCAGTTCTTCAGCGCCGCGATGACGGCCAGGGCCGCCTGGTGACCATTGCGCACACAGTCGCCCACCGCCACGCCACCGCGCCAGCTGGCGCACAGGTGCACGCCCGGCAGCGCCTGCTCGACGACCTGGGCGCGGGCCACACGGCCCAGATGGCCCAGCGTGTACTGCGGGATGGCACGCGGCCATCGTGTCACCACCTGCCACAACGGTTCGCCACGGGTGCCCAGCAGCGCACCATGCTCGGCGTGGGCCAGCGCGGCGATCTGCTCTTCGGCCATCGCGGGCAAATCGGGGTGGCGGCGGCCGCCGATGAAGGTCGTCAGCAGCGCATGGCCCTGCGGCGCCCGGCCCTCGAACATGCTGCTGTTGAACAGGATGCCCAGCACGCGCCGCTTCTCCAGGCCCGGCAACAGGCAGCCAAAGCCGTCCAGTGGGTGCAGCAGATCGGCGCTGCGATAGGCGGATGCCACGGTGGCCACCGGCGCATAGGCGATGGCGTCGAGTGCCGCCGCGGCGTCGGCTGCGTGCGGGCGCACCAGTTCGGCCACCGGGCCGGCTGCCATCGCCAGCAGAACCCGACGGGTGCGCCAGCTCACCGGCTGGCCCCCTTGCTCGGCGCGCAGCGTGTAGACCCCCTGCAGGTCACGCTCCAGCGCGGTGACGCGCGTGTGCAGCACCACGCTGCCCACGGCCGCGGCCAGCGCATCGGGCAACACCTGCATGCCGCCCAGGAACGAGAAGCTCTTGGCGGTGTTCTTGGCCGTCTCCTTGGCGCGCTTGCGTTCGCGGGCGCCCAGGATCTGGCCGCGGATCAGGCTGCCCCAGCGCTGCTCCAGCGCGTGCAGCTTCGGGAAAGCCGCCTTGACCGAGATCTGTTCCGGATCGCCGGCATAGATGCCCGAGACGAAAGGGTCGATCGCGTAGTCCAGAAACTCGGACCCCAGGCGCCGCCGCACGAAGGTGGCGATGGACTCTTCCAGCGCCGGATCGCTCGGTCCCTTGAAGGGTTCGGCCAGCAGGCCCAGCTTGGCGCTGATCGAAAACAGCGGCGTGGCGAAGAAGGCACCCGGCGACAGGGGCAGCGGGATCAGGCGCCCGCCGCGCACCACGTAGCGCTTGTCCGAAGCGGCCGATGCCCAGCGCAGCTGCGCCTGCAGGCCCAGCTCTTCGATCAGTTCGCCGATCAGCGGGGAGGTGTCCATCGCGCTGTTGGGGCCGCGCTCGAACAGGAAGCCATCGCGCTGCGCGCTGCCGATCACGCCCCCGGCACGCCCCCCGGCTTCGATGACCTGCACCTGCAGGCCGGCACGCTGGGCGCGGTGGGCAGCCACCAGGCCCGAAAGACCCGCCCCGACGACGACCAGATCCAGCAAGGGCGCCATCGGGGCGCCTGAGTCAACGGCAGAGCTCATGGATAAGGATCCTGAAAACTAAGGGGCCGATTCGCTCGGCAAGGCAAAGCGTGCCTTCTGCTCGGCCCGTTGGATGGCCGTTCTCAGCTCGGCGTGCCGGGGTTCGCTGGCCGGGATCAGTTCCAACAGGCGCTTCCAGTACATCGCCGCCTTGGCAAAGTCTCGCACTTCCCAGGCCGCGCTGCCAGCCAGGTCCAGGGCCAGCGGATGACGCGCGTCAATGGACAACGCCTTTTGCAGCAGTTGCACCGGCTCGCCGGCCAGCTGGCCCCCTTGCGCCAGTGCCTTCGCCTCGGCGTATTCGGCCCAGATGCCGGCATCATTGGCGGCCTTGCTGCGGCCCTGCAGGGCTCGCGCGTAGGCCGCAGCGGCATCGCCGAAGCGTTCGGCCCGCGCATCCAGGCGTGCCTTGAGCACCAGCGCACGTGGGTCATCGGGCTGGCGGGCCAGATGCTGGTTCAGTTCGGCCTGCAGGTCTTGCGCGGCTGCGCCAGAGGCCGGCAGACCGCCTTGCAGCAGCGCCTGGCTGAGCGCGCCACGCTCCGCGTTCAGGGCTGCAGGGTCACCACGCAGCCCGTAGAACAGCAGGCCGGCTGCCGGCAGGCCGAGGCCCAGCGCGAAGCTGAGGGCCCAGGCGCGGCGGCGCCCTGCCGGCGAAGGGTCGCGCGCCAGCTGCTGGCGCCACACCCAGGGCAGCAGCACAGCCAGCACCAGGGCCACCAGCAGGGTGGCTGCGAGGGCAAAACTCCAGGACGACGCCATCACCATCGCGGCTCGCGCGCGGCCGCACCCACGAAGAAAAGGCGCGCCGACAAAACGGCGCGCCCTGGTTGTCGAAACTCACCCGCGACGGCCGGCACGGGGATCGCCGGCTGCGGGGAGGATGCTACTTGGTCGCCGGTGAAGCCGGGGCGGGTGCCGCAGCGGCCACCGTCGGCCGCTTCTTGGCCATCGCATCGTCCAGCAGCTTGATGCCGGCCTGCGAAACGGCCATGCCCTTGTTGACCGAGGCCTCGAACTGCTGCGGGTTGTGGAAGTGCGCCCCGTTGGTCGCCGACCACCACTCGTAGTGGATGTGCGCCTCAGCGTGCTTGGCGCGGGCTTCGTTGAGCACGGCGGCTTCCACACCCATGTTCTGCGCGGCTTCGAACTTGTCGATCAGGCGGGTCAGCCAGAACTCGGCCTTGCGCATCTTGGCCGTCCACTTGTTCTTCAGCGAATCGATGCTGTAGGCGGCCTGCTTCTCGGTCCAGTCCTTGTGGCAGGTCAGGCAGGTTTCCTTGATGTAGTGCTTGGGCGAGGTCTGCCAGTGCGAGGTGTAGACCTTGCCGGTCTTGGCATCCTTGACCTTGGGCATGTGGCAGTCGTGGCACTCGACACCGTTCTTCTGGTGCGTGCTGTTGTAGAAGACCTCGACGTCCGGATGCTGGCCCTTCCACAGCATCGCACCGGTCATGGCATGGCGGAAATCGCCGAACTTCAGGTCGGTGTAGTGCTTCTGGATCTCGTCGACCGGCTTGAACGGGAAGTGGTTGGTGCGCTGGTCGGCCATCGTCACCGGCTGCCCGGTGGTCGGGTCGGTGCCGGGGTTGCAGTTGTATTCGACGTGGCACTGGCCGCACTGCAGCTTGGTGTCGTAGCGGCTGAGTTCGGCGATCTTGCGCGTGTAACCCCGCTCGCCCAGGTTCTTGACGGCGATCTTGGCGCCCTTGGCGTCCTTGTGCCACAGCGTATCGGCCTCGGGCCGTGTCAGCGCCTGGATCAGGCCGTCGCGGATGACGCGCGGCTTGGCGCTGTGCGGGTCGTGGCAGAAGTTGCAGTTCAGCGAATGGTTGGTGTCCTTGACGAACTCGTTGACCTTGGACAGGCGGCTCCACTTGGCGGCCGGGTCCGGGTCACCCAGGTAGGCCCAGTCCAGGATGTGGTCGGAGCTCTTGCAGCTCATGCACACCGGGTTGGCCGCAGCGGCCGTGCCGGGCTTGAAGGCCTTGTGCGGCTCGCCCGGGAACTCGTCCTTCAGAACGTCCCAGATCTTGAAGTTGCCGCCCATGCGGGTCAGGCCGGCCTTGCCTTCCTTGTTCTGGAAGCGGCCACCGAAGGCGCGGTCGACGACCACCTGGTCGTACAGCGCGAAGGCGTGCGAGCGGGGCTCGTTGTGTTCACGCGTGAAGCCGTGCGGCGCCAGGATCTTGTCCATCGTCGTGAAGGTGGCGACGGTCTTGTCCTTGTGCGCCGTCTTCTCGAGGTTCATCGTGTACATGGTGCGGAACTGGTTCTGGTGGCAGGTGCCGCAGTTCGCCGGATCCATGTTGGTCGTCGGCCGCCCCTTGCCCTTGGGCCGGTGCGTGTCCAGCCCGCCGTGGCAGGCGTCGCAACCCACGCTCTTGTGCGCCGAATCCACATGGAAGCCCTTGACGGCCTCGTGGCATTCGTAGCAGTCCTTGGCGTCATAGGCCTTGGTCTTGGGCATGCTGGCCTTGATCGTGGCCACCGGCCTTTCCAGCTTCTTGTCCTGCGCCTGCGCCAGCGCGGGCCCCAGCAGCAGTGCCAGCATGGCCCACAGGGCCCATGCCCACCTCAAACACGTCGAACCCGGTCGGTGACCCATCTGTTTATCTCCTCGACAGCGTTGCATGCGCGGCGTGTTCCCCATGACCACGACGAGCCAGCGCATGCTGCCAAAGGCCGGCCAGCACCGCCATGCACAACAGGAAGCTGATTTGATGTGTGTCAAACCGACGCATCGTTGGCAGTGGACCGCTCCCCTGCCCGGCGGGCAGACTCCGCCGCGTTGTCCGCCTTGAACCCAACTTCACGATGAACCTGTCCGGCATCCTCGTCACCGCCGTGCCGGCCCGCCTGGCCGAAGTGACGGCGGCGCTGGCCGCCATGCCCGGCCTGGAGGTGCGGCAGAGCGACGCGGCCACGGGCCGCATCGTCGTCGTGCAGGAAGCCGCCGAGGTCGGCGACGAGGTGGACGGTTTCATGCGCATACGCGCGCTGGCGGACGTGATCAATGTCGATCTGGTCTGCCACTACTTCGGCGATGAAGCGCCCGAAACCCCGGCTCAACCCCAGCCCCGCATCTAGGCCAAGAGGACCCACCATGACCAGCCTGTCCCGCCGCGAACTCCTCAAGTCGAGCATCGCCGCCACCACCGCCGCGGCCGCCGGCCTGCCGGTATCCACCGCCGCCCTGGCCCAGGGCTCGGCCGCCGAAACCGGCTGGCAATGGGACAAGGGCGTGTGCCGCATGTGCGGCACCGGCTGCGGAATCCAGGTCGCCACCAAGGGCGGCAAGGTGATGGCCACCAAGGGCGACCCCGACGCACCGGTCAACCGCGGCCTGAACTGCATCAAGGGCTACTTCAACGGCAAGATGGCCTACGGCGCCGACCGGCTGACCCAGCCGCTGCTGCGCATGAAGGACGGCAAGTTCGACAAGAACGGCGCCTTCACGCCGGTGAGCTGGCAGGTGGCGATGGACGAGATGGAGCGCCAGTTCCGCAAGCACTACCAGGCCAAGGGCCCGGCCGGCGTGGCCATCATCGGCTCGGGCCAGTACACGATTCCGGAAGGTTATGCCGCGGCCAAGCTGATGAAGGCGGGCTTCCGCTCCAACAACCTGGACCCGAACGCGCGCCACTGCATGGCCAGCGCGGTGGTCGGCTTCATGCAGGTGTTCGGCATCGACGAGCCGGCCAACGTCTACGACGACATCGAACTGGCCGACACCATCGTGCTGTGCGGCGCCAATCCGGCCGAGGCGCACCCGGTGCTGTGGAGCCGCATGACCGACCGCAAGCTCAGCCACAAGCCGACGCGCATCTTCAACATCACCACCTACGCCAACCTGTCATCGGACATCGCCGATGTGGACATCGTCATCAAGCCCAGCACCGACCTGGCGCTGATGAACTACCTGGCGCGCGAGATCGTCTCTCGCGGCCCGGTGAACATGGAGTTCGTGCAGAAGCACTGCGTCTTCGCCGCCGGCGCGGTGGACATCGGCTACGGCATGCGGCCGACGCTGAAGTTCAGCGACCCGGCCGAGCACGACACGGTGGCCAAGGAGATGGAGTACGTGCTGGACAAGGACGAAGCGGCCGGCCAGCGCCGCACCGCCGGCCAGCGCCTGAAGCAGGTCGACCGCACGGCCGCCGGCAAGCACTGGCAGATCAGCTTCGACGAGTACAAGAAGGGCATCGAGCCCTACACGCTGGACTTCGTGGCGCAACTGGCCAAGGGCGACGCCGACGAAAGCCTGGACAGCTTCAAGGCCAAGCTGGTGCAACTGGCCGACGCCTACTGCAGCAAGCCGGCCAAGATCCTCACCTGCTGGACGATGGGCGTCAACCAGCACCAGCGTGGCGTGTGGGTCAACACCCAGATCTACGCGCTGCACCTGCTGCTGGGCAAGCACGGCCTGCCGGGCAACGGCGCGTTCTCACTGACCGGTCAGCCCTCGGCCTGCGGCACCGCACGCGAAGTCGGCACCTTCGCCCACCGCCTGCCGGCCGACATGGTGGTGGACAACCCGGCACACCGCGCCCGCTCCGAGAAGATCTGGGGCCTGCCGGCCAAGACCTTGAACCCCAAGGTCGGCAACGACCACGTCGCCATCCTGCGCGGCCTGGAAGACGGCAGCGTGGGCTTCCTGTGGGTGCAGGTCACCAACCCGTTCCAGAGCAGCCCCAACATCAACCACTGGAACAAGGCGGCGCGCGAGAAGGACAACTTCATCGTCGTGGCCGATGTCTACCCCACCATCAGCTGCAAGGTGGCCGACCTGATCCTGCCCGCGGCCTACATGCTGGAGAAGTGGGGTATGTACGGCAATGCCGAGCGCCGCACCCAGGCCTGGCGCCAGCAGGTGGATCCGCCGGGCGAGGCGCGCACCGACGTCTGGATGATGCTGGAGTTCGCGAAGCGCTTCAAGCTGCGCGAGGTGTGGGGCGAGAAGCCGCTGGACGGCCTGAAGGCCGATGGCTTCCCCGACAACAAGCTGCCCAGCGTGCTGGGCGACATCGCGGCGCTGGGCTACACGCCCGACAGCACGCTGTACGAGGTGCTCTTCGCGCGGCCCGACAACAAGAAGGTGGCCTGGCCCGACCCCGTCGCCAAGGGCCACGGCAATGCCACCGTCAAGGCGCTGGGCGAGAACTGGTTCCCCGAAAAGGCGCTGTTCGACGAGTACCGGCAGTTCACCGTCAACTACCAGCACGACCTGGCACCGTTCGACGTCTACTACGGCGACAAGGTGCGCGGCCTGCGCTGGCCGGTGATGCCCACCGCCGGTGGCGGCTGGCAGGAAACCAAGTGGCGCTTCTCCGAGGGCAACGATCCCTACGTGAAGGCCGGTGAGGGCTTCAACTTCTACGGCGCTGCCTTCAAGGCCATTCCCACCGGCACGGTGGACGCCATCACCGACGCCAAGCCCACGCCCTTGCCGGGCAAGGCCAAGATCTTCTTCCGGCCCTACGCCGCGCCGGTGGAGCAGCCCGATGCGAACTACGACCTGTGGCTGACCACGGGCCGCATCCTGGAGCACTGGCACACCGGCAGCATGACGCGCCGCGTGCCCGAACTGCACCGCGCCCAGCCGGGTGCCGTGATGTACATGCACGCCGCCGACGCCGCCAGGCGCGGCTTGAAGCGCAACGACCTGGCCTGGGTCGAGTCCAGGCGTGGCAAGGTGCAGGTGGTGGTGGACACCAAGGGCCGCAACCGGGTGCCCAAGGGCACGGTGTCGGTGGCCTTCTTCGACGAGAACATCCTCATCAACAAGCTGGTGCTGGATGCGTTGGACCCGATCTCGCGCGAGCCGGACTTCAAGAAGTGCGCCGCCAAGGTCTACAAGGTCTGATGGAGTCGGGCACGTCCTGAAGCCTGGCCATGGATCGCCGCCAGTTCGTCGTGCAGACCGCGCAGGGCGCAGCCGCTGCCGGCGGCGTGGGCCTGGGCTGGCTGACCTTGCTGGTGCAGCAGGCGCACGCGGCTGCACCGATGCGCCCGCCCGGCGCCCTGGGCGGTGACGACTTCAGTGGCCGCTGCATCAAGTGCGGGCAATGCGTGCAGGCCTGCCCCTACCACTCGATCCGACTCGTCAAGACGGGCGAGCCCGGCCTGGCCGGCCTGCCCACCATTACGCCGCGCGACGTCCCCTGCTACATGTGCGAGCAGCTGTGGTGCGTCAAGGCCTGCCCCACCGGTGCGCTGGCGCCCACGCTGACCGACGTGAACAAGGCCCGCATGGGGCTGGCCGTGATCGACACCGAACACTGCCTGTCGTGGCTGGGGCTGCGGTGCGAAGTCTGCTTCCGCGCCTGCCCCCTGAAGGGCCAGGCCATCACGCTGACCGTGCAACAGCGCCAGATCAGCAAGCACGCGATGTTCGTGCCCGTGGTGCATTCCGATGCCTGCACCGGCTGCGGCCTCTGCGAAAAGCAATGCCCCACTGAAGTGGCCGCCATCCGTGTGCTGGACCCGGCGCTGGTGCAGGGCCGGATCGGCGCGCATTACCGGCTGGGCTGGAAGCACGAGTC
>DAORNK010000135.1:0-10451 GCA_035440985.1 Rubrivivax sp. | reverse complement strand
GCGCTGCGACAGCAGCGCCATCTCCCCGCCACCGGCAGCCACGTTCAGGCGGTGCACGCCAGCGCCCGGCACTTCGGACAGCCAGGGCAGCGCCTGCGTGAGCACCTCGGCCAGCACCCGGCGATGGTCGCGCGGCAGGCTGCTGCCCTGCACCGCAAAGGCCAGGTCGACGGTGTCGGCGCGCGTGTCGTCCATCGGTTCAGCTGCGGGGCTGTCGCTGCGCCCAGTCCAGCAGGGCCTGCCCCCAGCGCTCGGCGGTGATCGGGTCGATGTCGAAGATGGTGAAACGCCGGCCCTCGCGGATGCGCGTGCGCAGCAGGCTCATGCCATCGCCATCGAAGTCGATCTGCTGCAGTTCGATCTCCTGCCCGCCCAATGGTGCGCGCAGTTGGGCCAGCGGTGTCAGGCGCGTCATCGGGTGCCCCGCAAAAGCCGGCATTGAGCGCGCCGCGCGCGGGCGCTGTCCATACCCGGTACGGGTGAGCGGTGGATACGCCATTCGGGTAATGGCGTGGCCCCCTCAACGGTCTATCTTCCGCTACCCAACGAGAGTGATAGTCGAAGGCGGGCCCTGCCGCCACGATTGCCGCCATTCGGAGCCAGCCGGCGCAGACCGGTGTCGCACATCGATCGCAGGCACTGAGCCCGCCTTGCCGCCGGCCCCAGTGACCACACCAGGAGACAGACCGTATGGCCAAGAAACCGCACGCCACGCCGATGCTCGACGAGCTCGAGACCGGCCCCTGGCCCAGCTTCGTCACGGGCCTCAAGCGCCTGGCGGCGGACAAGGACTACATGGTCGACCTGATGGGTCAGTTGGAGACGTCCTACCGCACGAAGAAGGGCTACTGGAAGGGCGGCACGGTGGGCGTGTTCGGCTACGGCGGCGGGGTCATCCCGCGCTTCACCGAGCTCAAGGACGACAAGGGCGCGCCGATCTTCGCCGACGCGGCCGAGTTCCACACCCTGCGCGTGCAGCCGCCGGCGGGCATGCACTACAACACCGACGTGCTGCGCAAGATGTGCGACATCTGGGAGCGCCACGGCTCGGGGCTGATCGCCTTCCATGGCCAGTCGGGCGACATCATGTTCCAGGGCGCGAAGACCGAGAAGGTGCAGGACGCCTTCGACGAGCTCAACGAGCTGGGCTTCGACCTGGGTGGTGCGGGCCCCGCGGTGCGCACGTCGATGAGCTGCGTGGGCGCGGCGCGCTGCGAGCAGAGCTGCTACGACGAGGCCAAGGCCCATCGCCAGGTCATCAACACCTTCCTGGACGACATCCACCGCCCGGCGCTGCCCTACAAGTTCAAGTTCAAGTTCAGCGGCTGCGCCAACGACTGCATGAACAGCATCCAGCGCTCTGACATGGCCGTCATCGGCACCTGGCGCGACAACATGCGCACCGACGAGGCGCTGGCGCGCAAGTGGTTCGCGAAGCACGGCATGAACGAGCTGGTCAACGACGTCATCACGCGTTGCCCGACCAAGACCATCATGCTCAAGGAGATCAAGGACGTCGATGCCGGCGAGCGCATCTCCAGCGTCAAGGTCAGCGACACCCACGCGCTGGAGATCGACAACAGCAACTGCGTGCGCTGCATGCACTGCATCAACGTGATGACCGGCGCGCTGGCGCACGGCACCGACACCGGCGCCACCATCCTGATCGGCGGCAAGCGCACGCTCAAGATCGGCGACCTGATGGGCACCGTCATCGTGCCCTTCCTGCCGCTGAAGACCGAAGAGGACTTCGAGGCCCTGGTCGAGCTCGCCCAGAAGGTGATCGACTTCTTCGCCGAGAACGCGCTGGAGCACGAGCGTACCGGGGAGATGATCGAGCGCATCGGCCTGGTGAACTTCCTCGAGGGCATCGGCGTGGACATCGACCCGAACATGGTGGCCACGCCGCGTACCAACCCCTATGTGCGCACCGACGGCTGGGACGACGAGGTCGCCAGAATCAACGCCAAGAAGGCCGCAGCCTGAACAAGGGAGCCACGACCATGGCCATGCGTACCCCCATCGAAAGCGGCGTGCCGGACAACAAGCAGTACCTCCACCCCACGCTGCTGAAGAACTACGGCAACTGGAAGTGGCATGACCGGCCGCGGCCCGGCGTGCTGCACCACGTGGCACACAGCGGCGACGAGGTCTGGAGCGTGCGTGCCGGCACCCAGCGCCAGATGGACGTCTACACGATCCGCAAGCTCTGCGACATCGCCGACACCTACGCCGAGGGGCACGTGCGCTTCACCATTCGCAGCAATATCGAGTTCATGGTCAGCGACCCCAACAAGGTCGCGCCGCTGATCGACGCGTTGCAGGAGAACGGCTTCCCGGTGGGCGGCACCGGCAACTCGGTGAGCATGATCGCCCACACCCAGGGCTGGCTGCACTGCGACATCCCGGGCACCGACGCCTCGGGCGCGGTGAAGGCTTTGATGGACGAGCTGCATGCCGAGTTCATCCAGGAGGACATGCCCAACCGCGTCCACCTGTCCACGAGCTGCTGCGAGATCAACTGCGGTGGCCAGGCCGACATCGCCATCATCGTGCAGCACACCAAGCCGCCGAAGATCAACCACGACCTGGTGGCCAACGTCTGCGAGCGGCCTGCGGTGGTGGCACGCTGCCCGGTGGCCGCCATCCGGCCGGCGCTGGTCAACGGCAAGCCCTCGCTGGAAGTCGACGAGAAGAAGTGCATCTGCTGCGGCGCCTGCTACCCCCCGTGCCCGCCGATGCAGATCAACGACCCCGAGCACAGCAAGCTGGCGATCTGGGTCGGCGGCAAGAACAGCAACGCCCGCGGCAAGCCCACCTTCATGAAGATGGTGGCCTCGGGCCTGCCCAACAACCCGCCGCGCTGGCCCGAGGTGTCGGCCATGGTGAAGAAGATCCTCTACACCTACAAGGAAGACGCACGTTCGTGGGAGCGCGTGTCCGACTGGGTCGAGCGCATCGGCTGGCCGCGCTTCTTCGAGAAGTGCGACCTGCCGTTCACCAAGTACCTGATCGACGACTGGCGCGGCTCGCGGGCCAACCTCAACGCGTCGACGCACATCAGGTTCTGATATGAAGTTCGGCTTGCTCGTCAGCGAAGGGCCCTACACGCACCAGGCCAGCGACACGGCGTACAACTTCGCCGCCGCCGCCATTGCCAAGGGGCACGAGGTGCAGCGCGTCTTCTTCTATCACGATGGTGTCTACAACGCGACCCGGCTGACCGAGCCGCCGCAGGACGACCGTCATGTGGTGAACCGCTGGTCGGCCCTGAAGGAACAGCACGGCGTGGACCTGGTGGTGTGCGTGGCCGCGGCGCTGCGCCGCGGCATCAAGGACGAAGTGCTCGCCCCGGGCTTTCGCATCTCGGGCCTGGGCCAGCTGGTGGACAGCGGCATCAAGGCCGACCGCCTCGTGACCTTTGGGGATTGAGCCGTGGCCAAGAAATTCATGTTCGTCAACCGCAAGGCCCCCTACGGCACGATCTACGCGCTGGAGAGCCTGGAGGTGGTGCTGATCGCCGCCACCTTCGAGCAGGACGTGAGCCTGGTCTTCATCGACGATGGGGTCTACGAGCTGGTCAAGGGCCAGGAGACCAAGGGCATCGGCATCAAGAACCACAGCAAGACCTACCGCGCGCTGGACGGCTACGACGTCGAGAAGCTCTTCGTCGAGCGCGAGTCGATGGAAGAGCGCGGCCTCACCGAAGCCGATTTGCTGGTGCCGGTGGAGGTGCTGTCCAGCGCCGAGATGGCCGACCTGATGGCCGATCAGGACGTGGTGCTTTCCTTTTGAGGCTAAGAGTCGATGCTGCACATCGTCAACAAATCCCATATGCAGACCAACGCGCTGCAGAGTTGCCTGCGCCTGGCCAAGCCCGGCAGCACGCTGCTGCTGATCGAGGACGCCATCTACGCGGCCACGAAGTCGGGTGCCGCTGCCTGCAGCATGGCCGACGCGCTGGCGCAGATGAAGGTCTGCGTGCTGCAGCCCGACGTCGAGGCGCGAGGCATGGCCGGCAGGCTGATCGACGGCGTCACGCCGGTGGACTACGCCGGCTTCGTCGACCTGGTCGCCGAGCACCCGAACAACCAGACCTGGCTGTAAGGCCGAGCACCGCATCCATCCCCGAAGGAGACAGGACACCATGGGCATCGAAGTCAACGGCACCACCTACGAGACCGACGAAGAGGGCTACCTCGTCAACCTGGCCGACTGGAACGAGGACATCGGCAAGGCACTGGCCAAGGGCGAGAACGTCGAGATGACGGAGAGCCACTGGGAAGTGGTGAACTTCCTGCGCGACTACTACAACGAGTACCAGATCGCCCCCGCCGTACGCGTGCTCACCAAGGCCATCGGCAAGCAGCTGGGCCCCGAGAAGGGCAACAGCAAGTACCTGTATGAGCTCTTCCCCTACGGCCCGGCCAAGCAGGCCTGCAAGATCGCCGGCTTGCCGAAGCCGACAGGCTGCGTCTAGTCCCACTCCAATGACTGGCTTGCGCGTGCAACCCCCACGCGCAGCGCCAGCGTTCGCGAAGGCCCGCCCATGACCGCGCTGTCGATCGTCTACGCCGCACTCTTCTACACCGCCACCGCGGTGCTGGTGGTGGGCGTGGCGCTGAAGATCCGCAGCTATGCCGGCACGCCCGCACCACTGAAGATCCCGACCACCCCCGCGCCGGTCACCCACAGCGGTGTGGCGCTGCGCCTGACGCGCGAGGTGGTGTTCTTCGAGAGCCTGTTCAAGGGCAGCAAGTGGACCTGGCTGTTCGGCTGGATGTTCCACATGGCCCTGGCGCTGGTGCTGCTGCGCCACGTGCGCTACTTCCAGCAGCCGGTGTGGGACCTGATCGCGTTCGTGCAGCCCTTCGGCACCTACGCGGGCTTTGCGATGGTGGCCGGGCTGGCAGGCCTGTGGGCGCGGCGCTTCCTGGTCGACCGCGTGCGCTACATCAGCACGCCGTCGGACCACCTGCACCTGGCGCTGCTGTGCGCCATCGGCGGCAGCGGCCTGGGCATGCGCTTCGTGGCCCACACCGACATCGTCGCCGTCAAGGCCTTCATGCTGGGGCTGATGCGGCTGCAGGTCCTGCCCCTGCCAGGCGACCCGCTGCTGCTGCTGCACCTGGCACTGGTGGCGCTGCTGATGATCGTCTTCCCGATCAGCAAGCTGCTGCACGCCCCGGGCCTGTTCTTCAGCCCCACGCGCAACCAGGCCGACACCCCGCGCGAAGCGCGCCACCAGGCAGCCTGGGCCGCCACGATGGACCAGCCCTAGCCATGGCGACCGCGGCCAAGTTCGACACGCCCCCGCTCAAGCCCTACCCGGTGATCCCGCTGGTGACGGAGGGTGCCTCGGCACACCTCAAGCCCTTCGTCGCGTCGGCGGCGATCCAGACCAACGTGGGCTTTCCGGGCGAGCTGACCGAGGGCTGGGAACAGCGTGCGATTGCCCGCATGGGCGAACTGCTGGGCAAGTACCGCAGCCTGCGCGTGTACATGGACGCCTGCGTGCACTGCGGCGCCTGCAGCGACAAGTGCCACTACTTCCTGGGCACGGGCGACCCGAAGAACATGCCGGTGGCGCGCCAGGACCTGATGCGCGCGGTCTATCGCCGCTACTTCACCTTCGCTGGAAAGCACTTCCCCAAGCTGGTGGGGGCGGTGGACATGACGAAGGACGTGCTCGACCAGTGGTGGAGCTACTACAACCAGTGCAGCGAATGCCGCCGCTGCAGCGTGTTCTGCCCCTACGGCATCGACACCGCCGAAGTCACCATGGCCGCGCGCGAGATCATGGCCAGCGTGGGCCTGGGCCAGAAGTACAGCAACGAGATCATCGGCAAGGTCCACAAGATCGGCAACAACCTGGGCCTGCCCGGGCCGGCGCTGGAAGACACGCTGCAGGGCCTGGAAGAGGACGCGCTCGAGGACACCGGCGTGGCCGTGCGCTACCCGCTGGACGTGCAGGGCGCCGAGGTGCTGCTGGTCACGCCCAGCGCCGACTTCTTCGCCGAGCCGCATGTCGAGAGCCTGATCGGCTACGGCAAGGTCTTCCATGCCGCCGGCATCAGCTGGACGCTCTCGTCCAAGGCCAGCGAGGCCGGCAACTTCGGCATGTTCATCGGCAACTACGAACAATTGCGCAAGATCGCGCTGCGCATCCGCGAGGCGGCGCTGGAGCTCGGCGTCAAGCGCATCGTGGTCGGCGAGTGCGGCCATGCCTGGCGCGTGGCCTACAGCTTCTGGAACACGCTGGTGGGCATCGGCGCCGGCGGCAAGGATCCGTTTGCCATCGAGCTGCAGAACCAGCTCGACCACCGCTACAAGCAGCCCACCCACATCTGCGAGCTGACCTGGGACCTGATCCAGCGCGGCGCGATCCGCTTCGACAAGTCCAGGAACGACGACCGCATCGTCACCTTCCACGACAGCTGCAACGTCGCGCGCGGCTCGCGCATGGGCGACACGCCGGGCGGGCAGTTCGAGATCCCGCGCCAGATCATCCTGGCCTGCACCAACCGCTTCCACGACATGGCGCCGGGCACCATCCACGAAGCCACCTTCTGCTGCGGCGGCGGTGGCGGCCTGCTCACCGACGACCTGCTGGAGCTGCGCGTCAAGGGCGCGCTGCCGCGCATGGAAGCGCTGAAGAACGTGGTCGACGAGCACGGCGTCAACTTCATGGCCACCATCTGCGCGATCTGCAAGGCGCAGTTCTCCAAGGTGCTGCCCTATTACGGCTTCGACATGGGCATGGTGGGTGGTGTGCACCAGCTCGTGAGCAAGGCCATCGTGCTTGGCGAACCCAAGTCCTGACCCCCACCCCAAGGACCCCACCATGGCCCACATCGTCATCATGGGCGCCGGCCTCGGCGGCATGCCCGCCGCCTACGAGACCCGCGCCAAGCTCGGCAAGGAGCACCGCGTCACGGTGGTCAGCGCGGTGGACTACTTCCAGTTCGTGCCGTCCAACCCCTGGGTGGCGGTGGGCTGGCGCAAGCGCGAGGAGGTCATCCTGCAGGTGGCGCCGCTGCTGGAGCGCAAGGGCATCGGCTTCATCGGCAAGCCGGTGACGCAGATCGAAGCCGAGGCCAGCAAACTGGTGCTGGCCGACGGCCAGGAGGTGGCCTACGACTACCTCATCATCGCCACCGGCCCCAAGCTGAGCTTCGACGAGGTGCCTGGCGCCGGCCCGCACGGCGGGCACACGCACTCGGTGTGCAGCATCGACCACGCCGAGCGCTTCTGGGCCGAGTACCAGGAGTTCCTGAAGAACCCGGGCCCGGTGGTCGTGGGTGCGATGCCGCTGGCCAGCTGCTTCGGCCCGGCCTACGAGTTCGCCTTCATCCTGGATGCCGACCTGCGCAAGCGCAAGCTGCGCAACAAGGTGCCGATCACCTTCGTCACCAGCGAGCCCTACATCGGCCACCTGGGCCTGGGCGGCGTGGGCGACAGCAAGAGCATGCTGGAGTCGGACCTGCGCAACCACGACATGAAGTGGATCACCAACGCCAGGACCACCAAGGTCGAGGCGGGCAAGATGTTCGTGACCCAGGTCGACGACCTGGGCAACGTCTACAAGGAGCACGAGGTCCCGTTCAGGATGGCCATGATGCTGCCGGCCTTCAAGGGCGTGGACCCCGTGGCCGCGGTGCCCAGGCTGTGCAACCCGCGCGGCTTCGTGCTCATCGACGAGCTCCAGCGCTCCAAGGCCTACCGCAACATCTTCTCGGCCGGCGTGTGCGTGGCGATCCCCCCGGTGGAGGCCACGCCCGTGCCCACTGGCGCGCCCAAGACCGGCTACATGATCGAGACCATGGTCACGGCCATCGTCCACAACATCGCCGACGAACTGGCCGGCCGGCCGGTGCACACGCAGGGCACCTGGAATGCCATCTGCCTGGCCGACATGGGCGACACCGGTGCGGCCTTCGTGGCGCTGCCGCAGATCCCGCCGCGCAACGTCAACTGGTTCAAGAAGGGCAAGTGGGTGCACCTGGCCAAGATCGGCTTCGAGAAGTACTTCATGCGCAAGATGAAGACCGGCAACTCCGAGCCCATCTACGAGAAGTACGTGCTCAAGGCGCTGGGCATCGAGCGCCTGGCCGGCAAGTAGGCCGCTGCCCCATCCCCCGCAGGAGATTCCCCGATGTCCGCCCAAACCGACAACACGCCGGCCCAGCCGCTGACCTTCCGCCGCTACAAGGATGGCGACACCCAGGTCAGGAGCTGGCAGGACGAGATCTTCGACGCCGACCACTCGCACAAGTGCCCCACCTACATCCAGAGCACGCCGCCCTGCCAGGGCAGCTGCCCTTCGGGGGAGGACATCCGCGGCTACCTGAACATCGTGCGCGGCGTCGAGAAGCCGCCGGCCGGCGTGCCCTGGCAGGAATACGCCTGGCGCCGCCTGACCGAGGCCAACCCGCTGCCCAGCGTGATGGGCCGCGTCTGCCCGGCACCCTGTGAATCGGGCTGCAACCGCAACCAGGTGGAGGATTTCGTCGGCATCAACTCGGTGGAGCACTTCCTGGGCGAATACGCCATCGAGAAGCAGCTGGCTTTTCACAAGCCCGCGCAGTCCACCGGCAAGGCGGTGGCCGTGATCGGGGGCGGGCCTGCCGGTCTGTCGGCGGCCTACCAGCTGGCGAAGAAGGGCCACGCCGTCACCATCTACGACGAACGCGCCGAACTCGGCGGCATGATGCGCTACGGCATCCCGGGCTTTCGCACGCCGCGCGCGGTGCTCGACGCCGAGATCCAGCGCATCCTCGACCTCGGCGTGGCCACGCGCATGAACTGCCGCATCGGCACCGACATCACGCTGGCCGAGATCCAGGCCAGCCACGACGCGGTGTTCCTGGGCCTCGGTGCGCAGAGCGGCCGGCCGCTGCCGGTGGAAGGCGCCGAGGCGCCCAACGTCGTCACCGCCACCGCCTTCCTCAAGGCCTTCAACGACGGCCGCATGCAGCACGTGGGCAAGCGTGTGGTGGTGGTCGGCGGCGGCGACACCTCCATCGACGTGGCCACGGTGGCCCGCCGCCTGGGCCACATCGACCAGATCCACGAGAGCGACCGCCCCGAGAACGCCATCGCCGGCTTCGCCGCGCACGACGCCGCGTCGCTGTCGCGCCGCCAGGGTGCCGAAGTGACGCTGACCTCGATCTTCCAGATCGACAAGATGCAGGCCAGCAAGCACGAGGTGGAGCACGCGCTGGGCGAAGGCATCGCCATCCGCGGCGGCATGGCGCCGGTGGCCGTGCTGCGCGGCCTCGACGGCCGCGCCACGGGCCTGCGCATCATGCGTTGCGAGGCGAAATTCGTCGGCGGCAAGCTGGACGTGAAGACCATCGCCGGCACCGAGGAAGACCTCCCCGCCGACCTCATCGTCTCGGCCATCGGCCAGGCGGTGGACTTCACCGGGCTGGAGGTGCTGAACAACGGCAAGGGCGCGATCGCCAGCGACAAGAACTACCAGGTGCAGGGCCAGGCTGGCATGTTCGTTGGCGGCGACGTGGTGCGCCCGCACCTGCTGACCACCGCCATCGGGCACGGCGCCATCGCCGCCGACGGCATACACCGCCACCTGCGCAGCGAGCCGCTGGACAAGCGGCCGAAGATCGACGTGCACAGCTTCGACCTCACGCGCAAGATGCTCGAGAAGGGTCTGCCGGTCACCCGGATCCAGGAGCCCACCTGGGGCACCGACCGCAGCACCGGCGCCATCCACAACTACGACAACCGCTCCGACCGCTACGTCATCTCGCACAAGGAGCTTTTCCTCGGCCACTTCAACTACACGCCGCGCAACCGGCGCAAGATCGTCTCGCTGACGGCCGAGGAGGCGCTGAACAACTTCGAGGAACGCCTGCTGCCGCTGCTGGAAGCGCAGGCGCAGGCCGAGGCCAAGCGCTGCATGAGCTGCGGCCAGTGCTTCGAGTGCGACAACTGCGTCGTCTACTGCCCGCAGACCGCGGTGTTCAAGGTCAAGAAGAACCAGGCCACCACCGGCCGCTACGTCGACACCGACTACACCAAGTGCGTCGGCTGCCACATCTGCAAGGATGTCTGCCCCACCGGCTACATCCAGATGGGCCTGGGAGAGTAGAGCCGTGCGCCGGCTGGCCGCCTTGTTGTTGCTGGGCCTGTGCGGCACGGTGCTGGCCGCCGAGGGCAGCGGCCGCACGCCGCTGCCCGTGGTCGAGCGTGCGAAGGCCGGCACGCAATGCGTGGAGCCCGCCGACACGATGCGCCGCAATCACATGGCCTACCTCCAGCACCAGCGCGACGACACCGTGCGCGGCGGTGTGCGCGGCGCGCGCTACAGCCTGAAGGCCTGCATCGACTGCCACGCCGGCGCCGCCACGCGCAGCGTCAACGCTACGCCGGATGGCTTCTGCGTCAGTTGCCACCAGTACGCGGCCGTCAAGCTCGACTGCTTCGAG
>DAORNK010000134.1:0-10472 GCA_035440985.1 Rubrivivax sp. | reverse complement strand
GAGCGGGCCCGAGGGCGTGCGCGACGCCATCGAACTGCTCGGCGCCGATCGCATCGACCACGGCGTGCGGGCCATCGAGGATCCGGCTCTCGTCGAGCTGCTGGCCCGGCGGCGCATTCCGCTGGGCATCTGCCCGAGTTCCAACCTCGCCCTGGGTGTCTATGCCAGCATCGCAGAGCACCCGCTGGACCGGCTGCGGCGCGCCGGCGTGCCGGTGTCCGTCAATACCGACGATCCGGCCCTGCTGCAGACCAGCCTGGAGAACGAATACGCACTGTGCAGCCAGGCCTTCGGCTGGTCAGACGAGGTGCTGCGCAGCGTGGCGCGGCACTCGATCGAAGCCAGTTTCGCCAACGCCGATGTCAAGACGCGGCTGCTCGATGAGTTGTCGCGCTGGTAGCGGCGGGCCTGGCTGGTTCGTTGAAACTCGTGACTGAACCTGCGCATGCCGACAGCCTGGCGGCCACCGGGTCGCCGGGCGCGCTGCAGCGCTGGGCGCCGGGGCTGCATCTGTTCCTGCAGTACCCGCGAGGCTGGTTCTTCGGCGATCTCGCGGCGGGGCTGGTGCTGACGGCCGTGCTGATCCCGGTCGGCATGGGCTATGCCGAAGCTTCCGGCCTGGCGGCGATCCATGGCCTGTACGCCACCATCGTGCCCTTGGTGGCCTACGCGGTCTTCGGGCCCAGCCGCATCATGGTGCTGGGGCCCGATTCGACCCTGGCGGCCGTCATCGCGGCCATCGTCCTGCCCCTGTCGGGGGGCAGCGCCGAGCGGGCATTGGCGTTGGCCGGGGCTCTGGCCCTGTTGGCCGGAGGCTGCCTGCTGCTGATCGGCTTTGCGCGGCTGGGGGTGATGGCCGACCTGTTCTCCAAGCCGATCCGCATCGGTTTCATCAATGCCATCGCGCTCACCGTCATCGTCGGGCAGTTGCCCAAGCTGTTGGGCTTTTCCAGCACGGGCGACGGCCTGATGCACAAGGTGCAAGGCTTGATCGAGGGTATCGCCGGCGGCAAGCCCAATGCAACGGCGACGGCCATCGGTCTGGGCAGCCTGGCGCTGATCCTGATCATCCGCCGCTGGCGGCCACGCTGGCCGGGTGTGCTGCTGGCCGTCGTCGGAACGACAGCGGTCTGCGCCTGGTTCGACCTCGGCCGCACGGCGCAGGTGTCAGTGCTGGGGCCACTGCCGCAAGGCCTGCCCTCCTTCACGCTGCCCCTGGTCAGCGCACAGGACCTGATGCAGCTGCTGCCCGGCGCCGCCATCATCGCCCTGTTGTCGTTCGCCGATACCAGCGTGCTGTCGCGCTCGCTGGCGGCACGTGGTGGCTACCCGGTCAGCCAGGACCAGGAGATGTTCGCGCTGGGTGTGGCCAACCTGGCGGCAGGTCTGTTCCAGGGTTTTCCGATCAGCAGCAGCGCCTCACGCACGCCGGTGGCCGAAACGGCAGGATCCCGTTCGCAGCTCACCGGGATCGTGGGTGCGTTGGCCATCGCGGCGCTGCTGATCCTGGCGCCCAACCTGCTGCGGCACCTGCCCAGCGCCCTGCTCGGTGCCGTGGTCATCGCGGCGTGCCTGACGTTTGCGGATGTGCCCGGCATGTGGGGCCTGTACCGGCAACGCCGCATGGAGTTCGTGCTGTCCTGCATCAGCTTCCTGGGCGTGGCCTTCGTGGGTGTGATCGAAGGCATCGTCATCACCATCCTGCTGGCCTTGCTGGTGCTCGTCTGGAACGCCTGGCACCCCTACTACGCGACCCTGGTGCGCGTCGACGGCCGCCGCGGCTTTCATGATGTGCTGCGCCACCCCGAAGGGCGTTTCGTGCCTGGTCTGGCCATCTTCCGCTGGGATGCGCAGCTGTTCTTCGCCAACGCCGAGATCTTTCGTGACCGTGTGCTGCACGCCATCGAAGAATCCCCCACCGCGCCGAAGTGGTTGGTCATCGCGGCGGACGCCATCACCGACATCGACATCACCGCGGCCGAGTCACTCGAAGTACTGCATGCGGAGCTGCTGCAGCGCGGCATCGAACTGCACTTTGCCGGACTCAAGGGTCCAGTCAAGGACCGGCTGGCCCAGTACGGGCTGCTGTCGCAGATCGGCGAGGATCACTTCTCGTCAACGGTCGGCAGCGCCGTCAACCGCTACCGCAGCCGGCATGCGGTGGACTGGAAGGACTGGGACGAGGTCTAGACGGTGTCCTTGCCGCCGGCGCCCTGGCGCGCCAGCTGCCGGCCCGGGTTCATCATCTGGGGAAGGTCATGCGGCTTCCAGCAAGCTCAGGTAACTGGCCACGCCCGAGCCCCCCATGTTGAACACCGCCCCCAGCCGCGCCTGGGCCAGCTGCATGCCGCCGGCAGTGCCCGACAACTGCATCGCGGCCATCACATGCTGCGAGACACCGGTGGCACCGATCGGGTGGCCCTTGGACTTGAGCCCGCCCGACAGGTTGACCGGCAGCCTGCCATCCCGGCGCGTGACGCCCTCCAGGATCACACGCGCGCCCTGGCCATGTGGCGCCAGGCCCATGGCCTCGTACTCGAGAAGTTCGGCGATCGTGAAGCAGTCGTGCGTCTCCACGAACGACAGATCGTCCAGCGTGGCGGCGGCATCGGCCAGGCCCTTCTGCCAGGCCAGTGCCGCGCCCTCGAAGCGCGTGGGGTCGCGGCGCGACATCGGCAGGAAGTCGTTGACCTGCGTGCGCGACCGCCACCGCACGGCCTGCACCTGCGCGCCGGGCAGCGGCTCGCTGGACAGCACCAGTGCCGCCGCGCCATCCGACACCAGCGAGCAGTCGGACCGCTTCAACGGGCCGGCAACGAAGGGGTTCCTTTCGGAGGGCTGGCGGCAGAAATCGAAGCCGAAGTCGCGCCGCATGTGCGCATAGGGGTTGTGCATGCCGTTGCTGTGGTTCTTGGCCGCGATGGCGGCCAGCGCGTCGGACTGGTCGCCGAAGCGCTCGAAGTAGCGCGTGGCGATGCCGCCGAAGATGCCCGCGAAGCCCGCCGGGTCGGCCCCCTCTTCCTGGACGTAGGAGCAGCGAATGAGGGTGGCGGCGACTTCAGGCGTGCTCAGGCCGTTCATCTTTTCCATGCCGATGACCAGCGTGCGTTTCATGCGGCCGGCGGCCATCGCATCCAGCGCGGCCCAGATCGCGGCAGAGCCCGTGGCGCAGGCGTTTTCGGTGCGCACGGCCGGTGTGCGGCGGAATTCGGGCATGGCCACGGCGGGCAGCGCCGCGGTGAAGTCCTGGGCCACGAAACCGGCGTTGAAGTGGCCGACGAAGATGCCGTCGATGTCGGCCGGCAGCAGCCCGGCACTGTCCAGGGCCGGCTGCACCGCGCCGCGGATGAGCTGCTCCAGGCCGGCGTTGTCCAGCTTGCCGAAGACCGTGTGGCCCCAGCCGACGATGTAGGCATCGTTCATGCGGATCTCCTGTTGGGTGCGCACGCGGCGTTGGCGGACGGCGTCGCTGTGACCATTCTGGCCGAAGCTCAGAACGAGCGGGGCAGCCCCAGCACGTGTTCGGCGACGTGGCTCAGGATCAGGTTGGTGGAGATCGGCGCCACCTGATAGAGCCGGGTCTCGCGGAACTTGCGCTCCACGTCGAATTCGCAGGCGAAGCCGAAACCACCGTGGAACTGCAGCGCCGCGTTGGCCGCCTCCCAGCTGGCCTTGGCGGCCAGGTACTTGGCCATGTTGGCCTGCGCGCCGCAAGGCAGGTGCCCGTCGAACAGGCGGCAGGCCTCCCAGCGCATCAGGTCGGCGGCTTCGAGCTCGATGTGGGCTTCGGCGATCGGAAACTGCACCCCCTGGTTCTGTCCGATGGGCCGGCCGAAGACGACACGCTCGTTGGCGTAGCGCGTGATGCGATCGATGAACCAGCGGCCGTCGCCGATGCACTCGGCGGCGATCAGCGTGCGCTCGGCATTCAGGCCATCCAGGATGTAGCCGAAGCCCTGGCCTTCGGTGCCGATCAGGTTTTCGGCCGGGATCTCGAGCTGGTCGAAGAAGAGTTCGCTGGTCTCGTGGTTGACCATGTTGGGAATCGGCCGCACCTGCAGTCCGTGGCCGATGGCCTCGCGCAGGTCGACGACGAAGATCGACAGGCCCTCGCTCTTCCTGGCCACGTCGGCCAGGGGCGTGGTGCGCGCCAGCAGGATCATCAGGTCGCTGTGCCGGACGCGCGAGGTCCACACCTTCTGCCCGTCGACCACGTAGCGGTCACCGCGCCGGACGGCGCTGGTCTGGATGCGTGTGGTGTCGGATCCGGTGCCGGGTTCGGTGACGGCCATGCTCTGCAGGCGCAGTTCGCCGCGTGCAATGGGCGGCAGCCAGCGCTGCTTCTGTGCGGCGCTGCCATGGCGCAGCAGCGTGCCCATGTTGTACATCTGCCCGTGGCAGGCGCTGGCATTGCCGCCGCTGCGGTTGATCTCCTCCAGGATCACGCTGGCCTCGGCCAGGCCCAGCCCCGATCCGCCGTAGGCCTGGGGGATCAGCGCCGCCAGCCAGCCGGCCTGCGTCAGTGCCTGCACAAAGGCCTCGGGGTAGGCGCGTTCGGCATCCACCTGGCGGTGATACGACGACGGGAACCGTGCGCACAAGTCGCGCACGGCCTGGCGGATGTCTTCGTGTCGGCCTGGCAAGGCCTGCGTCGTATGCATGGTGTCCATCGGCTCAGCGGCATCGCCGTGCAGGGTGGTGCCCGGCATTCTTGACCAGGCCGTGCCGGGAGGCTCAGGGGCCACGCGGCAGGTCCAGGTGCGGCAGCCGCCAGGGCACGTCGGCAAACTTCTCGCGCAGGAACTGGATCACCACGTCCACCTTGGGCGGCCGCCGGCGGGCCGGTGTGCACACGGCGTGCAGCGGCAGCGACTCGGGCTGGTGTTCGTCGGTCAGCACGGCCACCAGCCGGCCGCTGCGGATGGCCGGGCCCACGATCAGATCGGCCAGCCGGATCAAGCCCAAGCCCTGCAACGCCAGTTCATAGAGGGTTTCGGCGTTGTTGACCACGATGTTGCCCTTGACGGCCACAGCGCGCACACCGTTGGCGCCGTGAAAGGGCCACTGCGCCTGGCCCGCAATGCCGGCCAACGTGAGGCAGTTGTGCTGCGCCAGATCCTCGGGCGTGCGCGGCACACCATGCCGCTGGAGGTAGGACGGAGCAGCCGCGATCACGCGCTGCAATTCGCCGATGCGCCGCGCCACCAGGTTGGCCTCGCCCAGCGGGCCGATGCGGATGGCGATGTCGATGCCGGCCTCGACCATGTCCAGGTTGTACTCGGTGACCACCAGATCCAGCGATACCTCCGGGTAGCGGGCCAGGAACTCGGGCATGGCGGGCACCAGCGCATAGGTGGCGAAAGCGGTGCCCACGCTGATGCGCACCCGCCCGCGGGGCTGCTGGCCGAAGCGCATGACGTCGGACTCGGCGTCCTCGATCTCGGCCACGATGCGCTGCACGCGTTCAAAGTAGACCTCGCCCTCCGCGGTCAGCGCGAGGTGGCGCGTGGAACGCTGCAGCAGCCGGACACCCAGGCGCTTTTCGAGCCGGGTCACGAGCTTGGACACCGCAGAGGGCGTGACGCCCAGGTCCTGCGCCGCCGCCGTGAAGCCTTTGCATTCGACGGCGCGCACGAAAGCCAGCATCGCCAGGCTTGACTCCATTGCCGGGGCTCCAGGTGCAATTGATGCCACTATGGCACAAATGTTGTGCCATCAGCATGGATTGCGCATCGGTTTAGCAGGAACTAAGCTGCATCCAAAGGCCCTTGAGGCCGCTTTTCTGGAGTACACGATGGCCCGCTTCGACCCCTACAGCCACCCCGACCGCTTCGACTTCGAAGCCCAGGCCCGGCAGATCCGGACAGAAGAGATCGACAAGGCCTTTCATGCCCTCGCGGGGTGGGTGGTCGACCACGAACACGCCCTGGCTCAGCGCCTGGCGCATCTGGGCCAGTCCGTGCTGCACCATCGGCCGGTACGGCACTCCTGACGCGCACCAGACGCCGCCTGAGGATGTCCTGACTGGCCAAACGAAGTCTCGCAGCTCGACAAGCTGGGAACCTCGCGGGGTCCCCATGATGCCGTCGGGCACGATGCGCGGTTCAATGTCGGGCCAGGTTGCCCAGTTGCCGGGTGGTGCGTGTCCGCCGAAACCGACCGGACGGCCTTGCCGGCCGCTGCCTGGACCCATTCGTCTGGCCTAAGCTTCGTCAGCGCCAGCGGGACGCTGGTCAACTGGCCGAGGGAATCGGACGGGTCGCTCCAACTCGCGGTTGCGCTATTGGTGCCGAGTCACCAGGCCGCAAAGCCCGATTCGACCGCTTGATCGCCATCCATGGCCATTGCCACCGTGCACTAGCCCTGCCGGCTACGTCATTGGCCGCGCGGCGGCCGACTTCGTGGACCGGACCCCTGAATTGCGGCATGCTGGAGGCCCGCCATCAGTCGGGCAGCACAAACCCAGGGCTGGGAGTCCGGAAGGTGCGAATTCCACCTCCCGGTTGTCAACCAATGCCGACTCTCCTAAGTTAAGGGAAAACCCTGACGATAATGTCATCAGACAAGACCCCGAAAGTCACCCGATGCTCAAGCTGCTGGAAATGCTCAAAAGGCTTTGGTCCAGCCTGTCGACACTACCTGACGTCGATGAACAGTACCTGGCTGAGGCCGTGGATGCCTGCGACCTCGAACGGCGCATGCGCCAACTGGAGATTCATGACCGGCCGGCGGACGCCGGCATACTCTTTGGCCTGTACCCCCGCTGATGGAGGCTGCGATGTCGCTGCACGCTTACACCTCTGTGCCCCAGGCCTGGCCCTGGGCGAGCTGCCCGCCCGGGCCGCCACCGGCTGAGCTGGCTGCGGGCCTTGAACTCTTCAACCACTCGCTGCGCTGGCCCTTTGATGCCATGCGCTCGCAACACGCCAGCGCGGTCCATGCCGGGCTGATCGCCAATTCCATGCTCGCCTCGCGCGACTTCGAGCTGGCGATGGATGCGCTGGAACACCTCACCCTGGGGCCGTTCGCGCGCTCGGTCTGAAGGCCTTGTCCAACTCGCGATGGCGTGGCGGATGACGGCGGTCTTCCGCTGTCCCGGCGACCCCGGCCGGCAGCAGGCCGCTTGGGAATTGCAGCGACTGCCAGGCGACGAAGGCCAGGACCGCGGCCAGCAGCACGGCCGCCAGCAGCGGCCGATCGTGCCGGATCAGATCCGGCCCTGATTCGGCCTGGCGGCCGGTCAGCATCGGCAGCGCCAGGTTCTTGCGGCGCAGCAGACTCAGCACCAGGAGCAGCGCCAGGTGCGCCAGCACCAGGGTCAGAAAGGTCTGCCCGAAGAATTCGTGCACCTCTTCCAACCACTCGCCACCCCAGCTGTCGTAAGCGGCGTAGCCGCTGAACGTCAAAGGCACCACGGTCACCAGCAAGGCCGTCACGACTCCCGCCAGCAGCAGGTTCTGGCCCTGCCGCCAGTTGACGGCCCTCCGGTTGGGCGCGTTGCGCAGCGACTTCACCCAGCCGGGCCAGCCGGCCGATCTGCGCCACAGCACGCCCAGACCCGCCTGGCGAGGCCCGCCCAGGCCGTACAGCAAGCGCGCCACGAGCAAGCCCACCATCGTGTAGCCCAACGTGACGTGCCAGGTGCGCCAGCTCTCGCCGTCCGCCGTGACGTACGCGCCCAGGAAGCACAGCGCAAACAGCCAATGGAACATGCGCGTTGGCGCGTCGATGGTGCGGCGGCCGGTGGTCGGCCGGGGCGCGCGAGCGGCCGAGGTGGCTGCGATGGAAGCAGAGGTCCGCATGGGAGGAAGGCTCCTGTATCTAGTCGCGCCAGGCGCGCGCCTGGCGGGGGTCCATGCCTGCAGGGACGCGCAGGCCACGCTCGCTGTAGATGCCCATGTCGGCACCGCTGTGACAAGCCGGACAGTTGGCGGCCGTCTTCACGCTGGGTAGCGTCCACACCACCGGCTCCACCTGGCGGTGCTTGCGCTCGAACCAGGCGGACAAGGTGATGCGGTCCTGCGGCGGCGCTTCGCGCAAGCGCTTGTCGGTGCCGGCGTTGGCCTGCAGCCAGACGGCGATGGGCGCGCTGGCGGTGGCATCCAGCGAGGCGTCGGTACCGAAGTGGCGCCCCAGGTCGCCCATCACGCGCTTCCAGGAAGCGGCAGGCAACAGGTTTGCCGGGTAGGCGGTGTGGCAGGTGCCACACTCCTGCGTGTAGGTCTTCAGCGGTGTGACTGTCCGCCACCTTTCGCCATCGGCCCGGGCTGTGTGGGCCGCCGCGACGCCCAGCAGGGCCATGGCAGCCAGCGCCCGAAGGACAGGTGCACGGTGGATGTTGAACTTGAGCATGGTGAGGCCCTTCAGGGCTTGAGTTGCAGCAGATAGGCCAGCACGTCGGCCTTCTCGCCGGGTGTGCATTCGCGTTTGAGCACGTCGTTGCAGTTGCGACGGAACCACTTGTCCACGCGGGCGGTGTCGGTGAAGACCTTCGCACTGACCGCTGGTGCCATCGGTTCGATGGCCTTGCCCGTGCTGGCATGGCGGCCCACCGCCACGGGTGGATTGCCGTGACAGCTGGAGCACGACCACTCGCCACCATGGCGGCTGGTGAAGAACACCTGGCCGCGCTGCGACTGGCCCGGCACGCCGGCCAGCGTCGCAAACCGTGCTGCCTGTGCAGCGGGTGAGGTGTCGGCCGCAGCCGCCAGCAGCGGCGTCAGCAGCACTGCGCCCCAGACGGTGCGACTGCCGAGCTGCCGCTGCAGGCAGCGGAGGGGACGGGAAGACGTCATGTTTTCTTGACCTTTGGGGAAGCCTCGTTGAAGCGGCATTTGCATTGTCGGAACCGCTCATTGAAGGCACGCTGAAGCCGGCGTTCATGCAGCGTTCAGATTCAAGCGGAACAATGGCGGCATGCCCCTGCGCCCGGCTCCACGGTCCCCGCTTCGGCCGTTTCGCCGGCTCGCGCTGCTTTGTCTGGCCCTTGCCGCGGGCACTGTGCAGGCCGGCGGCAAGTCCGATCACGAACGCGCGCGAGCCGCGGTGCAGGCCGGGCAGGTGATGCCGCTGCCCACCCTGCTGGACAAGCTGCAACGCCGTCACCCGGGCCGCGTGCTGGAACTGGAACTGGAACAGGAGGCCGGCACCTGGGTCTACGAAGTGCGGCTGCTGCAGCCCGACGGGCAATTGCTCAAGCTCAAGCTCGACGCCCGCACGGCGCAGCTGCTGAGCACCAAGCGCCGAGCCGACAAGTCCCGCGTCGACCCATGAAGATCCTGCTGGTGGAAGACGAGCCCAGGCTGCGTGCCCCACTGCGCGCCGGCCTGACCGAGGCGGGCTACGTGGTGGAAGAGGCCGACAACGGCCGCGACGCCCAGCACCTGGGCGAGCAGGAGTCGTTCGATGCCGTGGTGCTGGACCTGGGGCTGCCCGTGCTGGACGGGCTGAGCGTGCTGCGGCGCTGGCGCGAAGCGGGCCGTGCGATGCCGGTGCTGATCCTCACGGCTCGCGACGGGTGGCACGAGAAGGTGACCGGCATCGACGCCGGCGCCGACGACTACCTGGCCAAGCCCTTTCACATGGAGGAGCTGCTGGCGCGCCTGCGTGCCCTGATCCGCCGCGCACAGGGCCTGGCTTCGCCGCTGCTGCGGTGCGGGACCATCCTGCTGGACACGCGCAGCAGCCGGGTCAGCGTGCAGGGCCAGACCTTGAGCATGACAGCGCTTGAATACCGCCTGCTGGCCTATCTGATGCACCGCCCCGGCGTGGTGGTGTCGCGTACCGAGCTCACGGAGCATCTGTACGCGCAGGACTTCGAGCGCGACTCCAACACCATCGAAGTCTTCGTCGGCCGCCTGCGCAGAAAGCTGCCGCCCGACAGCATCGAAACCGTGCGTGGCCTGGGCTACCGGCTCGTGTGCGACGCCTGAACCTCATGCGCCTGCCCTGGGTGCATTCGCTGCGTTTCCGTCTGCTGGCAGCCACGCTGGTGGCCATGCTGGCGGCGCTCGCGCTGGCAGGCCTGGCGTTGGCGGGGCTCTTCCGCGAGCATGTCACACGTGAATTCGGGCGCGGGCTTGTCGCACAACTCGACCAGATCACCGCCCGGCTGGACTTCGACGCCACCGGCCAGCCCGTCATCGACACGGCGGCGTTGAGCGACCCGCGCTGGTCGCGCCCCTATTCCGGCCTCTACTGGCAGCTCGACGCCGTGGGCGCCCCCCCCAGGCGCGGCGTTCTGCGATCGCGTTCGCTGTGGGATGCCACGCTGACTCCGACCGCGGATGCCCTGCCCGACGGCAAGGTTCACCAGCACGAACTCAGCGGACCCGATGGCGCCATGCTGCTGGTGGTGGAAAGGACGGTGCGCCCGGCCGAGGCGCCGGGCGTTGCTTGGCGGCTGCTGGTGGCGGCCGATCTGCGCGAGACCGAAGGCGCGGTGGCGCGCATGCGGGGCGCTTTGGCGGCCT
>DAORNK010000133.1:2363-10504 GCA_035440985.1 Rubrivivax sp. | reverse complement strand
CGCGCTGACCGCGATCCAGGCCGATACGCGGCGCTGAGGCTGCGGGACGAACGGGCGGGCCAGCGCCCGAGGTTCAGAAGTCCACGTCGACCGTGGAGCGCTCGCCGCCGTCAGACGAGCGTGGGGAGCATCGCATCCAGCTGCGCGAACTGTTCGGGCAGCCCCTCGGTGCTCCCGATGCTTCGGTCGAGCGCGTCCCTTGTCGGGTAGAGCTCGGAGAACGTCAGGTGCGTCTGCCCGTCCTTCTCCTCGAACGTAACGGTGGTCACGGCGCCATCGTCGCTTTCCTCGTTCGTCCAAGACAGGCGCAACGGCGGCGTAACCTCGATGTACTTGCCGAAGAAGGCCATCGTCTTCGAGTCGCCGAGGTCGAACACGAGGCGATACGTGCCGCCCACGCGCACGTCCTGGTCCAGGGACAACAGCACCAGGCCGATCGACTTCGGCACCCACCACTGCCTGAACAGCTCGGGCCGCGTCCAAGCCTCGAACACCAGGCGCGCGGGCGCGTCGAAGATACGCCTGACGACCACTTCGCGGTCGGACTTGCGCTCAGCCGAGGTGAGATGCTTCGCGCCTGCAGGCTCACTTCTTTCGACCATCGTCTCTCTCCTTGCATTTCAGTTCCTCGACAACCTCGTCCAGTGCATCGAAGCGCGCCGTCCACATGCGGCGGTAGCGCTCAAGCCAGGATCGTGTCCCAACGCTTGGTGCAGGTCCACAGCCCGGAAGGGCCGAGACGCACGCGGGCCGCGCAGAATAGGGCCCCGCCCTTGCCACGGTTGTCCCATGCCCGCACTCCCCGTACCCCGGTTCGACCAGTTCTATCGCCACGCTGAACTGACCCGCCTGCTGCAGGACTACGCGGCCGCAGCCCCGCAACTGGTTGGCCTGTCGTCGATCGGCAAGAGCTTCGAAGGGCGCGACATCTGGCTGCTGACGCTGGGCAACCGGCGCAGCGGTGAAGACATCGACAAACCGGCCCTGTGGGTCGACGGCAATATCCACGCGGCCGAGCTCACGGCCTGCACCGCCTGCCTGTACTGGCTGCACCAGTTGCTGCACGCCTATGAAGCGGGCGACGTGCAGGCGCGCCAGCTGCTGGACACGCGCGTGGTCTACCTGGTGCCGCGCCTGAACCCGGATGGCGCGGAGCTGGCGCTGGCCGACCGGCCGCGCCACATCCGCAGCTCCACGCGCCCCTATCCCTACGACGAAGAGCCCATCGATGGCCTGACGGTGGAAGACGTGGACGGCGACGGCCGCATGCTGAGCATGCGCATCCCCGATCCGCACGGCCCGTACAAGAAGCACCCCGCCGACGAGCGCCTGATGACGCCACGCGAGCCCGGCGAATTCGGCGGTGACTACTACCGCCTGATGCCCGAAGGCACGCTGAAGAACTTCGACGGCATCAAGATCAGCACCAACCCCGACGTCGAGGGCCTGGACCTGAACCGCAACTTCCCGGCCTACTGGCGCCAGGAGTTCGAGCAGAAGGGCGCCGGCCCCTATCCCACCAGCGAGCCCGAGGTGCGCGCGATGGTGCAGTTCATCACCGCGCACCCCAACATCGGCGCCGCGGTGAGCTTCCACACCCACAGCGGCGTGATCCTGCGCCCCATGGGCACGCAGAGCGACGACGACATGACGCCCGAGGACCTGTGGGTGTACAAGCGCTTTTCCGACATCGGCGCCAAGCTCACCGGCTACCCGGCGATCAGCATCTTCCACGAGTTCAAGTACCACCCCAAGGAGATCATCACCGGCACCCAGGACTGGGTCTACGAGCACCTGGGTGCGTTGTTCTGGACGGTGGAGATCTGGGCGCCGAACAAGGAAGCCGGCATCAGCGACTACCAGTGGATCGAGTGGTATCGCGAGCACCCGCCGGAGGACGACCTCAAGCTGCTCAAGTGGAGTGACGAGCAGTGCGCGGGCCAGGCCCACGTCGACTGGTACCCGTTTGCCCACCCGCAGCTGGGCATGGTCGAGCTGGGCGGCTGGGACAAGCTGAACTTCTGGCGCAACCCGCCACCCCATCTGCGCGAACGCGAGGCGGCGCGCTTTCCGGCCTGGCTGATGCAGATCGGCCTGTCGCTGCCCTGCCTGGAGGTGCTGCGTGCCGAGGTGCGCGCCCTGGGCAACGACACCTGGCGCGTGCGTTTTGCGGTCGCCAACAGCGGCTGGCTGCCGGCCTACGTCTGCAAGCGCGCGCTGGAGCGCAAGACGGTGCGCGGCACGATCTTCCAGATCCACCTGCCCGCGGGCACGCGCCTGGTGGCCGGCAAGGAACGGGTCGAGGCCGCGCACCTGGAAGGCCATGCACCCAAGACCTCGCTGCAGGCCTTCCTGCCCAACCGCGACGTCACCGGCGACCGCGCGGTGGTCGAATGGGTCGTGCACGGGCCGCGCGGCACACCGATCTCGCTGAGCGCCCGCGCCGACCGCGCCGGCAACGTGCGCACCGCGGTGACGCTGGACTGATGCATGTGGGCTGACTTCGTCGCGGCCCTGCAGGCGCAGCTGGCCAACCAGATGGTGGCCGGTGCGGTGGCGCTGGGCCTGGTGGGCGTGATCGCGGCTTCGTTGCGCAACCTGCCCGCGATGCTGTGGGGCCAGGCCAAGCGGGCCTTCGTCGTGACCGCCACGCTGGACAGCCGCACCGACCTGTTCGGCGCCTTCGTCGCCTGGCTCAACGACCAGCGTTTCGGCCAGCGCAGCCGCTGGTTCACGGTGATCCAGGCGCCCCCGTCAGTGGAGGACGATGCCCACGCCACCGACGACGCGCCGCGCCTGCAGTTCAGCCCCGCGCCGGGTTTTCACTTCTTCTGGTACCGCGGCCGGCTGATGTGGATGCAGCGCGAGATCTCGATGAACCTGCAGGTGGTGGAGACGGTGCATCTGGCCGCGCTCTTCGGCACCCGGCAGCTGATGGAGGACCTGCTGCAGGGCGTGGCCCGCCACGCCGGCGAGCGCCGTGCCAACCGGCTGATGCTCTACGCCGTGGACAGCTGGAGCGACAACTGGCGCCTGGCCGACAGCAAGCCGCGCCGCAGCCTGGACTCGGTGGTGCTGGAAGCCGGCGTGGCCAGGCGGCTGCACGACGACATCCACGAATTCTTCTCGCGCCGCGAGTGGTACGCGCGCATGGGCGTGCCGTGGCGGCGCGGCTACCTGCTGTACGGCCCGCCGGGCACCGGCAAGACCAGCGTGGCCTATGCGCTGGCCGGCGAACTGCACCTCAAGCTGTGCGCGATGTCGCTGAGCAATGCCAAGCTCACGGACCAGATGCTGGCCAACCAGCTGCAGAACACGCCGCCGCGCTCGCTGATCCTGATCGAGGACATCGACGCCTTCTTCAACGCCCGCGACAAGCAGGACGCGCGCATCCCGATCAGCTTTTCGGGCCTGCTCAACGCGCTGGACGGCGTGGGAGCGCAGGAGGGCCGCATCATCGTGCTGACCACCAACCACCGCGAACGGCTGGACCCGGCGCTGATCCGGCCCGGTCGCATCGACGTGGAGATCGAATTGGGCAACGCCGATGCGCAGCAGCTGCAAGGCATGCTGCTGCGCTTCTTCCCGGATGCACAGGAACACGCCGCGCGGCTGGCGGCCGGCTACCCCGACGGGGCGCTGTCGCCGGCGCAGATCCAGAAGATCCTGATCGGAGCCAGCTCGGCCGCCGAAGCCGAGGCGGGCCTGCGCGTGGCCTTGCGCCCCGGCGCGGAGCCGGCGTGACGGCCACCGATTCCGCCTGCTCAAGCCCGCCACCGCGCTCCGAGCCCCGGGAGCGCGTTGCCGCTCACGCCGCCTTCTGAAGCATCGCCGCCTTGACGTGGGCGATCAGTTCCGCGCCCAGGCGCTGCGCCTGCGCCTCGTCGAAGGTCGCCATGTCCCTGAGTTCGCTTTCGACCTCCTCGCGGCGGCGAGCCGACAGTGCTGCCAGGATCTTCTGCCGCGCCTCGCCCTCGCCCAGCGCCTGCACAACCTTGGCCAGATCGTAGGCGTCCACGCGTGACACCGCCTCGAAGATCGAGCGCGTGTCGGCGAACTCGACGTCGCTGATGTCGCTGAACTCCTGCGGCGGCTTGAGCTTGCGATCGGAGAAGTACCGCCGTCCCTTGGCATCGAGCACACGCAGGATCTCGGCGCGCCGGAAGGTGAACACGTCCTCGGCGAACTCGCCGGCAGCCAGCTTGCGCAGCAGGACGCCGCGGTCCACGTCCACCAGGGCGGCAAACTCGTCCAGGCCGACGTATTGATGGCTCTGCCGTTCGCCCTGCGTCTCTTCGGCGACGATCTTGCGGGCCTGCGCCACGATGTCGCGCGGCGCGAAGACCACCTGCTTGCCCTGGCCCTTTTCGTCCTCGTAGCGGATCAGGTGCAGGCTGTGCAGGCGCGCGAGAAGGCTGCGCGCATGGCGATCGGAGTGGCCCAGCAGCAGCCGGGCATGGTTGAGCACCTCCTGCAGCGTCGGCCGCGCCATCGGTGGCCCGCCCTGCACGTGGCCATGAAGGTGGCCGTGTTGGTGCCCGTGTCCATGTCCGTGTCCGTGCGCCCGGTGCCCTGACCTGGCAGCACCGCCCGCGCCGCCGGCCTGCCGGCCCAGATCCGCCATGCCCAGCAGGTGCAGCAGGTCGGCGTAGACCAGCAATTCAGGCTGGTAGTTGACGCGCTGTGCGATCACCTCGTGCGCCGCGGACAGCCGCTGCGACAGGGTGTTGAGCATGCCCTGGGTGAGTTCCGCGCTCTCGGCAACGGCCCCGTGCACGGCCGCGGCGTCGATCACGTAAAGCTCGCAGTAGCTGCTCGCGGCGGCGTTGTGCATGCGAACGGGCTGCGCGAGGTGCGGTTCAATGCCGAAGCACTGGCCCCGACGCAGCGTCTCGATGACGGTGCGCTTGTCCTCGCGCACCAGAAACAGGTCGACCACCCCCTCCTTGACCACGTAGAGATGGGGCGCCGGCATGCCCTCGGTGTAAAGCATGTCGCCGGCAAATGCCCGCAGTTGGCTGAACCGGCCCCGTTCAGCAAAGGACAGTGCGGATGCAATGGTCATGGCGATGAAATTCGGTTCTGTTAAATCGGCACTAGTGCTATAAATGAAATATAAGCCAATCGATTACAGATGAACGCAGAGCGTTTTGTGCGATTCTGGTGATTTTCGGCAGCACCGGGCATCCTGGATGGCGACCCCGGGTGGACGTCACCCCGCCGCAGCGCCGCAACGGCGCAGCGGCGCACGACAGGCTCAGGCTTGTTCGAAGCGAAACACCGCCACGCTGGCCATCAGGTTGGGCCAGCGCCGCACCACCTGGCCGGCCTGCAGGCCGAAGCTGTCGCTGACCTGCAGGCCGCACTTGCCGGCCAGCACCTCGAAGTCGGCGAAGGTACCCACGCGGATGTTGGGCGTGTCGTACCACTGGTAGGGCAGCGCGCGCGTCACCGGCATGCGGCCGGTCAGCACGCGCATGCGGTTGGGCCAGTGCGCGAAGTTGGGGAAGGCCACGATGCCGATGCGCCCCACGCGGGCCGTCTCGCGCAGCATGCGCTCGGTGTTGCGCAGGTGCTGCAGCGTGTCGATCTGCAGCACCACGTCGAAGCTGCGATCGTCGAACAGGGCCAGCCCTTCCTCCAGGTTGAGCTGGATCACGTTGACGCCACGCTGCACGCAGGCGTGCACGTTGTGGTCGTCGATCTCGATGCCGTAGCCGCTGCAGCCCTTGTGGCGCTGCAGCCAGGCCAGCAGTTCACCATTGCCGCAACCCAGGTCCAGCACGCGGCTGCCCGCCGGCACCGCGGCGGCGATCAGCTCGAGGTCCTTGCGCTCGCTCACGGGGCAGCACCTTCACTGGCCACGCGCTCGAAATAGGCGCGCATCACGTTGTGGTAGCGCGGGTCGTCCAGCAGGAAGGCGTCGTGCCCGTGCGGCGCGGCGATCTCGGCGTAGCTGACGGCAATGCGGTTGTCCACCAGCGCCTTGACGATCTCGCGCGAGCGTGTCGGCGAGAAGCGCCAGTCGGTGGTGAAGCTGACCACCAGGAAGCGCTGCGCGTGGGCGGCGGCGAAGGCCTGCGACAGGCTGCCGCCGTGCTCGGCGGCGGGGTCGAAGTAGTCCAGCGCGCGCGTGATCAGCAGATAGGTGTTGGCGTCGAAATAGTCGCTGAACTTGTCGCCCTGGTGGCGCAGGTAGCTCTCGATCTGGAACTCGATGTCCTGCGTGGTGTAGCCCAGTTCGGCGGCCTTCAGTTCGCGGCCGAACTTGGCCTCCATCGCGTCATCGCTGAGATAGGTGATGTGGCCGATCATGCGCGCCACGCGCAGGCCGCGCTTGGGCACGGTGCCCTGCGCGATGTAGTGGCCGCCGTGGAAATCGGGGTCGGTGATGATGGCGCGGCGCGCCACCTCGTTGAAGGCGATGTTCTGCGCGCTCAGGTTGGGCGCCGTGGCCACCGCGATGCAGTGCCGCACGCGAGCCGGGTAGCGCAGCGTCCACGCCAGGGCCTGCATGCCGCCCAGGCTGCCGCCCAGCACGGCTGCCAGCTGGTCGATGCCCAGCGCCTGCACCAGGCGCGCCTGGGCGTCGACCCAGTCCTCCACCGTGACCACCGGGAAATCCGCGCCATAGACCCGCCCGGTGGCCGGGTTGAGATGCATGGGCCCGGTGGAGCCGAAGCACGAGCCGGGGTTGTTGACGCCGATCACGAAGAAGCGGTTGGTGTCCAGCGGCTTGCCGGGGCCGACCAGGTTGTCCCACCAGCCCAGGTTGCCGTCCCCATGCGTACCGGCCACGTGGTGGCTGGCGTTGAGCGCATGGCACACCAGCACCGCGTTGCTGCGTTCGGCGTTGAGCGTGCCGTAGGTCTCGTAGATCAGCGTGTAGTCACGCAGCACGGCGCCACTCTTCAGCGGCAGCGGCGCGCTGAAGTGCATCTGCTGCGGCGTGACCAGACCGATGCTGCCCATCAATGAAAACACCCGGCGCCGCCTGTCAGGCGGGCACCGGGTGATCGGTGTCCCCTTTTAGCGGCATTTGTTGAAGCGCCCGCAAGTCGGAACAAATCGGCGCTGAGGGTGGGCAGTATAGCCAGCTGGCCGGGCCGCTATGCTGGCGCGATGAACGACACCTCCGATTGGTTCCGGGGCTTCGAGGCCCGCGACTTCGACTTGGCCGGCACGCGCATCCACGCCCGCATCGGTGGCCGCCGCGATGCACCGCCCCTGCTGCTGGTGCACGGTTTTCCGCAGACGCACGTGATGTGGCAGCGCGTAGCGCGCCGGCTGGCGCCACATTTTCGCCTCGTGCTGCCCGACTTGCGCGGCTATGGCAACAGCGCCCAGCCGCCGGGCGAACCCGACCACGCCAACTACAGCAAGCGCGTGATGGCGCTGGACCTGCTGCGACTGATGCAGGCGCTGGGCCACGAACGGTTTGCCCTATGCGGTCACGACCGTGGCGGGCGTGTCGCGCACCGCCTGGCACTGGACCACCCTCAGGCCGTGGCGCGGCTGGCCGTGATCGACATCGCGCCCACGCTGGACATGTACGCCGCCACCGACATGCGCTTCGCGCGTGCCTACTACCACTGGTTCTTCCTGATCCAGCCCACGCCCTGGCCCGAACGCATGATCGGCGCCAACCCGCTGGCGTACCTGCACTGGAAGCTGGGCGGCTGGGGCGCCGGCAACACACAGCACATCGAACCCGAGGCGATGGCCGAGTACGAACGCTGCTTCGTGCGCCCCGCTGCCATCCATGCGGCCTGCGAGGACTACCGGGCCAGCGCCGGCATCGACCTGGAACACGATCGCGTCTCGCGCGCGGCCGGCCAGCGCATCGCCTGTGACACGTTGGTGCTGTGGGGCAGCCGTGGCGTGGTGCATGCGCAGTTCGACCCGATGGCGCTCTGGCGTGCGCAGTGCGCTGCGGACCTGCAGGGTGAGGCGATGGACGCCGGGCACTTCATTCCCGAAGAACTGCCGGCAGCCACGGCGGAGCGCTTGCTGGGCTTCTTTGCGTGAGCTGCAAGACTTGAAGCTTGCGCGTCGGGCAATGGGGTGGCGAACGAAGCACGCCGCAAGCCCGGCGGTGCTGTGGGTGTGGCCCGGCGCAGCGCATCTCCATAAGCGGAGCC
>DAORNK010000133.1:0-2319 GCA_035440985.1 Rubrivivax sp. | reverse complement strand
GCCAGCATGCGGCCCGGCCTTCGTCGGCCACTCGCGGCCACGCAGGTGGCCGCTCGGCGCCGACTCAGCCCTTCGCCGCCTGATCCCGCTTGCGATCGGCCACCACGCGCTGGGCCGATGGTCGCTCGCCCACCAGGCGGGCGTAGCTCTTCCAGTCGATGCCGTTGGCCACCAGCAGGTCTTCGCCCAGCACCGCCTTGGTGGCCATGCCCACCAGGGGCAGGCTGACCCAGCCGGCGCAATCGGCCAGCGTGAACTGATCACCAGCCAGGTAGGGCGCGAAGCGGGCCAGACGCTTGAAGGCCGGGATGTTCCTGCCGAGTTGCTTGCGCACACGCGCCTGGGTGCCTTCGCTGACGGTGCCGCCGAAGAAGGCCTGCGCATACAGCTCGCGCACGACCAGCTCCAGGTGCAGTTCCAGGAAGGCCGTCAGCTCGCGCACCTTGGCGGCGGCCAGGGGGTCCGCAGGCACCAGCGGCGGTTGCGGGTAACGGGCCTCCAGGTAGTCGGCAATGACCTGGCTTTCGCACAGCGGCGTGCCGTCCACGCGGATGAACGGGATCTTGCCCAGCGGCGAAGCCTGCAGCACGGCCTCGTCGGTGGAACCGGTGCGCACGGTCTCTTCGGTGAAGGGCACGCCCTTCTCGAGCAGCACCATCTTCACCTTGTTGTAGTAGTTGGACAGCGTCATGCCGTACAGCGTGATCATCGGCGGGGCTCCTTGAAACAGGCGGGAAGGGAGCGTGACTCTACACAGCCTGGCCTTCGATGGGCGCCGAGGAGGCCCGCCCGCCCCCCTGCGGGGGTCCAGGGAACCTGGGGCGGCCCGGCATTTCCTTGTGCGTGAGCGCACTCAAGGCCTGTTGGCGCGATGCATGTCATCGTGACCTCGGCGGTGGGAAGCCACCGATCGGAGGTGATCATGTGGGTGAAGGTCATCAGCGTGTCGGCGCTGGCACTGCTTGCGGCCGCGCAGGCAGCGGCCCAGGACGGCACGGCGTTGGACGGTTCGTGGACGGCGCAGTGGCGGCCGCAGACCGGTGGGCCGGTGGCCAACGCGGAAATGACACTGCAGGGCTCCGTGGGGACGTGGCGTGCTGCGTTTGCGTCCGGCGAAGCCAGGGCCAACCCGTGCCTAGAGCGAGCACACCCGGCCAGCGTGAAGGTCATCGCGCCCGGCAGGGTCAGGCTCACGATCGAGGCATCGAAGACCATGCAGGGTTGTCGCGACTCCGTGGCCACGCTGGAACTGGCCGATGCGGCCCACCTCGTCGGCGCGTGGGGGAACGGGCAGGAACTGAAGCTCACGCGCAAGTAGGCGGTGCGCCCGCTGCCGGGCTCAGACGCAGGATCGCAACGGGGGGCTGGTCCAGGCCCTAATCGCCGCGCCGCCTGGCGGCTGCCGGCAGGTTGACCAGCGCGATGCCGCCGCAGACCGCCAGCAGCGCCATCACGATGCGCGGCGTCAGCGGCTCGCCCAGCAGCGCGACGCCGAACCACAGCCCGAACACCGGCGTGAGCAGCACGAACGCCGAGATGCGCGTAGCCGGATAGTGGCGCATCAGCCAGAACCACACCAGATAGCTGGCAAAGCTGACGATGACACTCTGGAAGAACAGCGACAGCCAGGTCAACCCCGACAAGGTGGCCAGGCCCGGCCAGACCTCGGGGCTGAAGACCGATGCCGCCGTCAGCGCCAGCCCTGAAAGGCCCAGTTGGTAGAGCAGCGTCTTCTCCGGCGCTGCCGTCGAGAGCCGGCTGCCGCGCAGGGTCAGCGTGGTCAGGCCCCACAGCACCGCCGCAGCGATGCCCAGCGCGTCGCCCAGCCACTGCAAGGGACCGGCGGCGGGGCGCGCGAAACCTTCGGCAAAGGCCCACACCACACCGCTGAAGGCCAGCACCAGACCTGCCATCTGCGGCGCACGCAACCTCTCATGGCGCGCGATGAAGGGCATGCCCAGCGCCACCACGAAAGGCGACAGATACAGGAACACCGACATGCGCGACGCCGAGGTGTACTGCAGCCCCAGGAAGATGCATGCGAACTCCGTTGCAAACAGGCGGCCCGTGCCGTCGGCTTGCCATATCGAAACCCCGCGCGCCTGGCACCAGATCAGCAGCAGCGCCGCCGCCACCAGCGAGCGCAGGCCGGCCTGCAGCAACGGGGGCACCTGGGGCAGGGCCAGCTTGACCGCGACCTGGCCCAGGCCCCACAGGGCACAGCACAGCACGAGCAGCAGCACGGCCAGCGTGGCGAAGCTGGCCACCACATGGCTCTTGAAGTGGGGCAGCTGGCCCCTGAACAGCCACAGCGCCCAC
>DAORNK010000132.1:0-10511 GCA_035440985.1 Rubrivivax sp. | reverse complement strand
GGGGCCGGGCCGGCGTTGAGCGCAGCGGAGAGCGCGACGGCACCCGGCCAGCCCAGCCATTGGCCCAGGCGTTCGGCAAAGGCCGGCCGCGGCGGGGCCATCGGTGTGTCGGCCAGGCGTGCCAGCAGACGGGTGAGCTCCGAACCGGCCACGCCCGGGCTGGATGACCCGTGCAACATGAAGGCCAGTCGAAGAATCCAGTAAAGGGGCGCGCAGTCTACTACCCGCCATTTGCCGAATCCGGGCGCTGCTGTCGTTGCAGCGGCGGCCTTGAGGGAAGCGAGCCACAAGATAAGGGTAAACCCTATACATGGCGTTTTGTGCGCGCGTTAACGTATGCGTTAATGAGTGCAAAGATCATCTCTCCGATGGAACGCCTGGCAACGCTGGCGTGGGTCGGGCAAGGTCTGAACCGGCCCGAGTGTGTGCTGGCCAATGCAGCCGGCGACCTCTACACCGCCGATTGGCGCGGTGGCGTGGCGCACCGGCGGCCAGACGGCAGCCAGACCCTTTATGCGGGCCAACTGCCCGATGGCGGCGAACTGCGCCCCAACGGCATCGCCCTGCTGGCCGACGGCAGCTTTCTGCTGGCCCATCTGGGTGCCCAGGCCGGCGGGGTCTATCACCTGCGGCGCGACGGCAGCGTGGCGCCCTGGCTGCTGGACGTGGGTGGGCACCCCCTGCCGCCGACGAACTACGTGGTGCAGGACAGGGACGGCAACACCTGGGTCACGGTCAGCACCCGCCTGGTGCCGCGGGCACTGGGCTATCGGCGCACTTGCAACGACGGTTTCATCGTCTGCGTGCGGCAGGACGGGCACGCATTCGTCGCCGCCCAAGGGCTGGGCTACACCAACGAAGTGGCCGTGCACCCCAGCGGCCAATGGCTGTATGTCAACGAGACTTTCGCGCGGCGGCTATCGCGTTTCGCGCTGCACGCCGACGGCCGCCTGAGCGACCGGCAGGTGGTCGCCGAGTTCGGTGCCGGCACCTTTCCGGACGGCCTGGCCTTCGACGAAGAAGGGGGCGCCTGGGTGGTCAGCATCGTCAGCAACCGCCTCATCCGCGTGGCGCCCGACGGCTCGCAGACCTTGTGGCTGGAAGACGCCGATGCCGAACACCTGGCCTGGGTCGAGGCGGCCTTCGAAGCCGGGCAGATGGACCGCCCGCACCTGGACGGCATCCGCAGCCGGGTGTTGCGCAACATCTCGAGCATTGCCTTCTGCGGCGCCGATCGGCGCACCGCCGTGCTCGGCTGCCTGCTCGATGACCGGCTGGCCACACTGGAGATGCCTTGGGCCGGTGTGCCGCCCATTCACTGGAACCACCCATGACGGCTCAGAAGAAGATCAGCGCAGGCACCTCCCTGGTCGACGCGGCCTACCGGGAGATCCGTCAGCGCATCCTGGACAACGTCTGGCCGCCGGGCCACCGCGCGCTGGAGCAGGAGGTGGCGCTGGCGCTGGGCATGAGCCGCACGCCGGTGCGCGAAGCGCTGATGCGGCTTGCCGCCGAGGGCCTGGTGGAGGTGATCCCGCGGCACGGCATGCGGGTGTTGCCGGTGTCGCCGGCCGACATGCAGGAGATCTACCAGATCCTCACCGCGCTGGAGTGCATGGCCGCCGAACTGCTGGCCAGCCGCAGGCCCACGGCGGCTGAGCTGAAACCCCTGGTCGACGCCACCGCGGCGATGGACCGCGCCCTGCAGGACGAGGATCTGGACGCCTGGGCGGCTGCCGATGAACGCTTCCACGCCCAACTGGTGGCGCTGGCCGGCAACCGCCAGCTCGAAGCCACCGTGCTGAACTACGGCGACCGCTCGCACCGCGCCCGCATGTTCACGCTGCGGCTGCGGCCCAAGCCGGTCAACTCCACCCAGGAGCATCGGCAGATGCTGGAGCGCATCAGCGCCGGCGATGTCGAAGGAGCCATGCGCGTGACCCGGGCCCACCGCGAACGTGCCCGGCGCGAACTGGTGGCGCTGTTCGAGCGTTATCGCGTCGCGCAGATGTGAGTGCACGATGAGCCCGCACATCCGCTACTCGATCGCCGTGCTGCCGGGCGATGGCATCGGCCGCGAGGTCACGGCCAGCGCGCTGGAGGTGCTGCTCGCGGTGGCCCGGCGCATCGGACGGGAGTTCCGCACTCAGACCTACCCGGCAGGCGCGCAGCATTATCTGGACAGCGGCATTGCACTGCCGGAAGCCACCCTGCAAGCCTGCCGCGCGGCCGATGCCATCCTGTTCGGCGCCATGGGCCTGCCGCATGTGCGCGGTGCCGACGGCACCGAGATCATTCCGCAACTGGACCTGCGCTTTGCGCTGGATCTCTATGCCGGTGTGCGACCGATCCGCACCTGGCCCGGCCTGCCGACACCGTTGGCCCACCCGCGCGCAGCCGAGATCGATCTGGTGCTGGTGCGCGAGAGCACCGAAGGCCTGTTCCACGCCCGCGGCCGAGGTGTCGTCGAGCCCGACGCCGTGTCCGACACGATGAAGATCACACGCGCCGGCACGGCCCGCGTCTGCGACTTCGCATTGCAGCTGGCGCGCCAGCGCAAGGCCCAGGGCCGGCGCGGCCATGTCACCAGCGTCGACAAGGCCAATGTATTCGCCTCGATGGCCTTCTGGCGCGAAGTCTTCGAAAGCCGGGCCCGGGCCTTCCCCGAGATCACGACCGAGAGCGCCTATGTCGATGCGATGGCGCTGAACCTGGTGATGAAGCCCTGGCAGTACGACGTGCTGGTGACCGAGAACATGTTCGGCGACATCCTGTCGGACCTGATCGCCGCCCTGGTCGGCGGCATGGGCATGGCGCCTTCGGCCGACATCGGCGACCAGCACGCGGTGTTCCAGCCGGCGCATGGCACCGCGCCCGACATCGCCGGTCAGGGCATCGCCAATCCCACGGCCATGCTCTTGTCGCTGGCCATGATGCTCGACTGGCTGGCCGTGCGGCATGCCGACGCGGCGCTGGCCGACGGTGCGCGGGCCATCGAATCCGCCGTGCGCCGCGCCTTCGAGAGCGGTGCCGTGCGGCCGCGGGAGTTCGGGGGAACCAGCAACACCGCCGACATCACGCGTGCGGTGGTCCAGGGGCTGACCTGAAATGGACAAGCGCGTGGTCATGGTCGGCGCGGGCTACTGGGCGCAGTTCCAGCTGGAGGCCTGGTGCGCCGCCGGCACGCCCGTGGTGGCCTTGTGCAACCGCAGCGCCGCCAGGGCCGAGTTGCTGGCGGCCCGCTTTGCCGTGCCGCGTTGCCACACGAACCTGATGCAGATGCTGGATGAGGCGAAGCCCACGCTGCTGGACGTGGTGCTGCCGCCCGAAGCGCAATGGGATGCCGTGAGTGCCGCGCTGCAACGGCGCATCCCGGTCATCTGCCAGAAGCCCTTCGGCCTCAACCTGGCGCAGGCGCAGGCGATGGCTGCGCTCGCCCGGCAGCAGGCTACGCCGCTGGTGGTGCACGAGAATTTCCGCTTCGCGCCCTGGTTCCGCGAATGCCGCCGCCTGATCGACAACGGCTTCTTCGGCCGCGTGCACGGCATCGGCTTCCGCCTGCGCCCGGGTGACGGCCAGGGTCCGCGGGCCTACCTGGAGCGCCAGCCCTACTTCCAGAGCATGCCGCAGTTCCTGGTACGCGAGACCGCCGTGCACTTCATCGACACCTTCCGCTACCTGCTGGGCGAGGTGGATGCCGTCAGCGCACGCTTGCGCCGGCTGAACCCGGCCATCGTGGGCGAAGACTGCGCGCACATCGTCTTCGAGTTTGGCGACGGGCGCACGGGCCTGTTCGACGGCAACCGTCTGAATGACCACGTGGCCGACAACCCGCTGCTCACGATGGGCGAAATGTGGCTGGAAGGCGAACGCGGTGTGCTGCGGCTGGATGGCCAGGCGCGCCTGTGGTTCAAGCCCCACGGGGGCGCGGAGGCCGAGCATCCCTACGGCGGGCTCGCGCCGGGTGCCTTCGGTGGCGCCTGCACCGCGCTGCAGAAGCACGTGCTGGCCCACCTGCGGGAGGGTGCGCCGCTGGAAAACACCGCCGCCGACTATCTGGCCAACCTGCAGGTGCAGGCGGCCGTTTACCACTCGCACGCCACCGGGACCCGCGTGGTGATGTCGCAGTTCACCCCTCACGACAACCCTGAATGGAGAATGACATGAGCCGCTTCACGTTTACCACGCTGGCCGCCGCCGCGCTCTTGGTCGCCTTGCCCGTTTCGGCACAGACGGTGCTGAAGTTCAGCCACACCGACCAGCAGGCGGGCGCCCGCCAAGCAGCGGCCCAGGTCTTCGCCAAGAAGGTGGAGGAACTCACCCAGGGCCGCTACAAGGTGAACGTGTTCTGCTGCAGTCAGCTGGGCAACGACCCGAAGAACATCGAGCAGCTGGCGCTGGGCGGCATCGACTTCACGGTCTCGGCCACCGGCAGCTACGCGCCGCACGTGCCGACGCTGAACCTGACCATGATGCCCTTCCTGGTGGACAGCTATGCCCAGGGCTGGAAGCTGTATGACGATTCCGAGTGGCTGAAGGCGCAGTTCGCCAAGGCGCCGGCCAAGGGCTTCCGGTTCCTGGCCACCTGGGAGGCGGGCTTCCGCAGCATGACCACGCGCGACATGCTGGCCACGCCGGCCGACGCCAAGGGCAAGAAGCTGCGCACCTTCCCCAACGAGATGATGCGCTGGACGCTGGAAGCGATGGGCTTCAACATCCAGATCATGCCGCTGCCCGAGGTCTACCTGGCCATCCAGCAGGGTGCGGTGGCCGGGCAGGAGAACCCCGTCGACACCATCTACTCCAACAAGTTCTACGAGGTCGCGCCCCACGTCACGCTGACCAACCACGTCTACAGCCCGATCCCGCTGGCGATTGCCGAGAAGACCTGGGCCAAGCTGTCGCCGGCCGACCAGAAGGCGGTGACCGAGGCCGCGCAGGTGGCCGCCAGGTTCAGCCGCGAGTTCATCTCGGGCAACGATGCCAACCAGCTCAAGGAGATGGCCGCCAAGGGCGCCAAGATCAACGCTAAGCCCGACGTGGCCGCCTTCCGCGCCGCCGTGCAGCCGGTCTACGCCAAGGCGCGCGACAAGTACGGCGCCGATGTCGACGCCCTGCTGAAGGACGCCGAAGCCGTGCGCAAGGCCGTCAAGTAGGTCATCATGGCTGCACTGCTCCACCCGGTCGCGCCGGCGCCGCTGCCCATCCGTCTGATCGGCCGTGCGGTCGACTGGACGGTCATCGTCATCGGTGGCGCCATGGCGCTGTTGGTCTTCTTCAACGTCAGCCTGCACCTGATCCACCTGGATCTGGCCTGGGTCACCGAACTGGGTGAACTGCTGATGGTGTGGGTGACCTTCCTGGGTGGCGCCTGCGCCGCGCAACGCGGTGCGCACATGACCATCACCGAGTTCATCGACAAGCTGACACCGGCCCGGCGGCGCTGGGCCGATGCGGCGGTGCAGCTGCTGTGCCTGGGCATGCTGCTGGTGCTGGTGCGCTTCGGCTGGTCGCTGGTGGCCGGCAACTGGGGCAATCAGCTGACGGTGCTGGAGTGGCCGATGGCCATCCAGTACATGGGCATGGCCGTGGGCTGCACGCTGATGGCGCTGTTCGTGGCCTTCGATCTCTGGCAGACGCTGCGCGGCGTGCCGCGCGAAGAGCGTTATCCCCCGGCGCGGTGACCGATCATGCTGGCACTCACACTCTTCGGCATCTTTTTCGCCATCGCGCTGGCCGGCGTGCCCTTGCTGTACGCCATCCTGATCACGACGGTCGGGGTGATCGCCTGGCAGGGCCTGGGTCATCCGATGGAGACCATCTTCCTGTCCTTCATCGGCGGCGTGGAGCCCTTCATCCTGCTGGCCGTGCCGCTGTTCATCTTCGCCGGCGAACTGCTGGCCCAGGGTGGCGTGGGCCAGCGCATCGTGGCCTTCGCGCGCGTGCTGTTCGGCTGGCTGCCGGGTGGCCTGGGCGTGGTCACCGTGGTCAGCTGCACGCTGTTCGGCGGCGTCTCGGGATCGGCCATCGCCGATACCGCGGCCATCGGCTCGCTGGTCATTCCGGCCATGGTGGCGCGTGGCTATTCGCGCGGCTTTGCCGCGGCGCTGCTGGCGGTGGCCGGCACGCTGGCGCTGCTGATGCCGCTGTCGATTCCCTTCCTGATCTATGCCTTCATCTCCGGCGTCTCGATGCGCACGCTGTCGATGGCCGGGCTGGTGCCGGCCCTGGCATCGGCCATCGCCCTGATCGCCGTGTGCATGTGGCATGGCAAGCGCACCGGCTGCGACAACGGCGAGGACCGGTCCACGGGCAAGGAGATCTGGGCCGCCACGCGCGATGCCGGCCCGGCCCTGCTGATGCCGCTGATCATCATCGGCGGCATCTGGACGGGCGTGTTCACGCCCAGCGAGTCGGCGGCCATCGCGGTGGTCTACGGCCTGCTGGTCTCGCTGTACTACTACAAGGACCTGCAGTGGCGTCGCGTGCCGCAGCTGCTGCTCAATGCCTTCATGACCAGCGCCACCGTGATGCTGGTGATCGGCGCCACCGGTTCGATGGCCTGGCTGATCACGGTGGAACAGGTGGCGGTGCAGATGGCGGCCTGGATCCAGATGGTGGCCACCGAGCCCTGGATGTTCCTGCTGCTGTTCAACGTCTGCCTGCTGCTGCTGGGCATCTTCATCGAACCGCTGCCGGCCATGCTGCTGAGCGCACCGCTGTTCCTGCCGCTGGCCAAGCACTTCAACATGGACATGGTGCACATCGGCGTGGTGATGACGGCCAACCTGGCCATCGCGCTGTACACGCCACCGGTGGGCGGCACGCTGTTCGTCGCGGCCAAGCTGGCACGTGCCGGCATCGGGGAGATCACCAAGGCGCTGTGGCCGCTGATGGCCGCCACCTTCGTGGTCGTGCTGCTGGTCACCTACATTCCGGCGCTGTCGACCTGGCTGCCGCGCCTGATCCAGAGCTGGTGAGTCCTCCCATGCAGGCGCTGATCGTCGAGTTCCTGGTCCGGCCGGCGCACGTCGAGGCTTTCGCAGCGGCCATTGCCGAGAACGCCGGCATCTCGCGCCGCACTGAAGCCGGTTGTCGGCAGTTCGACATCTGCCGCGACCCGGCGCGGCCCGAGTGTTTTCACCTCTACGAGCTGTACGATGACGAAGCGGCGGTGCAGGCGCACCTGCAGTCGCCGCATTTCCTGGCGTTCAGCCAGGCCACGGGCAACTGGGTCGAGCAAAAGACCGTTCGACGCTATCTGCGGACCGCACCATGACGCTCAAGCTGGGCTGCATCGCCGACGATTTCACCGGCGCGACCGATCTGGCCAACAACCTGGTGCGCGCCGGCATGCGCGTGGTGCAGACCATCGGCGTGCCTGCCGCGCCGGTGACCGGCGTGGATGCGGTGGTGGTGGCCCTCAAGTCACGCACCGCGCCGGTGGCCGAAGCGGTGGCCGATAGCCTGGCCGCCGCGCGCTGGCTGCGCGCGCAAGGTGCAGCGCAGATCTACTTCAAGGTCTGCTCGACCTTCGACTCCACGCCGGCCGGCAACATCGGCCCGGTGGCCGAGGCCCTGCTGGCCGATGCCGGCGGCGATTTCGCCCTCGTCACGCCAGCCTTTCCCGAAAACGGCCGCACGGTCTACAAGGGCCACCTGTTTGTCGGAGATCTGCTGCTCTCCGACAGCCCCATGCGGCATCACCCCTTGACGCCGATGACCGATGCCAACCTGGTTCGCGTGCTGCAGGCACAAGTCCCACGGTCGCCCGTCGGACTGATCGAACACCGGCATGTCGCCGCCGGTGCGGCGGCGGTGGCCGAACGCATCGGTGTCTTGCGCCGAGAGGGCGTGCGCCTGGCCATCGCCGACGCCCTGGACGATGCCGACCTGCACGTGCTGGCCCAGGCCACGCGGGGCCTGAAGCTGGTCGTGGCCGGGTCTGGTCTGGCCATCGGCATTCCGACGCTGCACGGGCTGGCCCCGGCGGCGACGGCCGCGCAGCTGCCACCGGCCTCGGCCAGCCGGGCCATCGTCAGCGGCAGCTGTTCCGCGGCCACCAACGCGCAGGTGGCCCATTTCCTGGCCGCCGGCGGCGCGGGCTTCGAACTGCTGCCCTTGCGTTTGGCCGATGGTGTGGACATGGCCCAGGAAGCACTGGACTGGGCCGCAGCCCGCCTGGCGCAGGACCCCGCGCGGCCGCTGCTGGTCTATGCCACCGCACCGCCAGCCACGGTGCAGGCCGTGCAGGCCCGGCTGGGTGCGGAACGTGCGGGAGCGCTGGTGGAACAGGCACTGGCCCGCGTTGCCCAGGGGCTGGTGGGCCTGGGTGTGCGTCAGCTGGTGCTGGCCGGTGGCGAAACCTCCGGGGCCTGCATCGCGGCACTGGGCATTGCCCAACTGCGCATCGGCCCGCAGATCGACCCCGGCGTTCCATGGTGCTTCGCGCAGGCGGGCCCGGCGGCGCTGCACCTGGCGCTGAAGTCCGGCAACTTTGGCGGCCCGGATTTCTTCACCCGCGCCTTCACCCTGCTGTGACCGACGAAGCCTTCTTGCGTGAGGAGATCTGCCGCGTCGGCCGGTCGCTCTTCGAACGCGGCTATGTGCATGCGACGGCCGGCAACATCAGCGTACGGCTGGCCGACGGATTCCTGATCACGCCCACCGATGCCTGCCTGGGCCGGCTGGACCCGGCGCGCCTGGCGCGGGTCGACGCCGCCGGCCAGCAGACCGGTGGCGACCGCGCCAGCAAGACCCTGGCGCTGCATCGCCGCATCTACGCGGCGGCGCCCGACGCGCATTGCGTGATCCACACCCACAGCACGAATCTGGTGGCGCTGACGCTGGAAGGCGTGTGGCGGCCCGACGACGTCCTGCCGCCCATCACGCCCTATTACGTGATGAAGGTGGGCCACGTGCCACTCATCCCCTACCACCGCCCAGGCGACCCGGCCGTGGCCGATCGGGTGGCCGAGCAGATGGCCGATGCGGCCGGGCGCGGCACGCCGCTGCGTGCGGTGATGCTGGACCGGCTGGGCCCCAATGTCTGGCACCGCAGCCCTGCCGAGGCCAGCGCCGTGCTGGAAGAACTGGAGGAGACGGCCCGCCTGTGGCGCAGCTGCCAGCCCAGGCCGATGCCGCTGGGCGCCGCGCAGATCCAGGCCCTGCGTGAGCATCTGGGCGCGGTCTGGTAGACCGGGCCGAACCGCTGCATCAGGGTAAACCGCGACCACGGCCGCGCTGCGCGGCCGTTACCTTCGCTGCATCCCACCTCCCGGAGATCCGACCGATGAAACGCCGCTCCTTCCTGCAAGGCACCCTGTCCGCCGGCACCGCCGCGGCCCTGGGTGCACCGCACCTGTCCGGCCTGGCCCAGCAGAGCGTCACGCTCAAGTTCCACACCTTCATGGCCCCCATGAGCAACGTCTGGCTGCTGATGCACAAGCCCTGGATGGACAAGGTCGAGAAGGAATCCGGCGGCCGCATCAAGTTCGAGGGCTACCCGGCCATGCAACTGGGTGGCACGCCGGTGCAGCTGTACGACCAGGCGCGTGACGGTGTGGTCGACATCGTCTGGACGCTGCCAGGCAACACCGCGGGGCGCTTCCCGCGCATCGAGGCCTTCGAGCTGCCGTTCATGATGAACAACGCCGAAGCCACCTCGAAGGCCTTCTGGGAGTACTTCCAGACCCAATGCCCCGACGAATTCCGCGAGACGCAGGTGCTGGCGCTGCACGTGCACGGCCCGGGCATGTTCCACACCGTCGCCAAGCCGATCAAATCTGCGGCCGACCTGAAGGGCCTGAAGGTGCGGGGCCCGACGCGCCAGGCGACCAACCTGCTGCGCTCGCTGGGTGCCACGCCGGTGGGCCTGCCGCTGCCGCAGATCCCCGACGCACTGAGCAAGGGCACCATCGAAGGCTGTGTCATCCCCTGGGAGGTCGTGCCCTCGGTGAAGGTGCACGAACTGACCAAGTTCCACAGCGAGTTCCCGGCCGGCAGCCCGGCGCTTTACACGACGACTTTCGTGATGGCCATGAACAAGGCCAAGTACGACGGCCTGGCGCCGGATCTGAAGAAGATCATCGATGCCAATTCGGGCATGGCCACCAGCGCCTGGCTGGGCAAGGTGCAGCAGTCCAACGACGCACTGGGCCGCAAGAGCGCGGTGGAGCGCAACAACACCATCCACACGTTCACGCCAGCCGAGACGCGGGAATTCATCCAGCTCTCCAGCCAGATCGACGACGCCTGGGTGGCCGACATGGACAAGCGCGGCTTCAAGGGCAAGGCGCTGCTGGACAGCGCCAAGGCGCTGATCGCCAAGCACGCCTGAACGGGCGGCTGCCGCGCGAGCGCGGTCTAGGCTTGCTCGCGCCAGAGCCAGGCCGCGCCACGCACGCCCGAGGCGTCGCCGTGCGCGCTGGGCACGAGCCGCGTGCGTACGGGGTCCCTGACGCCACCGGAGAACACCCAGCGCCCCCACATCGCCGGGACCTGCGTGTACA
>DAORNK010000131.1:3656-10515 GCA_035440985.1 Rubrivivax sp. | reverse complement strand
GGCGCCGCGGCGGGCAGCTGCGGGCCGCGCTCCAGCCAGTCGGCGGTCTCGCGGCCGGCGTGCGCGCCGAGCAGTTGCTCAACGTGCGGTGCCAGGCCGGGCTCGGTCTGCTGCAGCTGCACCAGCCAAGCCTGGCGGTCGTCGGCCTCCAGGGACAAGGCGTGGTCGAACAGCTCGGCGATCCGAGGCCACTCGTCCACCGTGAACGACGGCTTCATCACCCTCGGCCGTGGTGCGTCAACGGCGCAGCGCCAGCGCGAGAAAGGCGCGCGAGCGGTCCCAGTCGCGGCGCACGGTGCGTTCCGAGACGCCCAGCGCGGCGGCGATCTGCGCATCGGCCAGGCCGGCGAAGAAGCGCATCTCCACCACCTGCGCAGCGCGGGCGTCGAAGCGCGCGAGCTCGGTCAACGCTTCGTCGAGCACAACCACGTCGTGGGACTCCTCGTCGTCGCTCCCCAGCGAGTCGGCCAGCGTCGTGTCCAGCGGCACGTGTTCCGCGCCACCGCCGCGCTGCTCGGCACGGGCGCGCCGGGCCATGTCGACGATCAGCGAACGCATCACGGTGGCGGCCAGCGCCAGGAACTCACCCTCGTGGCCAAAGCGCAGGCGCCCGGCGCGTTGCAGCCGCATCCAGCATTCGTGCACCAGGGCGCCGGTACTGGTGATGCCGCCCCGGTCGTGGCGCCGCAACCGCGAGCGAGCGATGACGCGCAGTTCGTCATACAGCTCGGCGAAGCGGTCGTCGAGTTGCGCGCGAGGGGAGGATGGGGGCACCGCCGCGTCGTCCATGCCGCCACTGTACCCAGCACCATGGTGTCGGGCACGGGGGCCGCGAGCCGGCCGGGGGGCCGATTCAGGGCTGGTGTGACCGAGTTGACGCACGGCGCGTCAGCGCCAGCCCCGCCATCCGGGCTGGCTGGCTCCGGCACTGCGGCAGCGGCGGCTGCAAGGAACACCCCCGACGGGGTGGTGTAGATCACGTTCGACGGCAGGTAGGTGAAGGCGAAGCGCGCGGTGTTGAAGTAGTCGCACGTGGAGCCGGTATGGCAGCTGCCGCTGAGCGTCAAGGTGAACGGCAGCGTCTCGTCCGTGCCCAGAACGTCGAAGCTCGTGTCGAAGTAGAGCTCGCTCGGATCGACGATGGTCCAGGTGCCACCCGCTCCGCTGGCCCACTGCACACCGAACAGTCCGCTGTTGAACGAAGGGTCCAGCATGGTGCGTGCGCCCGTGGCGGCCAGGGCGCCGGAGTGGAGGGTGTGGAACTTCACGCGGTCCTCGTGTGGGGTGACTACATGCGCGCTACCGCATTGCGGTGGCCGAAACTGACACGGATGGGCAGGGCTCCCCGGCGAGCATCGGGGGAGCCTGGCGGCTTCAACCGCCAACGTCGTGCATCCGGGCGTGCCGCTCGTCGCTGCCCAGCGCGGCGCAGCCCGACGCGCGGAGCGCGGAGTAGCGGCCGTCGCGCTGCCACCGGACGAGTCCGATCGGGCTGGCGGTGGCCTCGTCGCTGGCGTCGCCGCGAACCAATGCACGCAGCCTCTGCCCATCTAGCCCGGCGCCAACGACGGTGGCGCCCCTGCGATCGACCCGAACGACGCCGACCGCCCGCTGCGCCTGGGCTGCTTCCGCTGCCAGCATGGCAGCGACGCGGGGCATGTAGTGGCAACGCTGCGCGCGCGCAGCGAGGAACCCAGACTCGTCGCCCGCAGCAACGCCTTCGTCGAGGCCGCGCTCGTCAAGGCGCTGTCCCCGCACGACGCGCTGCGGCGCGTAGGCGTTTCCGATGCATGCTCACGCCGGCCCGCTGGAACACTGCCCGACGATGCTCTCGCTCCGGTGCGGACAGACCTCGTCGTGGCACGGCTCGAAGCCGTGCTCCAGGAACGGCAGGCTCTGGACGGCCGTCGCATCGCCGGCTTGGTCCGCAACACGTTGCTGCATCCGCCACCGTGTGCTCCCCCATGGAGCGAACGTGGCGGGGCCGCCGACCCCTCGCCACATCCGCGTCGGCATCCGAGACGTGCTACTTGCGACGGCGCCAGCGCAAGCCGAGCAAGGCCGCCGTCACCAAGGCCAGAGACTCGGGTTCGGGCACCGACGTGCCACCGGCAGCGCTCAGGAACACGCCTGAGTCCGAGGTGAAGGTGACGTTGGACGGAAGGATCAGAGACAGATGCGAGGTATGGCCGAAGTCGGCGATGCCCACGTCCCAGGTCTCCACGTTCAGATGCTGCACCAGATCCCAGACCTCCGAAGTGCCATGCAAGCTGACGTGGCCCGTAAACACGATGTGGCCGGGGGCAATGCCGCTGAACTCATAGTCGTCCCAGCCCAGGACGTGATTGTTCGAATAGATGGGTACCTGTCCCGTGTCCTGGTAGAACAGGCTGACGCTCGGCGTGGGGTATTGGCTCGCTGACCCGAAGGCCAGGCTCGTGCCGACCATCGCAGGACCCGGCCGCCCTTGCGCGTCCAGCCGGCCATCCAGCGTGAACGAGATGCCGATCTGGGTGAGCGTGTTGTCTGTGGCGCCAGCGACGTGAAAGGTCAGTCGGTCGGACAGGCTGGCGTGGGCCTGCGACACGATGCCATTGCTGATGGCCACTGTGCGCAGCGTGCCGGCGGCGAGGTCGGCGGCGGCGGAGGCTTGGCCTTTGTTCGTGACCCCGTTGACGGCGAAGGAGTAATCCGAGGAGCTGGCCGCGGCGCTCAGGTTGTTGTTCCCGTTGGCCTGCGTGCCGGTGTTGACAGCACCGCAGTTGATCTGGGGGTTGCCGCTGGGTGAGGGGCAACTGAAGAAGGACGTCGACGCGTTGTCCAGCGGAATCGTGAAGCGACCGGCCGCATCCTGACTCATGCGATAGGTGTGGTACGACAGGAACGGGTCGCCGCTGGGCACACGGTTGAAGGCAGCCGTGGCCACCGCGGCCTGCGCCGGCGCCGCGAGCGCAGCGCACAGGGTCAGGCAGGACATGGTGAGCAGGGTAGGGCGAAAGGCAAGCATGTCGGAGTCTCCTGAAAGTAGGTTCCGATCGCTCAACCGCATCGGCTAGGGCAATCCGGCCACTCTTGGCAAAGCGACCCCTCAAACGAGTGGCTCGACGCCGCTTCGCCCGCATCCTGCGGCAGGGCGAGCGTGGATGGCATGGGGCTGCAGCAGAAGTAGCGCATCGTTGCCGTTGCCGGCAATACGATCGAGACGCCGCGGCGGATGCTGGTACCGGCCAGCAACGAGACCATGATCCGCCTGGCCCGGTCGGGCAAGGGCAAGATGAGCGTGGAGCACACCGGCGGCACGGTGCGCGTGACCACCCTGTTCTAGGCCTGGCTCCGCCATTCATGCGCAGCGCAGCCACATGAGCTGGCCACGCAGCGGTTCCCGCACGAAGGGCTAGAGCAGTCTGACGGCGATGATGGCCCCGGCCATCACGCCCATGGTGATGGGCAAGGGGGCGTTGCCCCCCAACAGCGAACTCCGTGCACGCAGCGCCTGCGGGACTTGGCGACTCTGCGGCTGCAACCAGTGCCGCCACACGAGCGTTTGCTCTAGCAGGCCGACAGCCAGCGCGACACCGACCGTGGCCAACACCCCGACCACCACGCCCAGCGGGCTGCCCGGTAGCCTGGCAAAGAGATGACCCAGCAGGAACGTGGATGCGGTCACGGTCATGCAGAAGCCGGCGATGTATGCCACGCTGCGGACCGTGCGATTCGTGCGCATGTGATGCCTGGGTTGCGAGCTCAACCTGCGATGACCGCAGGACGCCATCGCCATCTCGGCTTCATGCCCTGCCCCAAGAGCACCGCCTGAGCGAGGGAAAAGGTTTCACTTGCGGCACATCCGGTGGCCCGCCGCTGCGGCTAACCGAACACGATGTCGCCGGTCTGGAGTGCGGCGATGCCGTACTGCTCCTCGCCTTGCCGTCCGCCAGCGGCACCCGTCAGTGCCAGGACCATCCTGGCGCCGCAGTTGCACGAAAGTCGCGCGTATCTCTGAAGGAGGAACGGCGACTGTTGAGCGGCTGCCTTCAGGATCAGGCCTCCGGTTCCGGGCAGGAGTTGCTGCCATGCGACTCGGACTTGATTCCAGTTGCCGCACACCCCACAGCAGACCTCGAGCGCAAGTTCCGGCTCATAGTTCGAGAACCAGGACTTCGACACGCGAGCCTGAAGTTCAGCAGACATGGGTCATCTGCTCCCACCGCGAAGAAGCTTGCGAAGACATGAATCCTGCCGTCGGCGCTCCGCCCGATGAAGGGATCGGCCTCATGGCGCCACCCGACGGGGCCGGGTGTTGAGCACGCCACCGTAGAAGACGCTCAGCGGATGAATCTGGTACCTGAACACCTGAGCCTTGATGGACGGATCCTCGTCCATCATGGCCCGCGCCTGTTCCTCGTCTTGCGCGGCGAGTACGACAAGGCCCTTGTCCGCGTATCGGGCACCGACGATCAAGGCGCCCGCATCGCGCAGCCGCTTCAGATTCGAACTGTGCTCCCGAAAGAACGATTGCTCATGAGCGGGCTTGCTCGAGTCCCACTTCGCACCCACGGTGATCTCGACGGCGAACAGCGGGGCTTCGTTCGATGGTGAAGTCGTGGGCTGGGTCTGTGCCACGGCCCCGCTGGCCGCGGAAGCGATGCCTACCGCCAAGGCCATCATGCGGCAAGACAGGACTCTGAACACGGCGACTCCTCGGTGATCTGAGCTGGAAGATGGCGGCCAAGAGGGCTGAACGCTGCCGAGAGTGTCATCGACTGGCGCGCGCCATGCGAGGGGCAAGAGGTGCCGAACGCGCCGCACGCCGACCGTCTGAGGTGTCACCCGCTTCGTCGTGTGCACACGATGGACGACGAAGCCGTTCGACCCATCCGCTTCCACGGATTCTGAACGCAGAGGTCAGCTGCCCGCCAACGCCCGCGCGATGCGCTGGCGCGGCACGCGGGCCTTGGGCACGGCAAAGTCGAACCACTGGCGCACATCGGCCTGCAGGCCGATGCCGTGCATGTAGTTGTACAGGGCCTTCTTCAGGCCCACGCCCAGCGCGTCGTGGTCCACGCCGGTGGGGTCGACGAAGTCCACGTCGTTGCGCGCAAACCCGCCTTCGGGCAAGGGCAGCAGGCGCACGCCATAGGCCTGCGGATCCAGCCCCACGGGGGAGTGCACGGTGCAGGCGAAGCGGTGCCAGAAGCCGCTGTGGATGCAACCTGCGGCAAACAGCTGGCGCACGGTTTCCAGTGCGTCCACCGTGTCCTGCACGGTCTGCGTTGGAAAGCCGTACATCAGATAGGCGTGCACCAGGACGCCGGCATCGGCGAAGGCCTTGGTCACGCGCGCCACCTGCTCCACCGACACGCCCTTCTTCATCAGCGCCAGCAGGCGATCGGAGGCCACCTCCAGCCCGCCGCTGATGGCGATGCAGCCGCTGTCGGCCAGTTGCTGGCACAGCGCCGGAGTGAAGCTCTTTTCGAAGCGGATGTTGCCCCACCAGCTGATGCCCACGCCGCGCGCCTGCAGCTCCGCCGCCAGCGCTTTCAGCGACTTCGGCGGTGCGGCTTCGTCCACCAGGTGAAAGCCGGTCTGGCCGGTCTCGGCCACGATGGCCTGGATGCGGTCGACCAGCGTGCTCGCCTGGGCCGCGTCGTAGCGGCTGATGTAGTCCAGGCTCACATCGCAGAAGCTGCACTTCTTCCAGTAGCAACCGTGCGCCACCGTGAGCTTGTTCCAGCGCCCGTCGCTCCACAGGCGGTGCATGGGGTTGAGCATGTCCAGCAGGCTCAGGTAACGACCCAGCGGCAAGCCGTCCCAGGTGGGCGTGCCCACCTCCGCAAAAGGCACATCGGGCTCGCCGAAATTGACGTAGCACACCGCATCGCCCTGGCGCACGAAGGTGCGCACCAGGCGTTGCGCCGAGCGCCGACCCTGCAGGTGTTCCAGCAACGCCAGCAGCGGCCGCTCGCCCGCGTCGAGCGTGACGAAGTCGAAGTGATCGAAGACCCGCGGCTCGGCCAGCCCGCGCAGTTCGGTGTTGACGAAGCCGCCGCCCAGCACCGTGGTGATATCCGGCCGCGCCGCCTTGATGGTCTGCGCGATGCGGAAAGCGGCGTAGACCGTACCCGGAAAGGGCACGCTGACCAGCACCACCGTGGGCTGGTGGGTCTGCAAGGCCTGCAGCGTCAGGTCGTGCAGCGTGGCGTCCACCAGCGTGCGGGGCGCAGCCAGCGCCTGCGCCAAGGGCTCGAAGCTGGGTTGGCTGCGGGCCAGGCTCTCGGCATAGCGGACGAACTCGAAGCGGGGGTCGGCGGCGTCGCGCACCACGTCGGCGATGTCGTTCAGGTACAGCGTGGCCATGTGGCGCGCGCGGTCGTGCACGCCCAGCGCCCCGAAGGCCCAGGCCAGGGGGTCGCCCCCGTCCTCGTCCACGTAGGCGTCCAGGGCGGCAAAGCGTGCGCCTTCGGGCAGCCAGCAGCGGCTGGCGATGCGATGGGCCAGCGTACTGTCGCGGCCCTGCAGAAAGCCGATCACGGCGTCGATGGTGTCGGCATAGCGGTCAAAGCGCTGCACGAACGCCGCCGTGCGCGGGCTGCGGGCTGCGGCCGGCAGGGCTTGCACGACGTCCAGCAGACGCTGCAGGCCGGCCCGATTCAGCAGCGCCAGCACGACCCCCAGTGCTAGGTCCGCCTGCACCGCGGCCACGCCGCGCGAGCGCAGAAAGCCGGTCAGGTAAGCGGTGCTGGGATAGGGCGTGTTGAGCTGCGTCATCGGAGCGATGACCGACAGCACGCGCACGGGAGGATCACTCATGGGCGGGCGATTGTGCCGCCCGCCGGAGGCAGACTCAGCCCGGGCGCTTGCA
>DAORNK010000131.1:0-3646 GCA_035440985.1 Rubrivivax sp. | reverse complement strand
CCTTCGTCAGCCACTCGCGGCCACGCAGGTGGCCGCTCGGCGCAGACTCAGTCGATGGCGACGATCTTGTGGCGCAGCGCCACGAGCACCGCGGAGGTGCGGTTCTCGACCTGCAACTTGGCCAGGATGTTGGTGACGTGGAACTTCACCGTGGGCATGGCGATGCCCAGGCGCGCGCAGATCTCGCGGTTGGGCAGGCCGCGCGCCATCAACGCCAGCAGGCTGCGTTCGCGCGGTGTCAGGTCAGACCCCGGTGGCTTGGCAGCGGCGGATCCGTTGCGTGGCATCAGCGGCACGTTGGGCCTGCTGCAGGCCGCCTCGATGGCCGCCACCAGGTCGGGTGCGGAGACGCTGCGCGGCAACACCGTGCAGGCGCCCAGCACGGGCGCGCTGCTGCTGGTCTGCGGGTCGAACTTGGAGGCCAGCACCACCAGACGCACCTGCGGCAACTGGGCGCGCAGGGTTTGCAGCGCTTCGGTGTCGCTGGCATCGGGCATGTTGCGGTCCAGCACCACCACGTCCGGTGCCAGCATGGCTGCCGTGTGCAGGGCCTCGGTCATGTCGGCCGCTTCGCCGACGCACTGCACCGAAGCCTGGGATTGCAGCACGCTGACGACGCCGAAGCGAAACACCGGGTGGTTGTGCACCACGAAAACGCGGATGCGCGAGGCGCTGTCGGTTACCGGCAGGTGAGCGGCAAAGTGGCCGGCACGGGACTCGATGGGGGTCGGCGACATCCAGGGGCTCCAGGTTCTGAACGGCTGCAGGGCCAGCGCCGCCGAATGCACCTTCTTCTGATGCGAGCGGGGTCAGAATCAAGAGCCCTTGGCTTGCCAGCCATGGATCTGCTGCTGACCATTTATCACTTGACGCAATCATAAATGACGCAACACGCGCCATGGAAGCGCTTCCATGGATCAAATGCAGAGGCTTGAGACCGTGGCAGGACCCCAGTTCTTCGACACGCCCACCGTCCTGCGCCTGGCGGGCTTGCTGTACCTGCTGGTGCCATGGACCGTCTACCTGGTGTTGCGGCGCCGCCACGACTGCCAGAGCCTGATGGCCTGGTGCAGCGGCGCGAGCCTGTACGGCCTGGGATTCCTGTTCATCGGGCTGCGCAATTCGATACCCGACTGGGCTTCGATCCACATGGCCAATCTGATGCTGCTGGCGAGCTTTTCGCTGCGCGTTTCGTCCCTGCGCAGCGAGGGTGGTTGCCCGCCCGGGTGGCGTACCGGTGGCCTGCTGGCGGCGCTGGGCTTTGTGATCTTCGAGATCGCGCACGCCTACTCCGCCGCGCTGCGTGTGCACATCAGCCTGCTGGCCCAGGTGCTCGGTTCGGCGTGGATGGCCTGGGCCGCGTTCGACATCTGGCGCCGCCAGGGCCTTCGCGTGGCCCGCGCGATGGCGCTGGCCTTTGGTGCACTCACGGTCGCCACCGCCTGGGCCACTCTGGAAGTCGGCCTGGATGGATGGACCGCCCTTGTCAGCGGCGGAACGCTGGCCGTGACCACGGCCCTGGTGACGGCGCTGTTTGTCACGCTGTACGGCAATCTCGGCTACATGGGCCTGGTCATCGAACGCATCCACGGCAGTGAGTTGCTGCAGGCCCGCGAACTGGAACGCGTTTCGGCAGCCCGCACCACGGCCGAGCAGCACGCCGAACGCCTGCTGGCCTGGTTGGCCGAGCGCGACGAGATGCTGCGCCTGCTGGCCCACGAGGTCCGCCAGCCCCTGAACAACGCCACCGCAGCCCTGCAGGCCGCGCGCCGGGCCCTGTCCCCGTCCGGCACCGACCATGCTGCGGCCGGCCAGCGTGTGCAGCGCGCCGAGATGGTGCTGGGCCAGATCATCGGCACGCTGGACAACACGCTCGCGGCCACCGCCTTGCTGGCCAGCCCCGACCGCGTGGAACAGCGCGACGTGGACGTGGATACACTGGCCGCGCTGGTCATCGGCGACCTGGACGCCGCCCAGCGCCAACGGGTCCAGGTGCAAAGCGTGGACGCCATGCGCACCGCGCTGATGGACGCCGGTCTGATGCGGCTGGCCTTGCGCAACCTGATGAGCAACGCGTTGGCCTATTCCAGCCCCGGCTCACCGGTGGTGCTGCGCGTGAGCGGCCTGGACGAGCCCCTGGCGCTGGTGCTGGAGGTGCTGGACCGGGGGCCGGGCATCGAGCCGGCGCTGGCCGAGCGCCTGTTCGAACGCGGCGTGCGCGGCAGCCATGGCGGCACGGGGCACGGGCTCGGTCTGTATGTGGTGCGACGCGTGATGGAACTGCACGGCGGCCAGGTCGACCTGCGGCCCAACCCCGGCGGCGGCACCATCTTCAGGCTGCAACTGCCTCAGGACATGCCCGACCGCCGCCGCAAGCCCCGCGACGGGCCGGATCAGGCCTGGGTCAGTTCGGCGCGAAAGATGTAGCCCACGCGGGCCTGGGTCTGCAGCGGCACCGGCAGCGGCGTGGCGCGTTCGACGCGCCGGCGCAGCCGGTAGACCGTGGCACTGAGCAGGTTCTCGGCTTCCGGCGTGTCGGCGTGGCCCAGCCGCCGGCAGAGGGCCTGCCGGGTGACGGTTTCGCCGCGGGCTTCCAGGAAGGCCTGCATGACGGCCAGATCAGTGTCGCTCAGGCTGACCAGTGCACCATCGGGCGCCACCAGGCGGCTGACGCGTGAGTCCAGCACCCAGGCCCGCGGCGCCGGCGCGGATACGCGCCTATGTACGCCGCGCACCGCCACCACCACCTGTTCGAAGCTGACCGGCTTGGTCAGGTACATGTCGGCTCCGATGTCGATCACACGCGCAAACACATCCGGCGCCGCACGCCCTGACACCACCAGGATGCCGGCCTGCGTGCGCCGGCGCAGCAGCCCGATCAGGTCCACCCCGTCGACGCCGGGCAGCATCAGATCGACGATGTAGAAGCCGAAGCCGAAGGGCTGGTCACTCGTCAGCAGGTCGTTGCTGTCGGCGAAGTGATGCACGTCCACGCCCAGCGCTTCCAGGTGCTGGGCCAGGTATTCGCTGTACTCGGCATCGTCGTCCACCAGCGCAAGCGTCGCTGGCAGCGGCGGAACGGTAGGGCTGGACATGCCACCAGTTTAGGCGAGGCCCGGCCGCCCTACCGGGTCCGATGCGACACTGCAGCCCATGTCCTGCGCCCCCGCCGGGTGATGCCCTCCACCAGCCGCACCCGCGTGGTGGTGTTGGTGGGCATCGCCCAGACGCTGGCCTGGGCGTCATCGTTCTACCTGCCTGCCGTGCTGGCCCATCCGATGGCTGCCGACCTCGGCCTGGCGGCTTCCACGGTCTATGCGCTGCTGTCGATGGCGCTGCTCGTCTCGGCGCTGGTCAGTCCCTGGGCGGGCCGAACCATCGACCGCCGGGGCGGCCGGCCGGTCCTGCTGGCCGCCACGCTGCTGTTCTCCGCGGGGCTGGCGCTGATGGCACTGGCGCAAGGGCTGGCCAGCCTCGGCTTCGCCTGGTTGGTGATGGGGCTGGCGATGGGGCTGGGCCTCTACGACGCGGCCTTTGCGGCCCTGGTGCATCTGTACGGCCGATCGGCGCGCCAGGCGATCACCGGCGTCACGCTGCTGGCCGGGTTCGCGAGCACGGTGGGCTGGCCAATCGGCACCTTGCTGCA
>DAORNK010000130.1:7895-10651 GCA_035440985.1 Rubrivivax sp. | reverse complement strand
ATTGGGACGCCCAGGGATTTGCGGCTCTCGCTGACCGGGCCGACTTCGACCAGGCCGGCTTCGATCTGTTCTCCTTCCCCAGCAACGCGCACCTGATCCACTTCGACCTGCTGCGTTTTGCCGAGCGCCAGGCCCGGCGCGGCCGGCAGCGCGGCTGGGCCGGTGTGGTGTCGCACCACGAGCAGTTCGGGGCGCTGGCCGCCGCGCTGGTGGCCGAACGGCTGGGCCTGCCCGGCACCTCACCCGAATCCATCCTGGCCGCGCAGCACAAGCTGCACGCGCGGCAGGTCCTGCAGCAGGTGGCACCCGAAGCCAACCTGGGTTTCGAGCCGCTGCAGGCGGTGTATGGTGGCCCGGTACCTGATGACCTGCACTACCCCTGCTTCGTCAAGCCCGTGAAGGCGGCCTTCTCGGTGTTGGCCAGGCAGGTCAACAGCCGGGCGGAGCTGCACGCGCACACGCGCTTCGGCCGGCGCGAGCTGTGGGTCATTCGCCGCCTGGTCGAGCCCTTCGAGCGCGTGATGTTGGCCCGGCTGCCGGGCGCCGGCACGGCGCACCGCATGATGCTCGAAGAGCCGCTGCCGGTGCGCACGCCGCAGTTCAATCTGGACGGCTGGGTCTTCCGGGGGCAGGCCCACGCACTGGGCGTGGTCGACGCCATCATGTACCCGGGCACCCAGGCCTTCATGCGCTGGGAACACCCCAGCCGCCTGGCAGTGGCGGTGCAGGCCCGCGCGCTGGACGTGGCACAGCGCTTCCTGCGCGCCATCGGCTTCACGCACGGCCTGTTCAACATGGAGTTCTTCCACGACCCGGCCACCGACCGGCTGACGGTGATCGAGTTCAACCCGCGCCTGGCTTCGCAGTTCGCCGACCTGTACCGCCGTGTGCAGGGGCGCGACGCGCACGCGATGTCGCTGGCCCTGGCGCTGGGGCAGGATCCGGCCACGCTGCCATGCAGCGAACCCACGGCGGGCGCGGCGGCCAGCCAGGTCTACCGCGCCTTATCAGCCGCGGCGACACCGCCCATGCCCAACGCCGCGCAACAGGCGCGCCTGAAAGCACAGTTCCCGGACGCGCTGCTGTTCTGCTACCCCAAGACCGGCCACTCGCTGCAGCGTGACTTCAAATGGCTGGGCAGCCACCGCTACGGCATCGTGCACCTGGGCGGGCGCGACGAACACGATCTGCGCGAACGCACGCTGCAGGCCAGCGCGCTGCTGGGCTGGCCCGCACCTTATGCCGACCAGCTCAGCGCGCCGGTGCTGGCGCGAGCGCCCACCACCATTCACCTCACCGGAGCTTCCTCATGAACACACGCCTTCAAAGACTCTTCCAGGCCCTGGTGCTGGCAGCCGCCGTGGCGCTGGCCGGCTGCTCGGCCATGCAGGCGCAGAACCCCGCTTCGACGCTCAGGCCGGTCAATGCCGTGCCCGGCGAAGGCGACGAGCGCCTGATGCTCAAGGGCCACGACGTGGTGGCCTACTTCACCCAGGGGCGTCATGCACCAGGCAGCGCGCAGTTCAAGAGCGTGCACGAAGGCGTCACCTTCCGCTTTGCCAGCGCCGAGCACAAGGCTCTGTTCGACGCCAGCCCGGCAAGGTACCTGCCACAGTACGGCGGCTTCTGCGCCAACGGCATCGTCTACGGCATCCCCTGGGGTGGTGACGCCGACACCTGGCTGATGATCGACGGCAAGCTCTACATCTTCGGCGGTGCTGGCAGCAAGGCGGCCTTCGAGCTCGATGTGCCGGGGAACCTCAAGCTGGCGCAACAGTACTGGGACGCGGAAGTCAAAGGCAGCAACAGCTTTGTGCAGCGCAGCTGGCGTTTGGTCTTCCGCGTGCCCCACTACAAGAGCGGTGAGGAACTGGACCGTCTGGTCAAGGCGGCGGCGGCGAAGAAGTCCTGAGCCTCACGTCCCGACAGTGGACTCCTGTACAGCACAGCTGCCCTGGGACGATCGGATGACGCGCGAACCGGTGCAGCCCCCCTAGATTCCACGCCCGGCCGGCGGCCACCGTAACGCCCGCGTGACGGCAGGCGCCCTAAAACGACAAGGCGCGCGCATGGCGCGCCTTGTTCGTAACAGGGAGCCTTTCAATGAACTTCTCATCCACGGTCCTGACCTGCCTTGTGGCCGGCAGCGTCGCCACGCTGGCCGCGGCCGCACCACCGGCCACACCAGCGCGACTGTCCTCCTCGTACGGCGAAGTCTCGGTGCTGGCCAGCACCGACACCCGCTACCCGTACAGCGGCCGCAGCGCCACGCACTACAAGCTCGTCGATGCCAAGGGCGGTCTCAGCGCGCTGACGGTCGACGAAAAGGGTCAACCGGTCGAAGCCGCCGCGCTTTCCGCCGCCGAGCGCAAGGCGCGGCGGGCGGCGGTGGGTGCGCTCGATGAAGCCGTCGTCGCGCGGCTCAAGGCCGCGACCATCGAGCCGATCGCGGTGACGATCTGGCTCGCCGGCGAGATGCCGCCGCCGCCCAAGCGCTACGACGCGCAGGGCGCGCCCATCGCCGCGGATGAAATCGACCGCCACCTCGCCACCGTAGACGCCGAGCGGGCCGAGCGCATCGCTGCGCTCGTCGCGCCTGTGCTCGAGCGCGTGCGCGTGTACGACGCCAAGGCCAGCAGCGGCGCGCCAGCGCCTGCGGTGTACGCACGCCTGTCTGCCGATGCGCTGCGGGCGCTGGCCGCCGATCCGGCGATCGATCGCATCTACATCGACCCGAAGCACCGGTCCGAACTGGC
>DAORNK010000130.1:340-7835 GCA_035440985.1 Rubrivivax sp. | reverse complement strand
GTGTGCGCGTCGGCATGGTCGAGGTCGACGCCGGCATCGTCGAGCCCAACAGCCTGCTGCTGCGCCCGGTGGTGCGCGACGCACTCGGGGTCTGTCTCAACACCGTCAGCGACCACGCCACCTCGGTCGCCTCGGCGATCGTCGGGCGCCGCTTCTCGCTGTGGGGCGCCGCCGCAGGCGAGGAAGGCGTGGCGCCCAACGTCGAGCTGCGCTCCGGCGGCTCCTGCACCGGCCAGGGCAACGAGCTGCAGGCCGCGGCCACGCGTGCTGCCGATTGGGGCGCACGGGCGATCAACCTCAGCTGGGGCAGCGACACCGCGCTGATGCTCGGCGCCGACGACCGCTTCTTCGATGACCTGGTCTTCAACCGCTGGCGCACCGTGGTCAAGTCGGCCGGCAACGAGAACTGCACACTCAACGGCAACCCGGCCACCGGCAATGTCACGAGCCCGGGCCTGGCCTACAACGTGCTCACCGTCGGTGGGCTGGACCACCGCGGCACGTTGACGCTCGCCGACAACCTGGTCTACAACTGCTCGAGCTTCCGCAACCCGAGTTCGCGCCACAACGACCGCCAGAAGCCCGATGTCGCCGCGCCTGCGGCCAACCTGACGCTCGTCGTGGGGGGACCGGCCAATACGCGCGTGTGGAGCGGCACGAGCTTCGCCGCCCCGCAGGTGACCGCAGCCACGGCACTGCTGATCGAGCGCCACTCGCGCCTGGCGATGTGGCCGGAGATGGTGCGCGCGCTGTTGATGGCAACCGCCCACCAGAATGTCGAAGGCGCGTCGCGGCTGTCGGACTTCGACGGCGCGGGCGGCGTCGACGTGCAGGCCGCAGCCGATCTCCTGCTCGCGCCCGACCGCTTCGGCGGTGTCCACTACGGCTGCAGCAACGTGCCGACGACGATGCCGCTCGGCACGGTCAGCGCCTCGCCGCGCACACGCCATCGGATCGTGCTGGCGTGGAGCAGTGATCCATCACATCCGGACTGGGCGTTGCAGCCGAGCGCCGACATCGACCTCAGCGTGGTCGACGCCAACGGCGCCACCGTGGCCACGTCGGCGAGCTGGGACAACAGCTTCGAGATCGTCGAGTTCGACGCCCCCAGCGGTGGTGTATTCACCGTGCGCGCGCAGCGCTATCGCTGCGACCGTGATACCTGGCTGGGCTGGGCCTGGGATACGCAGCCGGCGCCACGCACGAAGTGACAGCCGGGCCGGCACCCAGCGTGCGCCGGCGCGGGGGGACCGAAGACGATCTGCACCTCCAGCGGCCGCAGCGGAGTCGCCGCCAGCGCGAAGCCGCGCTCCCCGTCCAGCCCTTGCAGCAAGGTCAGCGGCCCATGCCCCGCATCGCCATCCGGTGGCCACGCATGGGCTGCAGCTTGCTATCGGCGATGGCGCGCTGCTCAGGCGTCAGCACGGCCTGCAGGTCCTTGAGGGCTGCCGTACGCGCCGCCAGGTGCTGATCACGTGTCTTCAGCATCGACTCGCGCAGTGCGGTGCGTTCGGCATCGCTGAGCTTGGGGTCGTGCATCCTGGTCTGCATCTGGGTGCGGGTGGCTTCGCGTTGTTCAGCCTGCTGCTGCACCACGCCGGCGTAGGCCGCCCACGCGGACTCCTGAGCTGCGGTGATCTTCAACTCGGCTTTCAACGCCGGCAGGCGGGCTTGCGCAACGGCAGCGGTCTCGGGGCCACCCATTGAATGACGCATGCCCGGGCCTGCGTGTTGACCCATGCCCGGCCCCATGCCGTGTCCCATGCCGGGACCCATGCCCATGCCCGGGTGGGCAAAGGCGGCGTTGGCAGCGGCCAAAGAGAGGGTGGCCAGCACGACGGCAGCGAAAGTGGTGGTGGGCTTCATGATGTGTTCCTTGTCCGGTTCAGTCTGGGGGCCAGGCCCTGTGGCGCTGGCGTTGCCAGGAACCCCTGTGCAACGGTTCCCATTGCAGCGCCGTGGTGTAAAGCCGCTGTGTCGCGCCAGCCCCCTTTTTGTCACTTCAGGCTTCAACGCGGCGCCTTGACATACTGTGATACGAAAGAGCCGAACGCCGCGGCGCCCGACCAAGGTGCAATCGAACGACCAGACACACCGATGGACCGACCCGACCACATCCTCATCGTCGACGACGACGCCGAGATCCGCAGCCTGCTGGTGCGCTATCTCGAAAAGAACGGCCAGCGCGCCACCGCCGTGGCCGACGGCCGCGCCATGTGGCAGGCGCTGGACCGTGGCAGCTTCGACCTGGTGGTGCTGGACGTGATGCTGCCCGGTGACGACGGGCCGACGCTGTGCCGCGACCTGCGCGCCAGATCCGACCTGCCCGTCGTGATGCTCACCGCGCGCGGCGACGAGACCGACCGCATCGTGGGCCTGGAGATGGGCGCCGACGACTACCTGCCCAAGCCCTTCAGCGCACGCGAACTGCTGGCCCGCATCAAGGTCATCCTGCGCCGCACGCGCAGCCTGCCGCCCAACCTGCAGCCGCGTGATCAACCGTTGCTGCGTTTCGCCGGCTGGACGCTGGACACCACACGCCGCCAGTTGGTTGCGCCCGATGGCGGCGAAACACCCATCGCCGGCGCCGAATACAAGCTGCTGCGTGTCTTTCTGGACCATCCGCAACGCGTGCTGGATCGTGACCAGTTGCTGGACCTGAGCCAGGGCCGCGAGGCCGACCCGCTGGACCGCAGCATCGACGTGCAGGTCAGCCGCCTGCGCAAGCGCCTGGAAGCCGATCCGCAGAACCCGCAGATCATCAAGACCGTGCGTGGCGAGGGCTATGTGCTCAGCGCCCCGGTGCTGCGGGTGCCGGCGTGAAGTGGCCCGGCACGTTGTTCGGCCGCCTGCTGCTGGTGCTGGGCAGCGGCCTGCTGGTGGCGCAACTGCTGAGCGCCGCCATCAACCTTGCCGAACGCGACCGCCTGCTCAGCAGCAGCTTTGGCCAGCAGCCAGCCCAGCGTGTGGCCGATGTGGTGCGCCTGCTCGATGGCATGGACGCTGGGCAGCGCCAGGCCCTGCTGGCAGTGTTTCGCACACCGCCACTGGTCTTGAGCCTGCAGGCCGGGCCGATCGTCCCTGCCGATGCAGCCACCGCCTGGCCAGCACAGATGTTCACTTCCCGACTGCAATCGGCCTTGGGCGAGCCGCGCGAGGTGCGGGTGCAAGCGCGCGAAGGCTTTGCGTCCACGCCCATCAGCAACGAACGCGAAGGCCACCGGGGCCCGCGCATGGGCATGGGTGGCGGCATGGGCCCCGGCATGGGCCCGGGCGGTACCCACCGCGGCGGCATGCCCGTCGTGCGCATCGAAGCGCAGCTGCGCGATGGCACCTGGGCCCGCTTCGACACCGAGCTGCCCAACCAGCCCGACTCCCTGCCTTGGCGCCTGGCGCTGACCCTGGCGGTGCTGCTGGCCACGGTGCTGGTGCTGTCCTTCATCGCCGTGCGCTGGGTGGTGCGGCCGCTTCAGCAGCTCACCGCCGCGGCGCAGGCGCTGGGCGAAGACCTGAACCGCCCGCCTCTGCCCGAAACCGGCCCGCGCGAGGTGCAACAGGCCGCGCGCGCCTTCAACACCATGCAGCAGCGACTGGCGGCCTTTGTCAACGAACGCACGCGCATGCTCACCGCGCTGTCGCACGATCTGAAGACACCGCTCACGCGCATGCGCCTGCGCACCGACCTGATGGACGACGACGAGCAGCGCCAGCGCTTCGAGGCCGATCTGAAGGAAATGGAGGCCATGGTCAGCGAGACGCTGGACTTCATGCGCGGCCTGGGCGGGCACGAGGCGCTGCAGCCGGTGGATCTGAACGCCCTGGCACAGGCCCTGCAGGCCGACCAGCAGGCCATGGGTCGCCCTGTCCAGGTGCAGGGGCAGGCCCACTCGCCCCTGATGGCCATGCCCTCACTGCTCAAGCGTGCCCTGGGCAACCTGCTGGACAACGCCGCGCTCTACGGTGGCAACGCCACGCTGGCGCTCGATGACAGTGCCACGACCGTGACCCTGCGCGTGGCCGACGACGGGCCCGGCATCCCGGCCCAAGAACTCGAGCGGGTGTTCGAACCCTTCTACCGGCTGGAGGCGTCGCGCAACCGCAGTTCCGGCGGCACAGGCCTGGGCCTGGGCATCGCGCGCAACATCGCGCGTGCGCACGGCGGCGAACTGACCCTGCACAACCGCGCCACAGGCGGCCTGGAGGCGGTGCTCACGCTGCCGCGTCGCACGCCAGCCGCAGGCCGTTGAACTGCCAGCGCGCATCGGCCGGGAAGAAGTTGCGGTAGCTGGCGCGGATGTGCGAACACGGCGTGGCGCAGGACCCGCCGCGCAACACGTATTGGTTGACCATGAACTTGCCGTTGTATTCGCCCACCGCACCTTCGGCGCTGCGGTAGCCGGGATAGGCGGCGTAGCTGCTGCTGGTCCATTCCCAGACATCGCCGAACATCTGCAGCAGCCCTTGTCCGGCACGCGCCACCGGCAAGGGGTGCAGCGCTTGCGATTCGACGAAATTGCCCGCTTCGATCGCGGGTGCGGCCAGCGGCGCGGCGGCGTGCTCCCACTCGAACTCGGTCGGCAGGCGCAAGGGCAAGCCCCACTGCGCCGAAGCCCATCGCGCGTAGGCATCGGCTTCGTACAGGCTGATGTGGGTGATGGGCGTGTGTGGGTCGATCGGCACCAGGCCATGCAAGGTGAAGCTGCACCAGCCGCCTGACGCTGCGCGCTGCCAGTACAGCGGTGCCTGGATGCCCTGGCTGCGCACCCAGTCCCAACCGGCGGCCAGCCACCAGCGTGGATCGCGATAGCCGCCATCGGCGATGAAGTCCGCCCATTCGCCGTGCGTGGTGAGCCGGTTGGCCAAGGCATGGGGCTGCAGCCAATGGGGGTGGCGCGGGCCCTCGTTGTCAAAGGCGAAGCCCTCGCCACCATGCCCAACCTCCACCAGGCCACCGGCCTGGGGCAGCCAGGCCAGCGGCACCGGCGCCACCGGCGCCAACGGCCACGACGCGCGGTAGACGGGGGCCAGCGGGTTGCGCGACAGCAGGTGCAGCACATCGGTGAGCAGCAGTTCCTGGTGCTGCTGTTCGTGCTGCAGGCCGAGTTCGATCAAGGTCGCCAGTTCGGCCGGCACGTCCTGCGCCAGCAGGGCCAGCACCCGTTCGTCCACCGCCGCGCGATAGGCGCCCACATCGGCCAGCGTGGGCCGCGTGATCAGCCCGCGCTGCGGCCGCGGGTGCTGGTCGCCCACGCCGTTGTAGTAGCTGTTGAACAGCACGCGAAACGCCGGGTGGTGCGGCTTGAAGTGGCGCTCGAAGCGCTCCAGCACAAAGGTCTCGAAGAACCAGGTCACGTGCGCCAGATGCCACTTGGTGGGGCTGGCGTCGGGCATGCTTTGCACTTGGCAATCGGCTTCGGACAGCGGCGCGGCCAACGCCAGGGTCTGCGCGCGCACCTGGGCATAGCGCGCGGCCAGCAGCGTGGAAGGGGTGTGGGCCAGAGGCTGTGCGGTCATGAGGGGTTCCGGGCTTCGGTGTGGGGGGGCGGGCGTCGCGCAAGCAGAATCCAGGCATGCTCGGTGACCCGTCGATTTTCTGGCAAAGCCCACGCAGGCCCGCTGTTGTGCCACAAACCGCCGGTCTGCGACGGCGCAGCCTGTTGGCCACCCTGCTGCTGGCCGGCTGCGCGTTGGAGCCCGACGCCAACCACGATGGCCCCGACGCACCCGCCAGCGCCCCCCTGCCCCGTGTGCCGCGCACGGCCTGGGTCTTCAGCTCGGGCGGGCCGCGCGGCTTTGTCCACGTGGGGGTGCTCAAGGCGCTGGACGAACTGGGCCTGGTGCCGGATGTCATCGTCGGCGCATCGGCCGGCGCCGCAGTGGGTTGCCTGCGCGCGGCCGGGCGCAGCGCCCGTGAGATCGAGACGCTGGCGCTGGATCTGCAGCCCTGGGGCCTGACCCGCGTGGCGGTGGGCGCCAGCGAACGGCTCAGTGGCAGCGGCCTGGCTGAGCTGATGCGCGAACAAGCACGCCACCGGCTGCTGCAGGACCTGCCCATCCCGATGGTCTGCGTGGCGCAGCGGCTGGCGGACCGCAGCGTGGTGGCCTTCAACCGCGGTGACCTGGGCCTGGCGGTGCAGGCATCCGCCGCCATCGAAGGCCAGTTTGCGCCGGTGCGCATCCACGGCCAGCGTCATGCCGACGCCGATCTGGTGATGCCGCTGCCGGTGCGGGTGGCGCGCGCGTTGGGCGCCACGCGTGTGCTGGCGGTGGACGCATCGGCCCATGAAGACCTGGCCCCGCCCGGCACCGAACGTTGGCGCCCGGGCGACTTGCGCAAGCGGGCACTGACACGGCCCGATGCCGACAGCGCAGATGTGCTGCTGCACCCCGAGTTCGGCTACTACACCGGCTTCTCGCGCGAGTACAGGCAACGCTGCATCGCTGCGGGCCACCGGGAGACGCTGGCCGCCGCCCCGGCCCTGCGCGCCCTGCACGCGGTCTGAAGCACCGCACCCCCTGTTTCGGGGGCCGGCCTGCGAGCCCACGTGACGCCCACGTGACGGCCCACCGCCGAGCATCCGCGCCGCGGGAGACGTTCCCGCTGCACGACAGAAGGAACACCCCATGCTCAAGCTCCCACGCCTGCTCCCGCTGGCCCTGGGCCTGGCCGCGGCCACACCACTCACGCACGCCACCGTTCTGACCTTTACTTCGACCTTCGGCACCGGCGGCATCGCCGCCTACGGCGACCGGGTCGACGCCGCAACGCAAGGGGGCGCCACCTACGGCGCAGCGGGCGGCTGGACGCCCAATGTCACGCTCGACTTCATCACCCCGCAGGGTACCAGCGCCCCTTCGCTCTGGGCCAGCGGGTATGGCGGCAGTTTCAGCCTGGACTGGGCGCTGGGCCACGTCGCCTTCAACGTGCCGTTCGAACTGGTGCTGACGCCAGATGCCGGCTTCGAAGTTCGACTGGACAGCTTCACCCTCGCCACGTGGTCCAACGGTACCTATCAGACCGCGATCCGGATCTGGGACGATCTCGGCAGTTTCGACGTACCGAACCTGTTCGTCACGAATGGATCGCTGTCGCCAAACCAGATCTATCTCGTATCCAATCTGAGCGCCTTTTCCACTCAGGGCGCGGTGCACCTCTACCTGTCCAACCTGGGTTCGGTGGGCATCGACAATCTGGTGTTTTCACAGTCCGGCGGCACCGTGCCCGAGCCGCATTCCTTGGCACTGGCCGCACTGGGCCTCGTGGGCCTGGCCAGCAACCGTCAGCGCAAGCGTCGCGCGGCCTGAGCGCGGCTCGGCCTCACCGCAACGCCCCGGCAAGCTGCTGCGCCAGCTGCCACAGCGCCAGCCGATGCGCCGCCACCAGCGCATCCGGCTCGGAGCCGGCAGCGGTGGCCTCGATGCGCGCCAGCTCCACCCGCGGCGGCAATTGGCCCGTAGTGTCGGACATGGTCCAGCGCGCTTCCAGATCCACGCC
>DAORNK010000130.1:0-289 GCA_035440985.1 Rubrivivax sp. | reverse complement strand
GGGCTCGTCCAGACACGCGCTTCGCCGATGAGGGCGGCCAGATCCTGCCGCAGCACACGCGGCACGGCGTCGCGCAGCGGCTCGGCCCAGCGATGGCCGCTCAGCGCATCCAGCCCAGCCTGCCCCTGGGGGATGAGCAGCGCATCGCGTTCCAGCAGCTCAGGCAGGCTCACGGCCTGCAATTGCACGGTCTGGGTGGAGGGCTGCGCCACCACCGGCATCGGCGGCGCGGCGCGCAACTGATACAGCCGCGGTGCCGGCGGCGGCGTGCCGCAGGCGACGAGCAAGG
>DAORNK010000129.1:0-10721 GCA_035440985.1 Rubrivivax sp. | reverse complement strand
GGCCGATGTGGCAGCATCGCTGGCAGTCTTTGTGGAGAAAGCATGAGCGACGTGAACTGGACCCTGTGTGACTGCGGCTACACCGACATCGTCTACGAGAAGGCCGAAGGCATCGCCCGCATCACCATCAACCGCCCCGAGGTGCGCAACGCCTTCCGCCCGCTGACGGTGCAGGAGATGCAGCATGCGTTTTCCAACGCACGCGACGACGCCGAGGTGGGCGTGGTGATCCTGCGCGGCATGGGCGAGATGGCCTTCTGCTCCGGTGGCGACCAGCGTGTGCGCGGCCACGGCGGTTATGTGGGCGACGATGGCGTGCCGCGCCTGAACGTGCTGGACCTGCAGCGCCAGATCCGCACGCTGCCCAAACCCGTCATCGCGTCAGTGGCCGGCTACGCCATCGGCGGTGGCCATGTGCTGCACATGATCTGCGACATCACCATCGCCGCCGACAACGCCCGCTTCGGCCAGACCGGCCCGCGCGTGGGCAGCTTCGACGGTGGTTATGGCGCCAGCTACATGGCGCGCATCGTGGGCCAGAAGAAGGCGCGCGAGATCTGGTTCCTGTGCCGCCAGTACGACGCGCAGCAGGCGCTGGCCATGGGCCTCGTCAACGTCGTGGTGCCGCTGGCGCAACTGGAAGCCGAAACCGCGCAATGGGCGCGCGAGATGCTGGCCAACAGCCCGACCGCGCTGCGCTTCCTGAAGGCTGCGCTGAATGCCGATTGCGACGGCCAGGCCGGCCTGCAGGAGCTGGCCGGCAGCGCCACGCTGCTCTACTACCAGAGTGAAGAAGGCCAGGAAGGCAAGCAGGCCTACCTGGAAAAGCGCAAGCCGAACTTCAAGCAGTTCAAGCGCTTTCCTTGAATTGCTGAGCGTGCACGTGATGCGAGCGCACCTGGACGCGCCGCGCCGCGTGGCCGTGGGTGTGCTGCGGGTGCGCGGTGTCGACCGGCCGCGCCATGCGGTGCGCATCCGTCTGCGCGATGCGCAAGGCCACATCGGTCTGGGCGAGGCATTGCCACTGCCCGGTTACAGCCGCGACGCTGCCGACAGCGCCCATGCCGTGCTGGATCTGCTGGCGGGTTCGGCCCTGGATCTGCCACCAACGGGTGGCGGTGCGCACAGCATTGCTGCCGCGCTGGCGCCTCTGGAGGCTGCGCTGGCCCGGGCGCCCAGCGCCCGTTTCGCGTTGGAGTGTGCATTGCTGGACCTGCTGTCACGTCGAGCCGGGCAGAGTGCGGCGGTTTGGCTGGCGCAGGGGCGCGCACTGCAGGCCGTGCCAGTGAGCGTGCTGCTGCCCGACGACGAAGCGGGTGCCATCGCGGCTGCCGGCGTGGCGGCCGCACGCGGTCATGCCGTGCTCAAGCTCAAGGTCGCGCGGGCCGACCGCAGCGTGGCGCAGGAACAGGCGCTGCTGGCCGCCGTGCGCGCGGCGGCCGACGCCGCTGCGCCAGGCAAGGTGCGGCTGCGGCTGGATGCCAACGGGCAGGTCGATCCGGTGCACCTGCGGGCGCGCCTGGCCGAGTGGGCATCCTTCGGCGTGGAGGTGGTCGAGGAGCCGCTGGACGGCGACGCGTTGCTGCGTATGCCGGAGCTGCCGATTCCCTGGGCTGCCGATGAATCGCTGGACGATCCGCTGCGCGCAGCGGCCTTGTTGGCGCTCCCTCCCGATCGTCGCCCGGCTGCACTGGTGCTCAAGCCGGCGATGCTGGGCCTAGTGCGCTGCATGGCACTGGCGCAGACAGCAACGGCACAGGGTCTGGGTGTGATCGTCACACACAGCCTGGACGGTGACCTGGGCCATGCTGCGGCTTGTGCGCTGGCGCTGGCCTTGCCGCAGCCGCCCTGGCCCTGCGGCCTGGCAGCACACCCCGGCCTGGCGCGCCCGTTGGAGGCGCAAAGCACCCTGGCCGAACCCTCCGAGTTGGGTTTGGGGGTGTCCGAGCCGGCGTGATCGTCCAGATTCGCCTATGGGGCGCGGCGCACCACCACCGACCAGTTGTCGATACCGGTCTCGACCGCGTAACCCCCACCGCCGAGGGACGTGGAATTGGCACGCAGGAAGCCGAACTGGATCGGCTGGCCGGTGGCGGAAAAGTCCGGGTACAGGGCGGTCTCGCTGGTATCGGGCATGAGGGCCACGAAGTCGGTGGCCAGCAGGCCTGTCATACCCTTGGCGGCCCAGTCGGCCTCGGAGATGGTCTGGTAGGCACGGGTGGCGTAGAAGGTCTGTCCCGCCTGGCGCAGTGCGAGCGAGGTGGCTTGCTGGCTGCCACCAGTGCTGATCAGGCGCGACTCCTGGGCGTAGTCAATGGCGACGATGGCGCCAGAAGCCGCCGGGTCGTAGGTGGCGCCGGATTTGAAGTGCAGCGAGAACAGCCGCGAGGTGCTGGCCGGGTCGGCCGCGGCGTTGACCTGGTGCAGGATGGACCGGTACGACCCGGGGTGCCCACCTGAGGCCACCGGCGCGACCTGCACGGTGCCGCCATTGCCACCGAGGTAGGTGGTCAGGGTCCAGTCGCCGGCCGCGAAGTCGCCATCGTTGAAGCCGACCGGCCCCAAGGGGCCTGGAGCCGTTGCGGCGAGCACCGTGAGCGTGGCGGCAAGGCTGCGCAGGACCTGGCCGTCATCGGCGAGAGCCGTGGCCCGGTACCGCCTGCCATTCATGGACGCATTCACCGGGCCCACCGTCAGGGAGAAGGCGGACGTCGCCTGCGATCCGGTAGGCGCATCCCAGTCGCAGGCATCGATCGGAACGCCGGCATTGCACGCGCTCCAGGTCACCCGGACCGGGTTGGCCGACACGGAACTCACGACCACTTGGAACAAGGCGGTGCCACCTTCAACGACGGTCACGTCCTTTGGATGTTCCACGAAGGCGATCTGAGGGCACGCGACAGGGAAGCCGCAACCGGCGTCCTGGTGGTCGGTGGGGCCGCATCCAGCCACTCCAGCGACGAGAACCAAGCCCATGCTGAACCATTTGCTGATGAGATTCATGGAACACCTTTCTTTCCGTGGTGACCGATGGCGCTCTTGCCTGGGCCTTCAGCAGCCCACCGAGGCCCCGTACGAAGTTCCCGAGAGGTCACGCCGTTGGTACATCAGGCAGTTGCCTTCGCTGCTGAAGGCGCCACTTCCACCCTGCGTAGGTGGTGGTCCGCCGTGGCGTTGTTGCGCCAACGCATAGAGATTGGCGAACGGCAGGCTCTGGCCTTCAAGCCCCACATTGCCCAGCGCATCGGCCCAGTAGCGTCCCGGCCAGACCGGGCCCAGTGTGCGCAGGTAGGTCACCTCCATGCCATGCAACTGGCGGCCGTTGATGAACACACCGCTGCTGCCGTGCGAGGCATCCGCGCGCAGCGGACCGCCCAGTGCGAGGCCGGCGTGCACCAGGCCGATCGTCGGGCCGCCTTCCACGCCCCACCAGCCGGTGCGGGGGTCGTACCAGTAGCGCCCCGCCAGCAATCGGGTTCTGTAGGTGGCCTCCAGCCGGGACCGTGTGGCGGGTGACAACGGCTGGGTGTTGATGACCACCGGCCCGGCCTCCGGCGCTGCGCCACCGCAGGCAGGCGCCATGGGCAATACCGACCAGGTCACGGCCCACCAGACCCACCGCAAGGCGTGCGGAGCGCGCGGCGCGTTCAAGGCCTTCCCCGCGTTCCAGCGCCAGCCAGCAGGTGCAGCGGCCGGTCCACGCAGGGACGTTCGGCGGCTCCGGCCTGCATCCCAGCGCTCGGGCCACCCCGTGTCGTTTGCCCCGTCGGCATCCAACTCATGGTCAGCAGGCCCACTGCCAAACCCAAGGTTGCGGCTGCCAGCCAGTCGGTTAGCCATCGCATGTTCACCTCCTTCTGTTGCACTCCGCGCACTGCCCTGGCCGCCGTTGTCGCAGCGTTGCCCCGCAAAGTCCTGACCCTTGTCTTGCGGATCTCTTGCTTTTCTCTGACCATCGGCGCACAGGCTGCAGTGGGCAGGGCACCGCCAATGGCATCCGATTCCTCTATTCCGCCCGGTGACGCAAGGTCTGGCACAGTGCCGGTGCAGATCGGGCGCTGGGTGGCCGACCCGCAACTCGACGAATTGCGGGCCGACGGTGAGATCGTCAAGCTCGAGCCGCGGCAGATGAGCCTGCTGATGGCCCTGGCGCGCAAGCCCGGGCAGGTGGTGTCGACGGACGAGTTGCTGGACACGGTTTGGCCAGGTGTGGTGGTCACCCCCAACTCGGTCTACAAGGCGGTGGCGCTGTTGCGCCGGTCGCTGGGTGACGAAAGCGACCAGCCGCGCTACATCGCCAACGTGCCGCGCAAGGGCTACCGGCTGCTGATGCCGGTGCTGCCGCCGGCCCTGATTGCCAGTGACGCACCATCCGCTGGCGACCCGGAGCTGCCCCCATCGCCAGAAGCCGCTGCCGCGCCGAGGCGCCCAATGGGCTGGCACCGGCGAGGCTGGATTGCGCTGGCCGCCTTCAGCGGTTTGCTTGCCGCGACCTGGGGTGTACGCACGTGGCGCCAGGCAGACTGGGCCGCCGAGCCTGCGCTGAGACTGGTGGTGCTGCCCTTTGCGGATGCCAGCGAGCCGGCCCAGGCCGCACTCGCTGCCGGCCTGACCGACGAGGTGCAGGTGGCGATGGAACGGGCGGCGGGCATCCAGGTGTCTGCACGTCACTCTTCGCTGCTGCTGGCGGCCCAGGGGCAGCATGCCGGCGCCATCGCCGAGCGGCTGGGTGCCACACACCGTGTGCGCGGCACCCTGCAGCGTCAGGCCGATAGGGTGACGCTCGACCTGGAACTCAGCGCACAGGCCAGTGGCCGTGCACTGTGGACGGGCCGATTCGACCGCAGCCTGACGCAGTTGCCTGGGTTGGCAGCGGAAGTCACGACCGCCTTGCTGGGCGCCTTGAGCCTGCAACCCCGCCAGCTGGCTGCGCCAGCGGGATCGGCACGCAACTTTGCGGCGCTGGAGGCCTACTTTGCCGGTGTCCAGCACCTGCGTCAGGCCACGCCGGAAGCGGTGCGCAGTGCGCGTGCTGACTTCAAGCGCGCCACCGAGCACGATGGGCTGTTCGCCAACGCTTGGGCTGGTCTGGCGCTGGGCTGGATGGCTGCCAAGGATTTCGAAGGCCTCCCGTTGCGAGCCGCGGTGGGCCTTGCGCAACCCTTCGTCGAGAAGGCGCTGGCGCTGGCCCCCGATTCGGCCACCGCGCATGCGGTGCAGGGCTATGTCTTCTTGTCGGCCCTGCGCCTGGCCGATGCCGAGGTGCACCTGCAGCGCGCACTGGAACTGAACCCGAACGCGGCATCGGCACAGTTCTGGCGTGCCATGGGCACCGCCTTCGACGGCCGTCCTCTGGAGGCCATTGCGCTGTACGCCAAGGCTGGCCAACTGGACCCCGTCAACTTCCTCATCCCGCTGCTGTTGGCCCATGCGGCCGGCGACGCAGGGCAGTTCACGCTGGCACACGAACAGCTGGCCCGGGCGCGCGAACTGGCACCGCAACATCCGAACGTGGCACGCAGCGCCGGTGCGCTGGCTTACGCCCAGGGCGACACTGCCCAGGCACTGGCCCGCTATCAAGAGGCGGCCGCACTAAACGGGCGCCGCTACGACATCCAGCGCGAAATGGCCTGGCTGTGCCTGGATCTTGGCTTGCACGAAGCGGCGCGCAAGGCTTTCGCACAGGCCATCGACAACGCGCCGACATTGCCCTTTCTCATCGGTGAGGCGGGCATTGCCGCGCTGGCCTCCAATGACCGCACCGCCTTGGAGCAGGCCATCGGCCGCCTGCGTGCCATTCCAGTGCCCGACCTGACGCCGGGTGCGCAGGCGTCACTGGCCTGGCTGCACTTGCTCAGCGGGGATCAAGCGGCCGCCGCGCGCTTGGCCGAGCCGGTGGCAGGGCTGATCCTGGGCGACCCGATCACGCTGGACGGGCCCTGGGAGACCTTCCTCGGCCGCTCGTTCCACATCGACCTGGCCGCCTTGTTCGTGACGTTGAGCCAGCCGGCGCGAGCGCAGCCATTGCTGGACGCCGCGGCGGCGGAACTCGACCGGCTCCAACGCCAGCGCGTGGTGTGGCACAGCCTGGCGCTACTCCAGGCCCGCGTCGCCGCACTGCGAGGCGACAGCCGGGCAGCGCTGGACGCGCTGGAACGCGCAGCGTTACTGGGCTGCCGCCGCGGCTGGTGGCTGCCCAGGGATCCCGCTCTGCAAACCCTGCGCGAGTCGCCTCGCCTTGCATCCATCATCATTGCCATGCGGCCAGGCGATGCCGCCGCCGCCGATGCCGCCACCGCGCAGCGACGTGGCGGGTCGTCGCGTTAGGGCAGCAGGATGTCGGGCTCGGCCCGGCCGGCCACGCGGAGACGCCCTGGCGCCGTGTCCCAGGCGAAGAAGCGCAACACCTCATCCCGCCGTGCTTCGGTATCGGCTTCACCCAGCGCCATCAGCTCCTGGGTGTAGGGCGCTTCGAACAGCAGGTAGCTGGCCAGCGTCGCGCCGCGCGCTTGCTGGCCGCGCCCGCCCACGCCCACGCCGCGCAGCAGTCCGCGCACCGGCGCGGGCAGGTCACCCAGGTGCCGTGCGGCGATTTCGTCCAGCCGCTTGGACGGAGCGATGACCAGCGTCTCCAGGGGGCGCAGGTCGGTGTCGGCCAGCGCCGTTTCGGGCAGCAGCGCCAGCGTGCGATTGATGCGGCGCAGTCGTTCGATGTCCACCGCCAGAGCGTCCAGGAAGATGCTGGACATCGCATGGCCGGCGATCTGCGCCAGGTTGGGGTAGCCGCCATCGGTCTGGGTGCGGCCCCCGCTGTCCTGCATGCGCCCGACGCCGACGATGAGCAGCCGTTGCGCCCCCAGGTGGATGGCGGGTGACAGCGGCGCGGTCTGCCGCATCGACCCATCGCCGAACCAGCCCCCTTCGCCGGCCGCATCGATGCGCGCGGCCGGAAAGACGAACGGGATGGCCGACGATGCCAGCAGGTGTTCCAGGGTCAGGCGTGCCGGCACCGCCACACGCTGCGAACGTAGCCAGGGTTCGACCGGCTGCGCGCTCTCGTAGAAGGTGTAGTGCTCGCCGCTGGAGTAGCTGGATGCGCTGACGGCCAGCGCCTGCAGGTAGCCTTGCTGCAGCATGAAGGGCAGGCGCTGCAGCGGCACCAGGCGCTGCAGCAGGCCGGCCAGCGGTGTGTTGTCCAGCAGCGAGCGGGGCCGCACACGCCGCCAGCGGGCGATGGCCCAGCCCAGCGAGAGCATCGTCAACCACTGTGCGCCACTGCGGATGACACCCAGCGAATCGGCACGGTAGACCTGCTCGGCGTGGAACTGCCGCCAGACCTGGGCGACGACCTCCACCGCGGCTTCGAAACGGTCGGCCTGGCAGGCCAGCGCCGCAGCGTTGATGGCGCCGGCCGAAGTGCCACAGATGACGCCGAAGGGGTTGCGCAGACGCGCCATCGGGCCCAGCGCGCTGCGCCGTATGCGCACCAGCGCGCGCAGCACGCCCACCTGGTAGGCGGCCCGTGCGCCGCCGCCGCTGAGCACCAGTGCGGTCAGGGGGGTTTCGTGCATCTGTTGGCCTGGCGGTTCAGCCCACCGCATCGGGCGGCCCGGCCCGCACGGTGCGCGAAGGCACGGCAAACACGCCGCCGCCCAGGTGGTGCAGGGTGTGCAGCTCGGTGTTGTCGTCGCGGAAGGACCAGCGCCCGTGGGCGAACACGCGCGCATCGGCTTGTGCCGAAACCACCTCGCCGAACACCGTGTCGTAGGCGGTTTCGGCGTGCGGCTCCGGGATGTGGCGCAGCTCCAGCCAGGCCACGCAGCCGGCCACCAGCGGCAGGCCCAGCTCGGGGCCCGGTGCCCAGGCCAGGCGATGGCGTTCGAACTTGTCGACCTCGCGCCCACTCTCGCTGCCCACGGCATGGGTCAGCCCGGCCAGTGCGGCCGGGGGCAGCCCGATGGCGAACCGGCCGCTGGCCTGGAGCAGCTCGCGCGTGAAGGTGCGCTTGTCGATCACCACCGCGACGCGCGGTGGCGTGAACTCCACCGGCATCGACCAGGCAGCCGCCATCAGGTTGCGCCGGCCCTGGTGTTCGGTGCTGATCAGCACCGTCGGGCCGTGATTGATCAGCCGGCTGGCGTGTTGCAGGGCGACCGGTGTGAGCAGCATGCGGCCAGTCTAAGGCGCCGGCCCCGGCGGTCAGTCCTTCAGCCCCAGCTTGCCCATCTGCCACAGCAGGAAGCTCTGCGTGTCGGCGGACATGGCCTGGCGTTGGGTGAGCGTGCTGCCGATGCCGTGGCCGGCCTGCGCATCCAGGCGCAGCAGGGCCGGGCGCGCGTCGGGCAGGCCGGCCTGCGCGGCCTGCAGCCGGGCGGTGGTCTTGGCGCTGTGCCAGACATCGACGCGCGGGTCGTTCAAGCCGTGCACCAGCAGCACGCCCGGATAGGCCTTGCCATCCTGGATCGCGTGGTAGGTGCTCATGGCCAGCAGGGCCTTGAATTCGGCCGGGTCCTTCATGCTGCCGAACTCGCTGATGTTGGTGACGCCATTGGCGCTTTCCTCCGCCCGCAGCGCGTCCAGCACGCCGACGTCGAAGATGGCCGCGGCAAAGAGGTCCGGCGCATCCGTCACCGCGCGGCCGACGAAAATGCCGCCGGCGCTCCCGCCGATGATGCCCATCGTCCTGGCCGATCCGTAGCCTTTGGCGATCAGGTACCTGGCGCCGGCGATGCCGTCCTTCCAGGTGTTGGGCTTGGTGGCCTTGAAACCGGCACGGTGCCATTCGTCGCCGTGCACGCCGCTGCCCCGCGGGTTGATGTAGGCGGCGACACCCCCGCGTTCGATCCAGGCCATCGTGTCGGTCGAGAAGTGCGCCGAGATCGACATCCCGTACGACGCGTAGCCATTCAGCAGCACCGGGTTGCGGCCGTCCAGTGCCAGGCCCTTCCTGTGCAGGATGGTCATCGGCACGCGCACGCCATCGTGGCTGGGTACGTCGACCTCGGTCACGACGACCTCGGGCAGGCCGGCGGGAATGCCTTGAACGCCGAGCTTCACCTCGCTGAGCTGGTCACCGTCCAGGCGCAGCCAGCGCGGCGGTTCGGTCCAGCTGCTGAAGGCGATGATCAGCTGCTCGCTGTCCTGCGCCGGCGCGGCGGCCAGGAAGGAAGTGCCCGGCGCGGGGGCCGGCAGGGGCCGCCCCAGGCTGTCGCCACGGTCATGTCGGTGCAGCGTGACATGGGTGCCGTGGCGCACGGCCGTGATGATGGCCGTGGGGGTGAGGGCAAACTCCTCCAGCACCGCATCCTTGGGCCCGGCGACGACCACCGGTGCGCCTTCGACGCGGCCCTGCGCCAGATCGACCTTCACCAGCTTGCGGCGCGGGGCGCCGGCCTGGGTCAACACGTACAGTGCGTCGCCCTGCAAGGCCAGGTCCACCAGCTTGTCGGCCTCGGTGGCCAGGCGGCGCCAGGGTGTGCCGGGCTTGCCCAGCGTGGCCAGCGGCGCCACGAAGAGCTTGCCTTCTGGCACCGTGGTGTCGGTGGTGCGCGCCACCACCCAGCGGCTGCCGGGCACGGTGAGCAGCTCGCCCATGTCCAGCCGCTGCAAGCCCAGGTGGCGCGTCACGGTGGGGCCGAACACGGGCCGGGCGTGTGGGGCGCCCAGCTGCTGCCACATCGCGCGGGCGTCCATGTAGGTCTCCACCTCGGGCCGGCCGGGTTTGAGCGCCGCCAGCTGGGTGTAGGTGAACGAACGGCTGTCGGGTAGCCAGTTCAGGCCGGTCTCGTAGACCCTGGGTACGGGCCGGCCCTGAAGCCGGCCGCTGCGCAGGTCCAGCAGGTACAGGGAAGCCTGCTCCGATCCGCCGGCCGACAGTCCATAGGCCAGATGCCGGCCGTCCCACGAGGGCCGGAAGTAGTTGATGGCATGCGGCACGCCGGTGCGCCTAGCGTCGACTTCGGGGTCGACCAGCAGCTTCTCCGCGCCCGCCAGGCCTTCCCGCATGACCAGCTTGAACTGCTTTTCGCCGACCTTGCGCTTCAGGTAGTAGTAGCGATCACCCGGCATGCGCACCAGGCTGCGGATGGCGTCGCCGCGCGCGTCGGAAAGCTCCGCCAGGCGTTTGGCGATGGCGTCGCGCCCGTCGATGCGGTCCAGCACCGAGCGCGCGAAGTCGCCCTGGCCACGCATCCAGCTGCGCACCTGCGGGTTGCGGGAATCTTCCAGCCAGCGGTAGGGATCCGGCACCGTGCTGCCGTGCAGGACGGTCGGCACGTTGCGCACATCAGCCTGCAGCGATGGTGGCAGGTTGACGCTTTGCGCGTGGGTCGCGAGGGCGGTGAGGGCCAGGCTGGCCAGCATCAGGGGTTGGGCAAAGCGCATCGTGCGTCCTCCACTAGGGGGCGGATGGTACCGGCCCGGGCGCCCGCGGGCAGGGCTTGCTGCATCATCACGGCCCGCAGCGCCGCCTTGCCGGGCGGCCCCACGTTCACCCGTACCCGCCTTGTCTGCCCCCCTTTCATCCTCCACGCTGGGCGCTGCCCTGCAACGTGCGGCGCAGTTTGCCGGGGCCGCACCGGCACTGCTGGGTGACTTCGGGCACCTCAGCTGTGCCGAACTGTGGGCCTGCGTGCAGCCCGTGGCGGCGCGGCTGCAGGCCCTGGCGGCGACAGGCCGCGAGCCGGGCAGCCCGCTGCAGGCCCACGCCGTGGTGCTGAGGC
>DAORNK010000128.1:0-10771 GCA_035440985.1 Rubrivivax sp. | reverse complement strand
GGCCGATGTGGCGGGCGCGAAAGGCCTCGGTGACTTCGAGTTCGGTCAGCGGCTTCAGGTCGGGCGTCGGCATGGCGGTTTCCGGGCGTTGGGGTCAGAGTGTCTTGAGCAGCGCGTCGTACGCCGGCGGGTCCATCAGCTGGTCGAACTCTTCCATCTTCGTGATGTGCACCTTGAAGAACCAGCCGTTGCCCAGCGGGTCGCTGTTGGCCAGGCCGGGGTTGGCGCGCAGGTCCTCGTTCACTTCGACGACTTCGCCGGTCACCGGCATGTAGATGTCCGCTGCCGCCTTCACCGATTCGACGACGCCGGCCACTTCGCCCTTGTTGTAGACGCGCCCGACTTCCGGCAGATCGACGAAGACCACGTCACCCAGCGCTTCGCCGGCATGGTGCGTGATGCCGACGATGGCGGCTTCGTGGTCTTCGATGTTGATCCACTCGTGGTCGGGCGTGTACATGGTGGTCATGGGAGTTCTCCTTGGGGTTCAGACAGCAGGGCGGGACAAGAAAATCGGATGGGCTTCAGCGCTTGTAGCGATGGGGATGGAAGGGCAGGGGCACGACACGCATCGGCAGCCGTTTGCCACGCACCTCGGCGTAGACCTCGTGCTGCACGGCGGCGTGGTCCACCGGCAGGTAGGCCATCGCGATCGGCTGATCGACACTGGGCGCCAGCGTGCCGCTGCTGACCTTGCCCAGCTTGTGGCCGTGGGCGTCGAACAGCAGCGTGCCTTCGCGCACCGGCACACGCTCCAGGCCCACCAGGCCCACGCGTTTGCTGGGTGCGCCGCCGGCCAGGTGGCTCTCGACCACCGTGGCCCCGGGGTACCCGCCGGCGCGCGCGCCACCGGGGCGGCGCACCTTCTGGATGGCCCAGGTCAGGCCAGCCTCGACCGGGCTGGTGGTGGTGTCGATGTCGTGGCCGTACAGGCACAGGCCGGCTTCCAGACGCAGCGTGTCGCGTGCCCCCAGGCCGGCCGGCTTGACTTCGGGCTGGGCCAGCAGGGCCTCGGCCAGCGCCTGCGCATGTTCGGCCGGCACCGAGATCTCGAAGCCGTCTTCACCGGTGTAGCCCGAGCGCGTGACCATGCAGGCCACACCCAGCAGGCTGAACACGGCGCCGGTCATGAAGGCCATCTGGACCACGCCGGTGTTCAACCGGGCCAGGGCCTCGACGGCCTTGGGGCCCTGCAGCGCCAGCAGCGCGCGTTCGGGCATCGGCTGCACCAGGCAGCGGTGGCCGATGTGGGTCTGCAGATGGCGGATGTCGGCGTCCTTGCAGCCGGCATTGACGACCAGGAACAGGTCGCCGAAGGCGCCCTGCGCCGAAGTGTCGGGCCGCACGATCATCAGGTCGTCGAGCAGGCCGCCGCTGGCATTGGTGAAGAAGGCGTAACGCTGGCGGCCCGCGCCCAGGTCGATCACGTCCACCGGCACCAGGGTCTCCAGTGCAGCGGCGGCGCCATCGCCGACCAGACGCACCTGTCCCATGTGCGAGACGTCGAACAGCGCCGCCGAATCGCGGCACTGCCGGTGCTCGGCCATCAGCCCCGACGGGTATTGCACCGGCATGGCATAGCCGGCGAACGGGACCATGCGTGCGCCCAGGCTCAGATGCAGGGCGTGCAAAGGGGTCTGCAGAAGCAGGGCGTCGGGCGAAGCGGACATGGGACGGACCTTTCAAGGGCATCGATGCGATCACCGCCTGGACGGTGTGCCGGGCCCCCGCTGTCCGCTTTACCTGAGAGATTCAGCACTGCCCCATCGCGCACGGCGGTCGGCAGGCCTTGCCCCTTCGGTGGGCCGCCAGGGGTTGCCGGGCGGCCTCTCTCCAGTGAGGTGAACGAGCCAGTCCTTTTGCCTGAGCGTTCGAGGTGGCACCTTGCCCTCCCTCTGCGCCTTCGGCGGTCCCGGCACCGGTGGGATTGGGGACTCTCTCCTGACCTGACCCAGTGTAGCAGCGCTTGTCGTGCCAACGGCAAGGCCGAAGACCACCGGACTTGATCAGCGTCAGGGCTAGACGGAGGCCGCCAGTGGCAGATTCAACAGCAGGTTCTGCGGCTTGAGCCGCAGCAGTTGCCCGGTCGTCGCCATCAGGCCCAGATAGACCGGCTTGCCGGCGACATCAGGGCGCATCTCGGCAGCATCGTCGAAGTCCAGCCGGAAAAGGCTGAGCAGGCGCTGCAGCCGATCGGGCTCGACGTCGTGCCCCTGGTAGAGATCGTCGAGCAGGCGGCTGGCTTCGGCATCCAGCCCCAGGTGCCAGCGCCAGCCGGCGTCGTCCACCTTCTGCAGCGGCGTGATGCGCACCGCCACGCCCAGCAGTTGCCGAACCCAGCGTTCCAGCACCGTGGCCAGCGCCTTCAGGCCCGAGTGCGCCAGCGTCAGCTGAAAGCTCAGGCCGTGGCCGAGTTCCTGCCGGACCTCATGGGTCAGGTCGAGCAGGAAGGTGTGGCGGCCACCGGGGCGCGAGGCCTCTGCCCAGTAGGCTGCTGCGGTCTCGGCCTGCAGCGCCTGCATTTGCTGGGTCCTGACGGGCAGGGCAGCCTGGGCGAGCAGGCGGCCCAGGTCACCGAAGCCGCCCGTCTCGCGCTGCAGGTCCAGCGTCTGCTGGTCGCCGGCGAGGCGCCGGCCTTCGTGCGTGCTGATGCGTTGCGTGCGGAACAGCAGTTCAGCGGCGCGCGCTTCGAAGGCATTCTCGCCGTCCAGCAGGCCACGCACCACGGCCTGCACCACCAGATCGATGAACAGCGGCGGTACCCGTACCGCGCCCTGGCGCCAGAGCTGCAGCAGCCAGCCCTGCAAGGTGCCGGCCTGCAGCAGCGCATCGCGCAGGCCCAGGAAGTGACCGTAGTTTTCGCGCGCGTCGGCGTCCTGCAGTGCGGCCAGGTCCCGCGCAGGCACCGGGCGCAGCGGGTCGCGCCGCAGGGCTTCGTGCAGGGCGATCTCGGCGCGGCAGGACTCGCCCACCAGGGCCAGCTCGGGCCGCGCCAGCCAGGCTGCCAGGTAGGCCGGTGTCGGCTTGCAGCAGGTGATGCCCGCAGTCGGGCCAGAAAAGGAGGGTCACCGGCTTGGCTCCGCGGGTGTCTGGGCGTGGGCGATTCTGGCCGAGTACCTGCCGGGGTCGCTGCAGATTCCTCGCAGCCCGTCCGCGCTTCGCTGGCGTGAAGCGCTATGCACCCGACGGCGCGGCCAGTCCGCACACCTGGTCGTCCCCCAGCCCTGGTGCGCCGGCGACGTGCAGCAACAGATCCAGCTGCGAAGTCACGGCGGCCACTGCTTCTGCCAGCTCGGCAGTCGGTGGTTCCGGCATCTCGCGCAATCTCGCCTCCAGGGCCAGCACAGCCTGGGTCAGGGCATGGGCCCCGAGCGTCGCTGCCGCACCCCTGATGGAGTGGGCGATGCGTCTGGCCCCCTCACGGTCGCCACGCTGCAGGCTGGCCTGCAGCTGCTGCACGTCACGTTGGCTCGTCTTCGCCAGCACGCGCAGCAGGTGAATCAGCTTGTCCCGGTTACCCCTCAGCACCCGAAGCCCCTGCTGGGCATCGACGCCTGCCTGTCGCTCCAGCCGGGCGATGATCGCTTCGGGATTGCGGTCGCATGCCGGCGCGTCAGGGTGGATGGCCGCCCCATCGGCGCCGTCCTGTCGAGCCGGCGCCACGTCATCGGCCTTCGACAACCACTTGTGCAGCGTGGCATACAGTGCCGGTGGATCGACCGGTTTGGCGACGAAGTCGTCCATGCCGGCCGCCAGACAGGCGCGCCGGTCGTCCTCGAAGGCATTGCCGGTCATGGCCAGGATCGGCAGGGCATGTTTCCCCGGCAAGCGGCGGATGAGCCGTGTCGCTTCCAGGCCGTCCATCTCGGGCAGCTGCATGTCCATCAGGACCAGCGCGTAGCGACCGCCGAGCAGCCTGTCCACGGCCACGCGGCCGTTCTCGGCCGGCTCGACCACCAGCCCGGCCTCCCGCAGCAGTTCGGTGGCCACTTCGCGATTGACCGGGTTGTCCTCGACCAGCAGGACGCGGGCACCGGCATGCCGGCGCCGCAGCTCCGCAGCGCTGATGCCGGCGTCAGGTTCGGCGGGCACGACCGCTACGCCCCGCTCCAGCCAGGCGGTAAACCAGAAGCAACTGCCCGAGCCCGGGTTGCTCTGCGCTCCCGCGTCCCCCCCCATCATGCGAGCCAACTGAAGCGTGATGGCCAGGCCCAGCCCCGTACCGCCAAACTTCCGCGTGGTCGAGACATCGGCTTGCTGGAATGCGCGGAAGAGTTGCGGCAGCACCTCGGGGGCGATGCCGATCCCGGTGTCCTCGACCTCGAAGCGCACCAGGCAGCGGTTCTCCTGGGTTTCGAGCAACTGCGCGCGCAAGGTGATGCTGCCCTGATCCGTGAACTTCACGGCATTGCCGGCGAAGTTGAGCAGCCCCTGGCGCAGCCGGGTCAGGTCGCCGCGCAGCCAATGCGGCACGTGGTCGCCTTCGATGCGCACGGCCAGCCCTTTGGCGGCCGCACTCTCGCCGATGAGCGCCGCCACGTGGCCGAGTACCGCTTCGAGCGCGAAGTCGTGCGATTCCAGATCGACAGCGCCGGCCTCGATCTTCGACAGGTCGAGGATGTCATTGATCACGCCCAGCAGGTGCTTGGCCGCGCCACTGATCTTGTCCAGGCGATCCGCATCCCGGGACGACGTGGCGTCGCGCCGCAACAGGTGCGTGAAGCCCAGGATGGCGTTCATCGGCGTGCGGATTTCGTGGCTCATGCTGGCCAGGAAGGTGGACTTCGCCCGGTTGGCCGCGTCCGCCTGCGCACGGGCCTGTTCCAGCTCGGCCGTGCGGTCGGCCACCAGCTGTTCGAGATGGTGACGATGGTTGTCCAGTTCGGCTTCGGCGGACAGGCGTGCGGTGATGTCGCGCGACAGCACGATGAAGCGTTCCCCCTGCCCGGCGAGCCTGGGCTTGCGGGCGACGGAATTCTCGAAGTGACGGATACCCGATGTCAGGGGCAGGGTCGTCGTGCGGCCGTAGTCCGATCCCGTGCGGCCGGCCGCTTCCAGGGCCTGCATCAGCGTGGCGGCGGCCTCGGCCGGCAGGACTTCGCGCACCGATCGCCCCAGCAGTTCGTCTGGCGGCGCCGCCAGCAGCGATTGGTTCAGGGACTTGACCTTGAGGTAGCGCCCTTGGTCGTCGAACTCGAACATCAGGTCGGGGATGGCCTGCAGCGTTGCACTCCGGTCGTCGGCCAGCCGCTGCACCGCTTCCTCTTCGCGCTTGCGCTCGGTGATGTCGCGCGAAATGCCATAGGTGCCGAAGATCCTGCCATCGGCGCCGCGCAGCAGACCCTTGGTGGTGAGAAAGACACGCTCGCCCACGGCCGTCTGCAATGTCTCTTCACCAGACTCCGCCTGGCCGGACGCGCGCAACCTGCAATCCTTGGCCATCATCGCTTCCGCCTGCTGGGGCGGGAACAGCGCGCGGTCATCCTGGCCGATCGCCTCCAGGGCTGGTTTGCCGACGATGCGCGCGGCTGCATTGTTGAACAGCAGGTAGCGGCCAGCTTCGTCCTTGGCGAAGATGGCGTCGCTGGAGGCGTCCGCGATGGCCACCAGCATGGGTGGCGGCTGCTGGCGTTCGCGTTCGTGGGCCAGGTCGCGCCGGTGGGCTTCGACCAGGGCGTTGGTGAGCCGTCGCACCAGACCGTAGAGCAGCAGGGTCGTCACCGCGACGAACAACCAGCCCTTGGCCATGCTGGCTCGAACAATGGCCTCGGGGTCACGGAAGAGCAGGCCCAGCGCCTGGTCAGACAGCAGGATCCACAGCCCGGCGAACAGGGCATACGCCAGCACCACGGCAAAGACGCCGGCCGCAGGATTCTTCAGCGCCTTGGTCATGGCTGCTCTTGATCCCTCCTCCTGGATCGGAGCCCGGACAGGCCTTGACTGCTGTCGATCGCGGAAATAGGCGTCATCTCCGGCACTGGCCTCCAGGGGTGCGCCTCGCTACCCTGACGGGACGGCTGGCGTCTCGCATGCGCAGGCCCGGCAAAGTCAAGGTCATCGAATGGCCTCTCCTTGAGTATGGCACTGCCTTGGCCCGACGCGAGCCCATTTCAGCCGCATCTCGAGCCGGCGGCACCGTACGCGCACTCTGCGGTGACCGCCTGGGTTGCCGGCATAAACTCCGCTCCCACCCATGAAGCAGCAGACCCGACGCCGTACCGCATCCGCGCCAACGGGCTCGCGTGCCGCGGGCGTGGTGACGCTGGACATGGTGGCTCGCCTGGCCGGTGTCTCGGCGAGCACGGTCTCGCGCATCCTGAATGGCACGGCGGTGGTCAGCGGCGAGAAGAAGCAGGCGGTCGACGAAGCGATCGCCAAACTGGGTTTCGTGCCCAACCCGGTGGCGCGTGGCTTGGCCGGTGGGCGCACCTTGAGCATCGGCGTCGTCACCCAGGCGATCGACAGCCCCTTCTACGGCGTGGCGTTGCGCGGCATCGAGGATGAACTCGACAAGGCGGGCTACAGCTCGCTGTTCGTCAGTGGCCAGTGGAATGCCTCGGAAGAGACGCGCTGCATCGAGACCCTGCGTGCGCGTCGGGTCGACGGCATCATCGTGCTCACCGGCCGGCTCAGCGACACGGCGCTGCGCACCGTCGCCAGGACGATGCCGGTGGTGGTGACCGGCCGTCACCTGACGGGAACGCAGCTCGCGTCGCTGGATTTCGACAACTTCGAGGGTGCCCGGCTCGCGACCGACCATCTGCTGGCATGGGGTCACCGGCAGATCGCCTTCATCACGGGCGACCCGGCCCACCCCGATGCCAACGAGAGGCTGCGAGGCTATCGGTCGGCGATCGAGGCGGCGGGCCTCGGCTTCGAGCCGGCGCTCGTGGTGCCGGGTCTGTTCACCGAAGAGAGCGGTTTGGTCGCGGTCGGTCGCCTGCTCGACAGCGGTCAGGCTTTCAGCGCCATCTTCGCGGCCAACGATCAGATGGCCTTTGGCGCCAGCCTGGGGCTGCACTGGCGCGGCCTGAGGGTGCCGCACGATGTCTCGATCGTCGGATTCGACGACCTGCCCATCGCTCGATTTGCGCTGCCACCCCTGACCACCGTGCACCACCCGGCCTACGAACTCGGCCAGCAGGCTTCTCTCGTGATGCTCCAGTTGCTGAACGGCGAGAAGCCGACCGGCCAGGTGCCGGCGCCCCGCGTGATCGTGCGCCAATCGAGTCGCGCGTTAGGCTGAACATGGCAGGGCGGGTGCCGGTGCACCCACTGGCGCGACGCTCAGCGGCCGCCGAGCGCTTGGCGATTACCCTCGATTGACAGTGTGGCCTGTGCCCCGCATACTTTGAAAGCGCTTTCAAAGTGGCAGCCGAAGGTGCAGATTCGTCTCGCTGCCCGTCCGCACTTTTCCTCTTTGTCTGCAGGCCCCGCCATGAAGCCCTGGCCCCCAGCTTGCCGTGCCGGCCAGCACCGACGCCGTATTTCGCGGCGTCCAGGCCGCTGCTCGCACCGAGCAACGGGTGCCGGGACACTCTGCGGCGACCGCGTGGGCGCCTGAACTTCCATCAACCGCGGCCTCCATCATGCAAGACACCCAACGCCCTGGCTGGACCCTGGTCTGGAACGACGAATTCGATGGCCCCGCCATCGACCGGTCGAAGTGGGACTTTGACCTGGGCAACGGCTTTTACGACTACCGCGTGCACGAATGGGTGCCCGGCTGGGGCAACCAGGAGTTGCAGTACTACACGGCCGACGAAGAGAACGTGCAGCTGCGCGACAGCTGCGTGTTCATTCGTGCCGTCAAGGCGCCGTTGCACGGTTGCGGCTACACCTCGGCGCGGCTGAAGACCAAGGCGCGCGATGGCCGCCTGCTGTTCGGCAAGCTCTACGGCCGCATCGAGGTGCGCGCGCGCGTGCCCTGGGGCAAGGGGCTCTGGCCGGCGATCTGGATGTTGCCGGTCGATGACAAGTACGGTGGGTGGGCTGCCAGCGGCGAGATCGATCTGATGGAGATCGTCGGTGAGCGGCCGCACGAGGTGCTCAACAGCCTGCACTTCGGTTCCGCGTACCCGCGCCGCTCGCTCATCACGACCACGCACCGGCTGCCCGGTGGCAGTCGGGTTTCGGACTGGCACACCTACACGGTGGAGTGGGAACCGGGTGAGGTGCGCTTCTTTGTCGACGACGTGCAGACCTGCACCTACCGCCACTGGTGGAGCTGCAGCAGGCTGGAGGCCGGGCAGGGCGTGCAAGCCACGGCGGAGACCGACCTGAATCCCTGGCCCGCACCCTTCGACCAGCCCTTCTACCTGCTGATGAATGTGGCCGTGGGCGGCAACTTCCCGGGCCACCCGAACGCGCAGACGCAGTTTCCGGCCGAACTGGTGGTGGACTTTGTGCGTGTGTACGACAGGGCCGGCGGCTACGGCCCGGCCGCGCCGCGCGGCCCCGGCGACATGCCCTGGGAGCCGGGCTACGTGGCCGAGCGGCGCCTTTGAGGATCCACCAGGAGACATTGCGATGAGCAGACCCCATCCGAGTTCGACCCATGCCACCTGGGACACTGCCACCACGGCCGGGGCCTCCGGCAGCCCCTGGGTGCCCGGCACGCGAACGCCCGCCGTGACGCCGCCGCCGCTGGCACCCGCAGAGCGCAGCCGTCTGGTAGAGGCCTTCCGCGCCACGCTGGCGCGTGGGGTGCACGGGCTGTGCTTCAGCCCCTATCTCGAGGGCCAGCAACCGGGTTCGCAGGTCAGCGAAACCCAGATCCGCGAGCGTCTGGCCATCATCCAGCCGCACACACGCTGGGTGCGCAGTTTCTCGTGCACCGACGGCCACGAGCAGACGCCACGCATCGCGCACGCGATGGGACTGAAGACACTGGTCGGCGCCTGGTTGGGCACCGATGCCGGGATCAACGAGCGCGAGCTCGAAGGCGCCATCGCGGTGGCACGTGCCGGCCATGCCGACATCGTGGCGGTGGGCAACGAGGTGTTGCTGCGAGGCGATCTCGGTGAGGACGAGCTCATCGACCGCATCCAGCAGGTCAAGCGCGCGCTGCCCGGCGTGCCCGTGGGCTATGTCGACGCCTACTTCCTGTTCGAGAAGCACCCGCGCGTGACCGCCGTTTGCGATGTGGTGATGACCAACTGCTATCCGTTCTGGGAAGGCTGCCCGCGCGAGCAGGCGCTGGCCTACATGCAGACCATGCTGGCGCGGACACGCGCAGCCGCGCCTGGCAAGCGGGTCCTGATCAGCGAAACGGGCTGGCCCGACCAGGGCAGTGCGTTTCACGGCGCGGTGCCCGGGGCGGAGGCCGCCATGCAGTATTTCGTCGACACCGCGGCCTGGGCCGAGAGCGAGGGCCTGGAGTGGTTCCACTTCGCCGCCTTCGACGAAGCCTGGAAGGTCGGCGCCGAGGGCGACGTAGGCGCCTTCTGGGGCCTGTGGGACAAGGATGCGAAGCTGAAGTTCGGTTGAGGCGCACGACGTGCACACCCATCGCACCCCCGACGTCGCCTTGTGGGACCAGTACCGCGCCCTGCGCGAGCAGTGGACGCACGAGGACATGCTGATCAACCACCGTGTGAGCTGGCTCATCCTGTCCGAGGGCCTGCTGTTCAACGCCTATCGGGCCCAGTCGGCCGAGGCAGGCAACTGGTTGTCGCTGGCCTTCCCGTTCTTCGGCACGCTGGTGGCGGTGCTGCTGGGTGCCGGCATCCACGCCGCGATGGCGGCTGCGCACGAAGTGCGGCGGCAGTTCGAAGAGGCCGGCCTCGCCGATCTCTGCCCCCTGGCACCCGCCGGCCACCTGGCGCAACGTGGGCGTTGGGCGGCACGGGCACTGCCCTTCGTCTTCACCGCGATGTGGGCCGTCGCGGCGGCCCATGCCTGGCTGGGCTAGTCGCGTCTGCGGCGTCTAGGCGCCGTACTTGGGCCGCTCGTCCTTGTCCCACAGGCCCCACTGCGTGCCCACTTCGCCTTCCTGCTGCAGCTTCCAGGGTTCGTCGAAGGACGAGAAGTAGAACAGCTTGACCCCTTCGGTGCGGCCCCATTGCTGGATGTCGACGAAGAAGCGCATCGCGTTCTCGGCCGAGGGCACGGCCCCGGCCACGGCCTGGCCCTTGCCGGGCCAGCCAGTCTCGGTGACGATGACGGGTTTGTCGCCGCCGGCGGCCTTCACCAGGCCGTGCATGCGGCGTACGTACTGCGCCGCCAGCTCGATGGGTGCGCCCTCCCAGAACGGGTAGCAGTTGGCCAGCAGCACGTCGCAGGCGGCGCTGAGCGCGGGCAGTTCCAGGAACTTGAAGTAGGCGTCGACGCAGCCCACGGGCACGTCCTCCGGCAGGGCGGCCCTGACGCGGCGCACGTACGCCAGCAGTTCGGCCTCGGGCAGATCGCCGCGCAGCAGCACCTCGTTGCCGACGACGGCAATGTCGACCAGCCCGGCCTGGGCCAGCGTCAGCAGCCCGGCGATCTCGCGTTCGTTGCGGTCGCGGTCGGCGCTGATCCAGGCCCCCACCATCGTCTTCAGCCCGTGTTCGCGCGCCAGCCGGGGAATCATTTCGTGCCCTTCGGTGCAGGCGAAGGAACGCAGCCAGCGCGTGTGGGGCGCGATGAGCGCCACACGCCGGCGCACCTGTGCCTCGGTCAGCTGGTCGCCCGCGCCCTGGCCCTGGGTGTAGGCGCTGAAGCACAGGCCGTAGACGCCGCTGCGCATCTGTTCTTCGTAGAGCATGGCGATCTCGGCCGCGGACTTCTG
>DAORNK010000127.1:2179-10786 GCA_035440985.1 Rubrivivax sp. | reverse complement strand
GCCCACGGCCCTTGGCCACCCCGGCGCGGGCACGATTCATATCTTCACAAGCTCTAGGCCCCACACCATGCTCGTCAGACTCATGTACGCCAGCCGCGCCGCCCAATCGGTGGGCCAGGCTGAACTGCTGGCCATCCTGCGCAAGAGCAAGGCCAACAACCCGGCGCTGGGCGTGACCGGCGTGCTGTGCTACAGCGAAGGCATCTTCCTGCAGGTGCTCGAAGGCGGGCGCAGCGCGGTCAACCAGCTCTACAACCAGATCGTGGCCGACCCGCGGCACACGCAGGTCGAACTGCTCAGCTACGAGGAGATCGGCGAGCGCAGCTTTGCCGGCTGGTCGATGGGCCAGGTCGACATGGCGCGGCTGAACCCGGCCTTGCTGCTGAAGTACTCCGAGCGCGCCACGCTGGACCCCTACGCGGTTTCCGGCGCGGTCTCGATGGCGCTGTTCCGCGAACTGGTCGCCACGGCGTCCATCGTCGGGCAACCCTGACCAGCGCCCGTTCGCGCTTCGGCAAAGGGCCGCGCTGCCGGCCGGTGCTGCCATCGACCCCTGCGCGAGACGGCGTGCGCGGGCCTTCGATGGAGCCCGGCGGCCTTTCAGGATCCTTGCGTGCCGCCTCAGTGTTTTCACCGGGTCTGGAAAGACTCTCGGCCTGTATATTTGTCTGTGCTTATATCCGAATGTACAAACACTGAGGCCTCCGTGACCGATCCTCATCCGACTCCCGGCCGCGTCGTCAAGGCGCCCGAGAACTTTCTGGACGCCGCCGGCATCCGCACCGTGCACGGCCAGGCCAAGGCGGGCCGGCGCGACTTCATCCGCAGCGCTTTCGCATCGGCCGTGGCCGGTGCCGGGGCCATCGCGGCGGCCCCCGCGGCACTGGCCCAGGGCAACCCGGTGCCGCCCGAAGGTGGCGACCCGCACATCCTGAACCTGCCGCCGCACAGCACCGGGCTGGGCCAGGGCGTGGCCACCGATGGTTACGGCAAGCCCAGCAAGTACGAAGCCAATGTGCAGCGCCGGCAAAGCCCGGGCCTGACGCAGACGCAGCAGTCCAGCGTGTCGTTTGCGCCGTTGCAAAGCCTGTTCGGCATCGTCACGCCCAGCGGCTTGCACTTCGAGCGCCACCACCAGGGCTGGTGGGACGTGGATCCGTCCAAGCACCGCCTGATGATCAACGGCTCGGACGACAAGCTCGTCAAGCAACCCAAGGTCTTCACGCTCGACGAGCTGATGCGCCTGCCGCCGGTGAGCCGCTTCCACTTCATCGAATGCGGCGCCAACACCGGCATGGAGTGGGGCAATGTGGCCGTGCCCACCTGCCAGTACAGCCACGGCATGCTCAGCTGCAGTGAATTCACCGGCGTGCCGCTCAAGTTGCTGCTGGACATGGCCGGCGCCGACTACAAGCGCGGCCGCTTCATCCTGGCCGAAGGTGCCGACGGCTCCAGCATGACGCGCACCATCCCGATGGAGATGGTCGAAAGCGGCGAGGTGCTGGTGGCCTACGGCCAGAACGGCGAGATGCTGCGTCCCGAAAACGGCTACCCGCTGCGCCTGGTGGTGCCCGGCGTGCAGGGTGTGAGCTGGGTCAAGTACCTGCGCCGCATCGAAGTCGGCGACATGCCCTACGCCAGCAAGGACGAGGCGGTGCACTACATCGACCTGATGCCCAGCGGCCTGCACCGCCAGTACAGCAGCATCCAGGAATGCAAGAGCGTGATCACCACGCCCTCGGGCGGCCAGGTGCTGCTGGACAAGGGCTTCTACACGATCAGCGGGCTGGCCTGGTCGGGCCGCGGCAAGGTCAGGCAGGTGGACGTGTCGGTGGACGGCGGCCGCAACTGGCGCCCCGCACGGTTGCAGGGGCCGGTGATGGACAAGTGCCTGACCCGCTTCACGCTGCCCTGGGTCTGGGACGGCAAGCCGACGCTGGTGCAAAGCCGCGCCACCGACGAGACCGGCTACGTGCAGCCCAACTACCGCCAGTCGCGCGCGGTGCGCGGCACGCGTTCGATCTATCACAACAACTCGATTCAGACCTGGATGGTGCAAGAAAGCGGCGAGGTGAAGAATGTTCAGCTGTCCTGACCCGCGCCGCACGCTGCGCGCCGCTGGACTTGCCTCGGCACTGGCCCTGGCCACCACGCTGGCGCTGGCCCAGTCCAACGCCTACCCCGGCATCGGTCGCGCCGCCACGCCCAAGGAAGTGGCGGCCTGGGACATCGACGTGCGCCCCGATTTCAAGGGCCTGCCCAAGGGGTCCGGCTCGGTGGCCAAGGGCCAGGATCTGTGGGAGGCCAAGTGCGCCACCTGCCACGGCATCTTCGGCGAGGCCAACGAGGTCTTCACGCCGCTGGTCGGCGGCACCACCAAGGACGACGTCAAGACCGGCCGCGTGGCACGGCTGCTGGACACGGGCTTCCCCGGCCGCACGACGATGATGAAGGTGGCCACCGTGTCCACGCTGTGGGACTACATCCACCGCGCGATGCCCTGGAACGCGCCCAAGTCGCTGTCGGTCGACGAGGTCTACGCCGTCACGGCCTTCCTGCTCAACCTGGCCGAGGTGGTGCCCGAGAACTTCACGCTCAGCGACCAGAACATCGCCGAAGTGCAGCGTCGCATGCCCAACCGCAACGGCATGACGCTGGACCACGCGATGTGGCCGGGCAAACCCGGCCCGCTGGGCATCGGCAGGGCGCGCCAGCCGGACATCAAGGTGGCGGCCTGCATGAAGAACTGCGTCACCGAGCCGGCCGTTGGCTCGATGCTGCCCGACTTCGCGCGCAACGCCCACGGCAACCTGGCCGAACAGAGCCGCATGGTGGGTGCCCAGCTGGGCGCGGACACCACGCAGCCGCCGGCCGCGCTGGGCGCTGCGCCCAAGGCGGTGGCGCCCGTGGCCGCTGCCGCACCCAGTGCCGCCACGGCAGCGGCGCTGGCGCTGCTGAAGGATCGCGGCTGCCTGGTCTGCCATGGCCTGGACAGCAAGATCGTGGGCCCGGCGTTCAGCGACGTGGCCAAGAAGTACGCCGGGCGGCCCGACGGCCTGGCCTACTTCTCGCAAAAGATCCAGTCGGGTGGCGTCGGGCTGTGGGGCGCGATCCCCATGCCCGCGCAAACCCTGTCTGCCGCCGATACGAAGGCCATCGCACAATGGCTCGTTGATGGTGCGAAGAAGTGACCCCACCCGAATCCAAGGAGAAACCGATGCACACCCGACGCAAGATGTTGACCCAGAGCGCGCAGCTCGCCGGCCTGCTGGCCAGCGCGGGCCTGTTGCCGCAAGCGGCTCAGGCGGCCTGGAGCCAGGCCGCCTTTGACGCCAAGACGCTGGCCGAAGCCGTCAAGGCCCTGGGCGGTGGCGCCCCGGCCGAAAGCAAGGACGTGTCCATCACGGGCCCCGACATCGCCGAAAACGGCGCCGTCGTGCCCGTGGGCTGCTCCACCACCCTGGCCGGCGTGAAGATGCTGGCCCTGATGGTCGAGAAGAACCCCAACGCGCTGGCCGCCGTCTTCACGGTGAGCGACTCGGTCGACGCCAACTTCAACACCCGCGTGAAGATGGGCCAGTCGTCCAACGTGTTTGCCGTGGCGATCATGAACGACGGCAAGGTGCTGTACGCCGCCAAGGAGATCAAGGTCACGCTGGGTGGATGTGGCGGATAAAGGGCCCACCCCCGAAGCGCCTTCGGCGCGCCAAGGCACAGAGGCCTTGGCCATCGCCAGGCGCAAACAGTCCTCAGGACCGTTTGCGTCCGGGCGATGCCCCCTCAAGGGGGCGCCGCTGGCGGCCCGGCAGAGCCGGTTCCGCGGCGGCTGCTTGATGCGGCGCTGAAGCCCCAACTACAGATCAACGTTCCGTATTGAAGGAGAAAGACCATGGCAGACCCGATGCGCATTCGCGCCCAAGCCGCCGGTGACAAGGCCACCGTGCGCGTGCTCATGAGCCACGAGATGGAGACCGGCCAGCGCAAGGATTCGGCCGGCAAGGCCATCCCCGCCTGGTTCATCCAGGAAGTCACCGCCACGCACAACGGCAAGACCGTGTTGACCGCTCAATGGGGTCCTTCGGTGTCGAAGAACCCGTTCCTGCAGTTCAACGTCAAGGGCGCCAAGGCCGGCGACAAGATCGCCGTGACCTGGACCGACAACAAGAACGACAAGCGCACCGACGAAGCCACGGTTTCGTGAAGTGCCGAGCCGGGGCGGGCCGGTCAGGGCCGCCCTGCCCAGCGAGAGAACCGGAGACAAACCACGCATGAAGACCCCCGTGCTCGCCATCGTTGGCATCGCTGTGCTGTCGGTCGGCCCGGCCCAGGCCCAGTCGCAGCCCAAGTCGGCCGCTGACGGCATTGCCGAATACCGAAAAATGCTGGAAGACGGCAACCCGGCCGACCTCTTCGAAGCCAAGGGTGAGGGTCTGTGGAAGCAGGCGCGTGGGCCCAGGAACGCGACCCTGGAGCGCTGTGACCTGGGCAAGGGCCCGGGCGTGGTCAAGGGCGCGTTCGTCGAACTGCCGCGCTGGTTTGCCGACACGCGAAAGGTGCAGGACCTGGAGTCGCGCCTGGTGACCTGCATGGAAACGCTGCAAGGCTTCAACGGCGCCGAAATCGCGAAGACGGACTTCGGCAAGGGTGAGCAGATCAATCTCACCGCGCTGGCCACCTGGATCGCGGCCGAATCACGTGGCCAGCGCTTCAACCTGCCGCAAGGCCACCCTGAAGAACGCAAGAGCTACGAGATCGGCAAGCGTGTCTTCTACTTCCGTGGCGGGCCGATGGATTTCTCCTGCGCTTCCTGCCACGGCGAAGCCGGCAAGCGCATCCGGCTGCAGGACCTGCCCGATCTGACCCGGAATCCGGGCGATGGCATCGGCTTCGCAGCCTGGCCCGCCTACCGCGTCAGCAATGGCCAGATGTGGAGCATGCAATTGCGTCTGAACGACTGCTTCCGCCAGCAGCGCTTCCCGTACCCCGGTTTCGGGTCGGACGTGACCATCGCGCTGGGCACCTACATGGGTGTCAACGCCAAGGGTGCCGAGTCCATCGCGCCGGCCATCAAGCGCTGAACGCGAAGGACCTCTGCAAATGAACAAGACACTTCCCATCCTCGCCGCGGCCAGCGCAGCCCTGCTGCTGGCCGCGGGCTGCGCATCGTTGCCTGCTCCGCAGGACCTGGACCGCGAGGCGCTGGCCGTCATCAGGGCCTCGTTCCGAGACCAGGGCATCGCCAAGGTCGACCGCATCCAGCAGGACCTGGGGCAGTCCGCCTGCTCGTCGGCCACGCCGCCCAGCGAGGCCGTGGCCGAACAGGTGATGGCGCAAGCCAGGGCGGCTGTCAAATGGCCGGCCGGCGGCCAGTACATCGGCGACTGGCGCGAAGGCGAGAAGCTGGCGCAGAACGGCCGCGGCATGACCTGGACCGACACTTCCGCGGCAGCCAAGGACAACGGCGGCAGCTGCTACAACTGCCACCAGATCAGCAAGCAGGAGATCTCCTTCGGCACCATCGGCCCCAGCCTCTACAACTACGGCAAGAACCGGGGTGTGGCGAGCGTGACCGCACCGACCGCCCAGTCCATCATCGAGTACACCTGGATGAAGATCTACAACGGCAAGACCTACAACGCCTGCTCCAACATGCCCCGTTTCGGCCATCTGGGCCTGCTGGACGAGAAGCAGATGGCGCATCTGATGGCCTTGCTGCTGGACCCGCGTTCACCGGTCAACCAGTAGATCCCTGCAGCCCGGCCAGGCACCACGCCCGCCGGGCTTTTTCAGCACCAAAACATAAGCAACTACTTATCATGAGCCTGAGCAAGCGCGAATTCATGCAGGTCCTGGCCGCCGCTTCGGTGGCCGGCATGGGCCTGGCCCGCTACGAAGACGCCGACGCTGCCACGGCCGAAGAGGGTCTGTACGACCTGCCGCCGCTGGGCAAGGGCGAGGGCTATGTGAGCTTCCTGCACATGACCGACTGCCACGCGCAGCTCAAGCCCATCCACTTCCGCGAGCCCAGCGTCAATCTGGGGCTGGGCAGCATGCAGGGCCAGATCCCGCACCTGGTGGGCGAATCGCTGCTCAAGAAGGCCGGTGTGCGCCCTGGCACGCCGCTGGCCGCGGCCTACACCTACCTGGATTTCGAAAAGGCCGCACGCCGCTACGGCAAGGTCGGCGGCTTTGCGCACCTGGCTACGCTGGTCAAACGCCTGAAGGCCAGCCGGCCCGGCGCACTGCTGCTCGATGGTGGTGACACCTGGCAGGGCAGCGCCACCAGCCTGTGGACCAACGCGCAGGACATGGTCGACGCCTGCAAGCTGCTGACCGTGGACGTGATGACCGGCCACTGGGAGTTCACCTACGGCATGCAGCGCGTCAAGGAGATCGTCGAGAAGGACTTTGCCGGCAAGGTGGACTTCGTCGCGCAGAACATCAAGACCGCCGACTTCGGCGATCCCGTCTTCAAACCCTATGTGCTGAAGGACATGAACGGGGTCAAGGTGGCCATCGTCGGCCAGGCCTTCCCGTACACGCCCATCGCCAACCCGCGCTACATGGTGGCCGATTGGGAATTCGGCATCCAGGACGAGAACATGCAGAAGGTGGTCGACGAGGCGCGCGCCAAGGGCGCCCAGCTCGTCGTCGTGATCAGCCACAACGGCATGGACGTGGACCTGAAGATGGCCAGCCGCGTGCGCGGCATCGACGCCATCTTCGGCGGCCACACGCACGATGGCGTGCCGGTGGCGGTGCCGGTGGCCAACCCCGGCGGCACGACGCTGGTCACCAACGCCGGCAGCAACGGCAAGTTCCTGGGCGTGATGGACTTCGAGGTCAAGGCCGGCAAGGTGGCCAGCTTCCGCTACCGTCTGCTGCCCATCTTCAGCAACATGCTCAAGCCGGATGCCGGGATGGACGCGCTGCTGAGCAAGATCCGGGCGCCCTATGAAAGCAAGCTGGCCGAGAAGCTCGCCGTCACCGACGGCTTGCTGTACCGCCGCGGCAACTTCAACGGCAGCTGGGACCAACTGCTGTGCGATGCGCTGATGGACGTGCAGGGCGCCGAGATCGCCTTCAGCCCGGGCTTCCGCTGGGGCACCAGCCTGCTGCCCGGCGACGTCATCACGCGCGAACTGATGATGGACCAGGTGGCCATCACCTACCCCTACGCCACGCTGACGCAGATGAGCGGCGAGCTGATCAAGACCATCCTGGAAGACGTGGCCGACAACCTCTTCAACCCCGACCCCTACTACCAGCAGGGCGGTGACATGGTGCGTGTCGGCGGCCTGCAGTACACGATGGCGCCGCTCGAGAAGATGGGTTCGCGCATCAGCGACATGCGGCTGAACGGCAAGCCACTGGAAGCCACCAAGACCTACAACGTGGCCGGCTGGGCGCCGGTGGCCGAAGAAGCCGCCAAGGCCGGCAACAAGCCGGTGTGGGAACTCGTGGAGACATGGCTGCGCAGCCAGAGTGGTGGTCGCGTCAAGGCGCGGCGCATCAACACGCCACGCCTGGTTGGTGTGCAAGGCAATCCCGGGCTGGCATGATCCGGCTCCCCTTCGGACAGGAGACAAGCTCATGAAGATGCGTCACCTCGTGGCGGGCCTGATGATCGCCGCGGCGACCTTGCCCGCGCTGGCCCAGGACCCGGTCGTCTACCACATCGACGACATGTCGCTGCAGGCGCTCAAGGGCCTGCGCAACATCCGCAACCACCTGGACGTGGACCCGACGGCCAGGATCACCGTGGTGACGCACGCGTTGGGCGTGGACTTCCTGCTCGAAGGCCAGAAGGACGTGAACGGCAGCCCCTTTGCCGGGCCCGTCTCGGCGCTGGCCGCGCGCGGCGTGAAGTTCGAGATCTGCGAGATCACGCTGAAGAACCGCAATCTGAAGAAAGAGCAGTTCATCCAGGAGGCCGAGTTCACGCCGTCTGGTGTCGTGCGCCTGGCCAAGCTGCAGAAGCTGGGCGCCGCCTACATCAAGCCCTGAAGCAGGGCCAACGGGCGCGTCGGGCCGTCATCCCCATGGGCCTTCTGCAGACCGCGATCGACCGTCTGGGTGAGTCCTGGGTGCTGGCGCTGGCCGGCCTGCTCATCGGCCTGGCCTTCGGCTTCTTTGCGCAGCGGTCGCGCTTCTGCCTGCGCTCGGCGGTCATCGAGTTCTCGCGCAACCTGGTCGGCGGCAAGCTCACGGTGTGGCTGTTTGCCTTCTCCACCACCGTCGTGGCCACACAGGCGCTGGCACTGGCCGGCGCCTTCGACGCCAGCCAGGCGCGCCAGATCGCGGCGCGCGGCAGCCTGTCGGGCGCGGCCATCGGTGGCGCGCTCTTCGGCATGGGCATGATCCTGGCCCGCGGCTGTTCCAGCCGTCTGCTGGTGCTGGCGGCGCAGGGCAACCTGCGTTCGGTGATGTCGGGGCTGGTGTTTGCGGTCACGGCGCAGGCCTCGTGGACCGGTGCACTGTCGCCGCTGCGCGAGACCCTGGCCGGCTGGTGGACGGTCGAAGGCGGCGTCGCACGCGACCTCATCGCCCGCACCGGCATGGGCCATGGCGGGGCGCTGATCTTCGGTGGTGTGTGGCTGGGCGCGG
>DAORNK010000127.1:0-2169 GCA_035440985.1 Rubrivivax sp. | reverse complement strand
CGAAACCTGCCCAGGTGACGAAGGCAGACCCATGGGCGCGGCGGCAGAAGGTGCCCACCTGGGGCTGGGCCGGCGCCGTGGGCGTGGGACTGGCCATCGCCGCAGCCTGGTGGGTGACCTATGCCTTCACCCGCGTCGCCTTCGAGCCGCACCCCATCCAGGCGCTGAGCTTCACCGGCCCTTCGGCCGAGGTGTTGACGCGTGTGCTGTTCGCCAGCGACAAGCCGCCCACGTTCGACCTCGGCCTGATGCCGGGTGTCTTCCTCGGGTCCTTCATGGCCGCGGCCCTGTTCCGCGAGCTCAAGCTCGAAGGGTTCGAAGGGGGTGCCAGCATGCGCCGCTTCATCATCGGCGCAATGAGCATGGGCTTCGGTGGCATGCTCGCCGGTGGCTGCGCGGTGGGTGCGGGGCTGTCCGGCGCGGCGGTGTTCACCATCACGAGCTGGGTCACGCTGTGCGCCATCTGGGCCGCAGCCGCCCTGACGGACCGGCTGGTGGACCAGCGCCCGGCTCCCGACCTGGACCAGGCCATGCCCGGTACCCGGATCGCCGTCTAGTCCTGTATTCCTGCGGAGATTTCATGAGACCCTCGATCCTTGCGACGACCCGGGCCACCTTCCTTTGCGCCGCCGCGCTGGCGAGCCTGGGCGCCGGTGCCCAGGACCTGGGCAAGGCCACCAAGATCGTCGAAGACAGCTGCTCGGTCTGCCACGGCGCCGATGGCGAAAGCGCCAGCCCGGCCTTCCCGCGGCTGGCGGGCCAGCACGCCGGCTACATCGAACGCCAGTTGCGGGACTACAAGTCCGGCAAGCGCAAGAGCCGCGCCATGAGCGCCATCATCGAAGACGTGTCCGAGGCCGACTTCAAGTCCCTGGGCGCCTATTTCCAGAGCCGGCCGACGCACACGCATCCCATCGAGGACGCCGAACTGGCCCAGGTGGGGCGCTTCCTGTACCTGCGCGGCAATCCCTACTCCGGTGTGCCGGCCTGCAGCGCCTGCCATGGCGAAAACGGGCACGGCACGGCTGCGCTGCCGCGCCTGGCGGGGCAGCACACGCGCTATGTCGAACGGCAGCTGCAGGCCTTCGACAAGCGTGAGCGCACCAACGACAACGCCGTGATGCATGCGGTGGCCAGTAAGTTGACTGAACTGGAGCTGCGGGCGGTTGCTGCCTACGTGGCAGGGCTAAAGTAGCGGTGTACCGCCGCGGGGACTCCTCCTCGGGCGGAACCTCCTCCGATGGCCACCACCCCGCTGTACCTGCTGGACCCCAAGGACCCGTCTGCCCGGGCCTGCCAACGGTGCAGCCTGCGCGGCGAAGCACTGTTCGGGGTGCTCGACGAAGTCACGCTGTCCGATGTGCACGGCCAGATCACGCATATCGAACTGCAGCCCGGCGAGGCGCTGTTCCAGGTGGGCCAGGAAGGCGAAGCGGTTTACACGCTGCGCGAAGGCTTTGTGCGTTTCGAACGTGCCACGGCCGGTGGCGCGCGGCGCATCATCCGTCTGGCCGGCAGCGGCGATCTGCTGGGCCTGGAGCTCCTGCTGCAGCGGCCGCACCAGGACGACGCCATCGCCTGCACCTCCGCGTCGCTGTGCCGCATTCCGGTGAATCTGGTGCTGCGCCTGGGTGCCCTGCATCCTTCGCTGCTGCGCGAGCTGATGGAGCGCTGGCAGCTGGCGCTCGAGGACAGCCAGGCCTGGCTGGCCGATCTGACCAGCGGCACGGCGCGCCGCCGTGTGCTCAAGCTGCTGGACAAGATGGCGCAGCAAGCCGTGCCCGGCGAGCCGGTATGGGTGCCCCGGCGCGAAGAGATGGGCGACATGCTCAACCTCACCATCGAGACCACCAGCCGCCAGGTCAGCCGCCTGCGCCGAGAAGGGGTGCTGCAGACCGTGAACCGGCGCCATGCACTGCTGGACGCCGCGGCGCTGCAGCGCGCGCTGGCAAAGGAAGACGCGGGTTGAGGGTGCCGCGGTTGGTGCGCGGCTACCGGGCCGGCTCAGAGTGTGAGAAGCAATCCCATGCACCCGCGCCGGGGTGGCCAAAGGCCCTGAGCAAGGCGCAGTGCGATGCCCGCACTGACGTGCGGGCAAGCGCTGCAACACCGCCCAGGGCCTTTGGGTACCCCGGCCCTTCGGGTAAGCCCCCAGAACAGCCGCGCTCG
>DAORNK010000126.1:7942-10888 GCA_035440985.1 Rubrivivax sp. | reverse complement strand
CTTCCGCTCGCCGGCTTTCGCCATCACCTTCGAGACCCTGGCCAGCACCGCCGCCACGCTGGACAGGTTGACGATGGCGCCGCCTGCGCCGCCGAGCCGTGTGCTCATGCGTTGCACGGCCTGGCGGCAGCAGTACATCGTGCCGAAGACGTTGATGGCAAACATGCGCTGCAGTCGCGCCGGTGACATCTCCACGAAACGCGTGCTGCGGTCCACCACGCCGGCGCTGTTGGCGAGCCCGGCCAGCGGGCCGAATTCGCGGTCCAGCCGGGCGAACATCGACTGCACCTGGGCGTCGTCGGCCACATCGGCCTGCAGCGTGATGGCGCGCCGGCCCAGCGCCCGCACCTCCTGCGCCACCGCCTCCGCAGCGGCCTCGTTGCGGGCGTAGTTGATGGCCACATCCCAGCCGCGTGCCGCGGCCAGCCGCGAGGTGGCCGCGCCGATGCCGCGGCTGCCACCGGTGACCAGCAGGATAGGGAACATGCCCCGATGTTAGGGCGCGCCGGCCTGGGCTAGAGTCGTGGGACAACCCCGGAGACACCTCATGCAACGACGCCACCTTCTGCTGGCCGGCTCGGCCGCCGCACTGGCCCTGCCCCGCCTGGCCGGTGCCCAGACACCGGAAAAGCCCAAGACCACCATCGCGGTGGGCGGCAAGAACCTGCTGTACTACCTGCCGCTGACCATTGCCGAGCAGCGCGGCTACTTCAAGGCCGAGGGGCTGGACATCACCATCGTCGACTTCGCCGGCGGCGCGCGTGCGCTGCAGGCCGTGGTGGGCGGCAGCGCCGACGTCGTCAGCGGCGCCTTCGAGCACACGGTCAACATGCAGCACAAGGGCCAGCGCATGCGCGCCTTTGCACTGCAGGGCCGCGCGCCGCAGATCGTGCTGGGCCTGAACCCCAAAACCATGGGCGGGTACAAGACACCGGCCGACTTGAAGGGCAAGAAGATCGGCGTCACCGCGCCGGGCTCTTCGACCAATGTGATGGTCAACTTCTTCCTGGCCAAGGCGGGCCTGAAGCCCAGCGACGTGTCCATCATCGGCGTGGGCGCTTCGCAAGGAGCGGTGGCGGCCATGCGTTCGGGCCAGATCGACGCCATCAGCAACCTGGACCCGGTCATCACCCTGCTGCAGCGCAGTGGCGACCTGAAGATCATCTCCGACACGCGCATCGTGGCCGAATCCGACAAGGTCTTTGGCGGCCCGATGCCCGCGGCCTGCCTCTACGCGCCCCAAGCCTTCATCGACAAGAACCCGAACACCGTGCAGGCGCTGACGAATGCCATCGTGCGTGCCGACAAGTGGATCCAGCAGGCCGGCCCCAGCGAGATCATCAACAACGTGCCCGAGAGCTTCCTGCTCGGCGACCGCGCGGTCTACATCGACGCCTTCCTGGCCGCCAAGGGCGCGCTGAGCCCCGACGGTCTGATCCCGGACAAGGGTGCCGAGACCGCCTTCCGCGCGCTGGCCAGCATCGATGCCGAGATCGCCAAGGCCAAGCTGGACCTGGCGGCCGTCTACACCAACGATTTCGTGAAGAAGGCCAACGCCCGGTATCCCAAGGGGTGATGCGATGCCCGAGTACCTGCATCCGGGCGTCTATCTCGAAGAGCTTGCCGCCCACCCCAAGCCCATCGAAGGGGTGTCCACCAGCACCGGTGGCCCTCTGCCGGTGGACCCGCTGCGTCGCCTGAACTTCTTCGCCGGCCAGCTGCTCGGCGCCGGCGACCTGCAGGCCGAGCAGGACTACCAGCGCGACAGGCTGCGCCGCCATGCACTGGCGCTGCACGGCAGCGGCATCGTGCGCGGGCTCGAGGTGCGCCTCGAAGACGATGGCTGCGCACAGTCGACCCAGGTTCGCATCGGCTCCGGTGTCGGCGTGGACCCACTGGGCGAGCTCCTGGTGCTGCCGGTGGGCGTGGTGCGGGCGCTGCCGCCCGCCACCGACGAGCCGCTCTACGTGACGCTGCGCCTGTGGGAGCGGCCCTGCGACCCGACGCCCGGGCCCGACGAAACCGTCGTGCACGCCCGCATCGAGGAAGCCTGCATCATCGGCATCGGCAGCGGCGTGCCGCAGCAGGCGCTGGTGCTGGCGGTGCTGCAGGCGCAGCAGGGGCTCTGGCGCGTCGCGCCGGGGCGCTCGGGCTGCGGCTGATCGGCGATGACCGCTTCGCAGATCATCGTGCTGGCCACGCCGGTGTTCCTGCTGCTGATCGCACTGGAATACGCGGTGGGCCAGGCACGGGGGCGCGACACCTACCGGCTCAACGACGCGCTGGCCAGTCTGGGGCTGGGCGTGCTGAGCCAGGTGACGGCGGTCTACGGCGGCCTGCTGCGCCTGGGCATCTACGTCTTCTGCTACGAACACCTGGCGCTGACGCGCTGGCCGGCCGATGCGGTGTGGACCTGGGTCGTGGCGCTGGTCTTCTACGACTTCTGCTACTACTGGTTCCACCGCGCCAGCCACCGCGTGGCGGTGTTGTGGGCGGCACACGTGGTGCACCATCAGAGCGAGGACTACAACCTCAGCACGGCGCTGCGCCAGCCCAGCACCAGCTTCCTGCTGGGCTGGATCTTCTACCTGCCGATGGCGCTGGCCGGCGTGCCGCCGCTGGTGTTTGCGGTGGTGGCGCTGATCGACCTGCTGTACCAGTACTGGGTGCACACGCAGCAGATCGGCCGCCTGGGCTGGTTCGACCGCTGGTTCTGCAGCCCCAGCAATCACCGTGTGCACCACGCGGTGAACGACCGCTACCTGGACCGCAACCACGGCGGCATCCTGATGGTCTGGGATCGCCTGTTCGGCACCTTCGTCGAAGAAGACGACGTCGAGCCCATCGTCTACGGCACGCGCGCGCCGCTGCGCAGCTTCGACCCGTTGTGGGCCAACCTGCAGGTCTACCGCGACCTGGCGCAGGACGTCTGGCGCACACGCGGCT
>DAORNK010000126.1:0-7922 GCA_035440985.1 Rubrivivax sp. | reverse complement strand
GGGTGTGCTGCTGCGCCCGCCAGGCTGGCGGCCGGCCGATGTGCAGCAGCGCTTCCCGCGGCCGGCCTTCGACATCCGGCAGGCGCAGCGTTTTGATCCGCCGCTGGGCGCGGCGGCCGCGCGCTGGGGGGCGGGCCTGTTTGCCGCGGTGTTGTGCGCGGCCGGCCTGTTCCTGTGGTTTGCCCACCAGCTGGCACCGGCCGAAAAGGGCCTGGCCGCGCTGGCCATCGTCGGCTTGCTGTGGCTCATCGGCCGCATCACCCAGACCGGCCCGCACGCACGGGCCGCAGGAGCCCGCGGATGAGCAGCCCAGGCAGCCCAGTGGCCCTGGCCCTGCAAGGCGTGTCCTGCACCTTCGTCAGCAAACACGACGCCTCGCAGCGTTACACCGCGGTGCGCGATGTGACACTGACCGTGGACGCCGGCGAGTTTGTCTCGGTGGTCGGCCCCACCGGCTGCGGCAAGAGCACGCTGCTGAACGTGGCCGCCGGGCTGCTGGCGCCCAGCGCCGGCACGGTGCAGGTCTTCGGCCAGCCGCTTTCGGGCATCAACCCGCGTGCCGGCTACATGTTCCAGGCCGAGAGCCTGATGCCCTGGCGCACCGCGCTGGGCAACGTGATGGCGGGGCTGGAATTCCGCGGCGTGCCCGATGCGCGCGAACGCGCCCAGGAGTGGCTGCGCCGCGTGGGCCTGGGCGGCTTTGGCGACCGCTATCCGCACCAGCTGTCCGGCGGCATGCGCAAGCGCACCAGCCTGGCGCAGACGCTGGCGCTGGACCCGGACATCATCCTGATGGACGAGCCCTTCAGCGCGCTGGACATCCAGACCCGGCAGCTGATGGAAAACGAGGTGCTCGAGCTCTGGCAGGCCAAGCGCAAGGCGGTGCTGTTCATCACGCACGACCTCGATGAAGCCATCGCGATGAGCGACCGCGTGGTGGTCCTGAGCGCCGGCCCGGCCAGCCACCCGATCGGCGCGTTCGCGGTCGATCTCGCGCGTCCGCGTGATGTCGCGGAGGTCAAGACCACCCGGCACTTCATCGAGCTGCACGCCGCGATCTGGGCCGTGCTGCGCGACGAGGTGCTCAAGGGCTACGCGCAGCAACTGCAGGTGAAGGCGGCATGACGATGTGGCGCCTGATCAGGCCACGGCCGGGCAATCTGCGCCTGTGGCAGGGCGCCCTGCTGGCCGCGGTGGTGGGTTTCTGGTACCTGATGACCACGCCCGGCCTGGTGCCGCCCTTCATGTTCGACAACGACCGCCAGGCGGCCTTCTTCTTCGGCGAACCGGTCAAGGTGGCGCAACGCATCTGGGTCTGGTTCGTGTCCGAGGCCGACATCTACCGCCACCTGGCCGTCACGCTGGTCGAGACCCTGCTGGCCTTCGGCGTGGGCTCGATCATGGGCCTGGGCGCCGGCCTGTGGCTGGCCCTGAGCCCGATGGCCAGCGCCATCCTGGAGCCCTATGTCAAGGCGCTGAACAGCATGCCGCGCATCATCCTGGCGCCCATCTTCAGCGTCTGGTTCGGGCTGGGCATCGCCAGCAAGGTGGCCTTGGGCGTGACGCTGGTGTTCTTCATCGTCTTCTTCAACGTCTACCAGGGTGTCAAGGAAGTCAGCCCGGTGGTGCTGGCCAATGCGCGCATGCTGGGTGCCAGCAACAGGCAGCTGCTGCGCCACGTCTACCTGCCCAGCGCCACGAGCTGGGTGTTCAGCAGCCTGCACACCAGCGTGGGCCTGGCCTTCGTCGGTGCGGTGGTGGGCGAGTACCTGGGCAGCAGCCAGGGCGTGGGCTACCTGATCCTGCAGGCCGAAGGCACCTTCGACATCAACACCGTGATGGCCGGCATCGTGGTGCTGACGGTGTTTGCGCTGGTGCTGGATGCGGCGGTGGGCAAGGTGGAGAAGCGGCTGATGAAGTGGCAGCCGCGGGCCGGGGAGACGGAGAAGCTGTAGTGCCGCCGCGCCAGGCTCAGCGGCAAGGCCACCCGTCGAGCCCTGCCTTCGCGGCGCGCACAAAATGCCTGGCCCATAACCCCATTGCATCGGAGACGCGACCGTGCCGCACATGCTGCTCATCGTCGAACCCATTGGCCAACGCGAAGCGCGCGGCATCGAGGGCGGCAAGCTCGCTTACGAGCAGATGCTGGCCTTTGCCGAAGATCTGAAGCGCGCCGGCGTACTGATGGCCACGAGTTCCCTGGCCACCGCAGCGACGAGGTTGCATCGGCCCCAGGGCGCAACCGCCCGTGTGCTCGATGGCCCGTTTGCGGAGGCCAAGGAGATGATCGGCGGATTCTTCCTGCTCGACATCGCCGCCAAGGAGGATGCGCTGGCCTGGGCCGCTCGCTGCCCCGCGGCGGCCTGGGCCACCGTCGAGGTGCGCGAGACCGGGCCGTGCTTCCTCTGAGGATCGGTAGTTTCCCGAAAGGTGTACCTGGCCTGTCGAATCCGGCCTCCGCCATTCGTCGCGGTGATGAAAGGAGCCTAGCAACATGCGCTTCATGATCATCGTCAAGGCCAACGTCGACAGCGAGGCCGGTGTGATGCCACCCGCCTCGCTGCTCGCCGAGATGGGCGCCTTCCACCAAGAGCTGGCGCGCGCCGGCGTGCTGCTCGACGGCGCCGGGCTCAAGGCCAGCGCCCACGGCTGGCGCGTGGCCATCGGCGCCGATGGCCGGCGCCGCGTCATCGACGGCCCGTTCGCCGAGACCAAGGAGTTGATCGCCGGCTACACGTTGATCCAGGTGCGTTCGCGCGACGAAGCCATTGAATGGTCGCGCCGCTACCCCAACCCGACGCTGCACGGCAGCGCATGCGAGATCGAGGTGCGCCCGTTGTTCGAGGAAGAAGACTTCGCGGCCGGGCCGGCCACACCGGTGACTTGACTCACCTGAGCGGCACGCCACCGCAGGAGTGACAGCCATGTTCAAGTTGAAACACAAGATCACGCCCTTCCTCTGGTACGACCAGCAGGCCAGCGACGCCGCGGCGCTTTACATCAGGCTCCTGGGCAATGGCCGCATCGTGCACACGCAGCATTGGGGCGAGGGCACGCCGTATCCGGTGGGCAGCGTCATGGCGGTCAACTTCGAGTTGCACGGTCAGCCGCTGATCGCCTTCAACGGCGGCCCGCACTTCAAGCTGAACGAAGCGGCGTCGCTGTTCGTGCAGTGCGACGACCAGGCCGAGGTCGACAGGCTCTGGGACGGCCTGATCGCTGACGGCGGCGCGCCCAGCCAGTGCGGCTGGCTCAAGGACCGCTTCGGCCTGAGCTGGCAGATCATCCCCAAGGCCCACATGCAGATGATGAGCGACAGCGACGGAGCGCGCGTCGCCCGCGTCGTGCAGGCGATGATGCAGATGAGCAAGTTCGACATCGCGGCGCTGCAACGCGCCTACGACGGCGCCTGAGCAGCATGGACGGGAAGACCGCCGCAGCGGCCAGCATCGACGACTACATCGCGGCCCAGGCGGGCGGGGTGCAGCCGATCCTGCAACGCATCCGCGCCATCGTGCGCGAAGAGGCCCCCGCCGCCCAGGAGACCATCAGCTACCGCATGCCGGCGCTCAGACTGGGTGGCGTGCTGCTCTACTTTGCCGCCTTCAAGAAGCACATCGGCATCTATCCTCCGGTGCGCGGCGACGCGGCGCTGCTGCGGGCGCTGGCACCGTACCGTGGCGAGAAGGGCAACCTGTCGTTCCCGCTGGCCGAGGCGATGCCCTACGAGCTGATCCGCCGCGTGGCCCGGCAGCGTGTGAAAGAGAGCACGTCCAAGGCTCTCGGACGCGGAGGAAAGTAGCGCCGTGCAGGCCGCGCCCGATGGCACCCACGCCACCCACGACGCGATCAGCACCGTCTGGCGCCTCGAAGCCGCCAGGGTCATCGCCGCGGTGGCACGCCTCACGCGCGACGTCGGCGTGGCCGAAGAACTCGCGGGCGATGCACTTGTCGCCGCGCTCGAACACTGGCCACGCGACGGCGTGCCGGCCAATCCCGGCGCCTGGCTTACCACCGCCGCCAAGCGCCGGGCGCTCGACCATTTGCGCCACCGTGCGATGGCCACGGCCGAGCACGAAGCGCTGGCGCGCGACGGCGAAGCCCGCGAGGCGGTGTTCGTGCCCAGCGTGACCGACACCCTGATCGCCGCCGAGGCCGACCCGGTGGGCGACGATGTGCTGCGCCTGATCTTCACCGCCTGCCACCCGGTGCTCGGGCGCGACGCGCAGCTCGCGCTGACCCTGAAGCTCGTGGCGGGGCTGGCCATCGAGGAGATCGCGCGTGCGTTCCTCGCCAGCGAGGCGACGATCGCGCAGCGCATCGTGCGCGCCAAGCGCACGCTCACCGATGCCCGCGTGCCTTTCGAACTGCCGCCGCGTGAACAATTGGGCGAACGCCTCGCCGCGGTGCTCGAAGTCGTTTACCTGATCTTCAACGAAGGTTATGCCGCGACGAGCGGCGGCGACTGGATGCGCCCGGCGCTGTGCGACGAAGCGCTGCGCCTGGCGCGCATGTTGTCGGCCCTGGCCCCGGCCGAGCCCGAGGCCCACGGCCTGCAGGCGCTGCTCGAGATCCAGGCCTCACGTGCGGCGGCGCGCGTCGACGCTGCAGGCCTGCCGGTCCTGCTGATGGATCAGGACCGTTCACGCTGGGATCGGCTGCTGATACGCCGCGGCCTGGCCGCTCTGGCGCAGGCCCAGACACTGGGCGAGGGCCGCGAGAACCACCCTCGAGGTCCGTACGCCCTGCAGGCCGCAATCGCCGCGTGCCACGCGCGCGCCGCGCGCGCCGAAGACACGGACTGGCAAGCGATCTGCACGTTCTACGACGCGCTGCTCGCCGTGCAGCCCTCGCCCGTGGTGGAACTCAACCGCGCCGTGGCGATCAGCCGCGCCCAGGGCCCGCAGGAGGCGCTGCCGCTCGTGCAGGCGCTGGCCGCACAGCCGCAACTCGCGCGGTACCACCTGCTGCCCAGCGTGATGGCCGATCTGCTGTCACGCCTGGGGCGTCCCGAAGAGGCGCGCGCGATGTGGCAACGCGCAGCCGACCTGACCCGCAACGCGCGCGAACGTGAGCTGCTGCTCGCCCGCGTGCACCCCACCCCGCCTGAAGGAGGCCCAGCATGAGCGTGTACGTCGATGGATTTGTGGTCCCGGTGCCCAAGGACAAGCTCGCTGACTACCGGCGCTTGGCGAGCAAGTTCGGCAAGCTGTGGATCCAGCATGGCGCGCTCGAGGTGCATGAGTGCGCCGCCGACGACGTGAAGCCCGGCAAGTTGACATCGTTCCCGCAAGCTGTGAAGCTGAAGCCCGACGAGCTGGTGGTCTTCTCGTGGATCGTCTTCAAGTCGCGCCGGCATCGCGACGCCGTGAACAAGAAGGTGATGGCCGATCCGCTGATGGCCCGGGTCGGTCCGAAGACCATGCCCTTCGATGGCAAACGCATGTTCTGGGGCGGCTTCAAGGAGATCGTCGGGCTCTGAGACACGCTCCTTCCTGCCCACCGTCTTTTCGTCACCACCTGGCAAGGAAACCCCCATGAGCCCCACGTCCGTACCGGCCCCTCGCAATTCCGCAGCGTCCCGCAAGTCGGGTGCCGCCACACGCCTCGTCCTCATGGTCGCCACGCGCAAGGGCGCTTGGTTCTTTCATGGCGATGCCGGCCGCAAGACCTGGAAGGTGGATGGCCCGCACTTCCTGGGCCACATCATCAGCCACATGCAACTTGACCCGCGCGACGGCCGCACACTGCTGGCCGCGGCCAAGACCGGCCACCTGGGCCCGACGATCTTCCGCTCCGCCAACCTGGGGCGAACCTGGAAAGAGGCAAGCCAACCCCCGGCCTTCGCGGCACCCACCGGAGGCTTGCCAGCCCGCTCGGTCGACCACACCTTCTGGCTGACGCCCGGACATGCCAGTGAACGCGACACGTGGTACGCCGGCACCTCGCCACAAGGCCTGTTCCGCTCGGAGGACGGCGGCGTCAGCTGGGAGCCGCTGCCCGCCGTGAACGACGACGCGAGCTTTCGCGAGTGGATGGGAACGGTGCAGGATGGCACGCCCGACGGGCCGAAGCTGCACTCGGTCATCGTCGATCCGCGCGACGCGACCCACCTCTACTTCGCGATGTCGGGCGGTGGCGTGCACGAGTCGCGCGACGCCGGCCGCAGCTGGTCGACGCTGATCAAGGGCATGGAGGTGTTCGAAAGCGGCGATGCGGGCAACCCGAGCTTCCACGACCCGCACTGCGTGCGGCTGTGCCCCGGCAACCCCGACCGGCTTTACCAGCAGAACCACTTCGGCATCTACCGCATCGACCGGGCGCAGGCCGCTTCTGGTGACTCCTCCGGCGACGCCTGGCAGCGCATCGGACGCAAGATGCCCAAGCGAGTGGGGGACATCGGCTTCCCGATGGTCGTGCACCCGCGCGACCCCGACACGGCCTGGGTCTTCCCGATGGACGGCGCGACTGTCTGGCCACGCACCAGCCCTGACGGCCGCCCCGCGGCCTACGTCACGCGCAATGGCGGACGCAGCTGGCAGCGGCTGGACCAAGGCCTGCCCGAAGCCCAGGCCTGGTGGACTGTGAAGCGCCAGGCGATGACCGCCGACACGCTGGCCTCGCCGGCGCTGTACCTGGGCACCACCAGCGGCGAGCTGTGGATAGGGCGCGACGAGGGTGCACGCTGGTCCAACATTGCCCGCCATCTGCCGGAGATCTATGCGGTCGAAGTGGCCGCGCTCGCATGAGCAAGCGCCGTGCAATGGGCGGATCGGGCGGTAGCCGATGAAAGTGCTGATTCCCGGCGCCCTGCGTTCGTACACGCGCAACTCGCAGGTCCAAGCCGACGGTCACACGCTGGACGCGATGTTCGATGACCTGGAGCGCCGCTACCCCGGGCTGCGGTTCCGGGTCGTCGACGAGCAGAACCTGCTGCGGCCGAACATGCGCGTCTTCGTCGATGGCGTCGGCGTGCGCGACCTCCAGCACGCGCTGCAGCCGGATGACGTCGTGGCGCTGGTGCTGGCGCTCAGCGGGGGTTGAAAGGCCCAGCGGAACTTGATCTGCGCCGGCGCTGAATGCGCTGCTGGCCGGGTGCGCGAGATGCTGGCGCAGCAGCAGCGCTTCGCGGCCGACGCGGCGCACCGGTTGCGCACACTGCTGGCGGTGTTGCAGACGCAGCTGCAATCCGGCCTCGGGGGCGCCTGCGACCTGGCAGCCGCCACGCCCTGGGCGTGAAGGTGCAGGCCGATCCCACCGCTTCCGGCGGCATCACCTGGACTTGCTGGGACCAGGGGCCGGGCATCGCGCCGGCCCTGCGCGAGCGGGTCTTCGAGCCCTTTGCCCAAACGGGCATGACCCCACCCGTGGCCGAACCCCAGGGCCACGGACTGGGGCTTTCGATCTGCCGGGCCATCGTCCTTTCCTGCGGTGGGTGCATCCGCCTGGAGGACCATGCGCAAGGCCGCAGCGCGGCACCCGGGCTCCGTGTCACGGTGGACCTGCCGAAGGCGGCGGTGTGATGGTTTGCACGCTCGGCGAGGGGCCGACGCGCCAGGCCCCTGCGGTTCGGGGTGGCCTGCCGTGTCGGCGCGTCGTTATGCTCGCCGCCGCGAGCTCCCCGACATGCCGGCCAGCCCCTCCACCCCATTGCGCCCCCACGCGGATGGCGCCACCCGAGTCGCCGCCTGGTCGGTGCGGCTGCTGGGGACATTCGAGGTGCGCCATCCCACCGGGGCCAGCGTGCGTCTGCCCACACGCGCTGCCATGCTGCTGCTGGCCCGGCTGCTGCTGGCACCCGACCGCCTGCACCCGCGCGAAGAGCTGGTTGAGCTGCTCTGGCCCGGCGTGGCCCCGGAAGCCGGCCGCAACCGCCTGCGGCAGGTGTTGTCCACGCTGAAACGCCAGCTCGAGGCCGGGTT
>DAORNK010000125.1:0-10888 GCA_035440985.1 Rubrivivax sp. | reverse complement strand
TCCTTGAACACCTTGCGGCCTTCCTGCATGAAGGTCTTGTCGCGCGCGTCGGGGTCGGTGTCCTCGCAGCGGTTGAGGAAGCCGGCGTTGTTGCGGATGTTGTTGCTGTACTGCGTGGCCAGCCGCGTGCCCAGGATGCGCCAGCGGTCCCTCGAGCGGGCGGCGTCTTCCGCTTCGACGATGACCGCGGTGCAGACATCGCCGAAGATGAAGTGGCAGTCGCGGTCGCGCCATTCCAGGTGCGCCGAGGTGATTTCGGGGTTGACCACCAGCACCCGGGTGGCGGTACCGCAGCGTACGGCGTTGGCCGCCTGTTCGATGGCGAAGGTGGCCGACGAACAGGCCACGTTCATGTCGAAGCCGTAGCCACCGGCTCCCACGGCCTGCTGGATCTCGCAGGCCATCGCCGGGTAGGCGCGTTGCATGTTGGCGGCGGCACACAGCACACCGTCGATCTCGCTGCCCTGCAGGCCCGCGGCCAGCAGCGCCTGGCGCGAGGCGTCCAGCGCGATCTCCGCCATCAGGCTGAGCTCATCGTCCGCGCGCGGGGCAAACCGCGGCTTCATGCGCGTGGGATCCAGCACACCGGACTTTTCCAGCACGTAGCGGCGCTGGATGCCCGAAGCCTTTTCGATGAACTCGACGCTGGAGTGCACCATCGCCGGCAGTTCACCCGCCGCGATGCGCGCCGCGTTGCGTTCGTTGTGCAGATCGGCGTAGGCGTTGAAGGCCTGCACCAACTCGGCGTTGGTGATGATGTGCGGCGGCCGGTACAGCCCGGTGCCGGAGATGACGACTTGCTTCACGCCTGGCAGTGTAGGTGCAGGCCGGCCAGCGGCACGGCCGGCCCCGTGCGGACGGCCTCAGATCTTGGCGGCGCGCGCCCAGGCATGGTGCTCTTGCTCCAACTCTTGCGCCGAAGGCATGGGGAAGAACACGAGGTCATCACCATGGCCAAACCAGAAGCCGTGGCGAATCAACCGCCAGGACGCCGCCGTCAGCGTGGAGTTCAGGCTGATCGTCTTGGTCTTCTTCTCGGTCTGGTCCTTGAGCTCGAGCATGTAGTCCAGCAGCAGATTGGGGAAGGTGCCCGGAATCGGGCAGGTGAGCAGGTCGCGGTTGTGGTTGGCGGCCAGGAAGGCCTGCACGTCGAACTCGTACTGCGTGAACAGGATCTTCGGTGCGCCCTTGGACCGTGTCTGCGTCGTGATGTAGCGTGCAAAACCGCGCTGATCCAGCGTGGAGGCCACCAGGCTGGTCAACGGGCAGATCTCCTGATAGATGCGCACCAGGCCCGGCTCGTTGATGGCCTTGTAGGGATGCGGCTTGAGCTCCAGCGCCTTGCCGCTGGTCGTCACCAGGTACAGGCTCTTCAAGGCCTTCAGGTCGATGTGCTCGAGCACGGCGTACGACGAGATGAACTTGGTCTTCTTGGGCGAGCCGTCCGGGTGCGGCACGGTCAGGTCCAGATAGTGGTCGATCTCGAAATGGCTGTTGCGAAACGCCAGGTCCAGCTCGGCAAAGATCACCTTGCCCTCGTGGTGCTTGGAACTGCCCACGGTGTAATAGCCTGCAAACTGCTCGGGCCCCAACTGCGAGGCGACCAGCGCATTGACCGGGTGGAGGATGACGTAGAGGTGCTTTTCGTGGTTGCTCATGTCTGCGTTCCCAGTGAATATCGAGCCCGTGGATGGCGGGATGATAGTCGCAAGGCAAGCCGCCGCGACAGGCTCGGGCTGTCGCCGCCAGGAACCTGCTGCGGGCCTGCAAGGGGCCCGGTCCGCGCGGCCCGTCTACTTGCGTGAAGCCTTCTGGCGCTGGCTGCTGGACTGCAGCGCATCGGACATGCCCATCAGCACGCCGCTGACCACCGCGGTATAGCTTTCGGCCAGGGCCTGCGCGGCCCGCATCGAGGCGGCGCGCGAGCTGCGCATGGCGTCCTGCATCTGCTGCGTCAACTGCTCGCTGGTGGCACTGGCCTGGGCGCCGCTGAGCGTGCCTCCGGCCTGCATCTTCTCGAGCACCGCGCCCCAGGCGCCGGCCAGCGGCGCGCCGGCGCCGGCAGCGGTCTTGCGGACGGCAGCGAACATCGCGTCTTCCATCTTGTCCAGATCGTCCAGCGCCTTGCTCAGATGCTTGTCGCGCAGGTCGGCACCTTGCGCGGTCAATGTGCCCAGCGCGGTGCGGTTGGCTTCGACGGCCTTGAGCAGCGCGTCGTCCATGCCGGCCACGGCCTTGTCCAGCAAGGCTTCGGCATCGAAATTGCCGCCCATGGCCAACGGGTTGCTGGCCGCGCCCATGCTGGCAGCTTCGGCCACCGACTTGAGTGCGGCACGGATGTTCTTCAGCGTCAGCTCGCGGCCCTGCAGCGCGGCCAGCGTCGCTTCGGCGGACGCCTTGCGCAACTGCTCGCCTTGCCGGGCGGTGGCGTTCTGGAACAGGTCGATCAACGCCGCGGCGTCGAACAGGGGCTTGGCCATCGTGGGTCTCCTGAATGCGGTGGGAGGGCTGCGCGATGCTCTCACCGGGCGGGCGCCGCGGCAAGCCGGGCGTGCCAGACCCCATCGGCGGCGCCCCTGCCGGAACGATCAATACCGATGTTATTGGCTCATGTATTGCATCATCTTGATGCTTTTGAGCCGGACTTACGAGACAATCGGATCATTCTGATCTCAACGGCCCGGTCATGAACATCCACAAGCAGTTCCTCACCGTGATGAACCGGTGCTACTCGGCCAACCACATCGTGGTCGACGGGCAGACACGCATCCTGGTGGCCACCGAAGGCGAGGGCGCCTGCCTGGCCTGGACGGGCGACGGCTACGCGCAAAGCCACGAGGTCTGGCCCGGCCCGGGCGGCACGATGTCCATCGTGCCCATCCCCGGCACCAACGGCGAATTCCTGGCCGTGCAGAAGTTCTTCAAGATGTTCCAGTGGGAAGAAGCCAAGGTGGTGCACGTGAAGCCACTGGCCGATGCCCGCTACCAGGTGACGGACATCCTGCACCTGCCCTACATCCACCGCTTCGACCTGCTGCCCGTGAGCGACCGGCTGTACTTCGTCGGCGGCACGCTGGCCACCACCAAGCAGGCCAAGGACGACTGGTCCGACCCCGGCAAGCTGTGGGTGGGCGAGTACACGGGCCCCGTGCCGCTGCAGGTGACCGCGCTGAAGAGCGGGATGACCCAGCACCACGGCTACAGCCGGCTGGAACGGGGCGGCCGCGTCAGCAGCCTGGTGACCTGCCGCGAAGGCGCCTTCGAAGTCACACCCCCGCCCCAGCCCGGCGCGGCCTGGCAGGTGCAGCCGCTGATGGACTGGCCCATCAGCGACATCGCGGCCATCGACATCGACGGCGACGGCGAGCTGGAGTACGCCACCATCGAGGACTTCCACGGCCCGTACTTCCGCGTCTACAAGCGTTTGGCCGGCCAGTGGCAGAAGGTCTACGAACACCCCGAGGTCACCGAGTTCTATCACGTGGTCACCGGCACCACGCTGGCAGGCAGGCCCGTGTTCATCGGCGGCTGCCGGCGCGGCAGGCAGCAGCTCTTCTACGTGCACGCCGTGCAGACCCGGCCGCTGGCCTTGCAGGCCGAGATCATCGAAGAGGGCGTGGGCCCGAGCAACGTGCACGTGCTGCACGAGCCGGGGCGGGACATCATCGTCAGCGCCAACCGCGAGAAGGCCGAGGCCGCGCTGTACATCGTCACCTGAAAGAAGCTCTGATGAAGAACCCCATCGGCATCTACGAGAAGGCGCTGCCCAAGGATCTGGACTGGCCACAACGCTTCAGGGCCGCGCGCGAAGCCGGCTTCGACTTCCTGGAGATCTCGGTCGACGAAACGCCTGAGCGCATGGCGCGGCTGGACTGGTCGGCCAGCGAACGGATGGCCTTCTACCGGGCCTCGCGCGAAACCGGCGTGATGGTGCCTTCGATGTGCCTGTCGGGCCATCGCAAGATCCCCTTCGGCAGCGCCGACGCGCAGGTGCGTGCGCAGGCGGACAGCTTCATGCACAAGGCCATCACCTTCGCGGCCGACACCGGGATCCGCGTGATCCAGCTGGCCGGCTACGACGTCTACTACGAACCGACCACCGCCGAGTCGCGCGCGCGCTACCTGCAGGGCATGCAGCGGGCGCTGGAGGTGGCGGCCCGGTACCAGGTGATGCTGGCGCTGGAGATCATGGACACGACCTTCCTGAACTCCATCACCAAGTACCTGGCGCTCAAGCAGCAGCTGCCTTCGCCGTGGTTCGCGGTCTACCCGGACATCGGCAACCTCACCGCCTGGGGCAACGACGTGGCGGCCGAACTGACCGCCGGCATCCACCACATCGTGGGCGTGCACGTGAAGGAATCCAAGCCCGTGGGCCCCGGCTTCGCGGGCGCCTTCCGCGACGTGCCCTTCGGCGAAGGCACGGTGGACTTCGTGCAGTGCTTCAAGACCCTGCACGACCTGAAGTACAGCGGCCCATTCCTGGTGGAGATGTGGACCGAGAAGTCCGTCGACCCGCTGCTGGAGATCCGCGAGGCCCGCCAGTGGGTGGGCGAACGTCTGCAAGCCGGAGGCTACGCATGAGCGACTTCACTACGCTGCAGCAACAGGTGCTGCACGCCAACCTGGAACTGCCCCGCATGGGGCTGGTGGCCTTCACCTGGGGCAACGTCAGCGCGCGCGATGCGGCCACCGGGGCCATCGCCATCAAGCCCAGCGGCCTGCCCTACGAACAGATGACGGCCGCCGACATGGTGGTGGTGGACGCCGATGGCCGCGTGCTGCAGGGCCGGCGCAAACCCTCGTCGGACCTGGCCACGCACCTGGAGCTGTACCGCGCGTTTCCGGCGCTGGGCGGCGTGGTGCACACCCATTCCAACTGGGCCACCGTGTGGGCGCAGGCCTGCCGCGAGATCCCGGCACTGGGCACCACGCACGCGGACTACTTCCGCGGTGCCATCCCCTGCACGCCGGCGCTGACCGTGGCGCAGATCCAGGGCGCCTACGAAAAGGAGACCGGCCTGACCATCGTCGCGCACTTCCGCGCCAAGGGCATCGACCCGGCCCAGATGCCCGCCGTACTGGTGGCCAACCACGGCCCCTTCGTCTGGGGCCCGGATGCCGACACCGCCGTGCACAACGCGGCGGTGCTCGAGCTCACGGCCCAGATGGCCTTCCAGACGCTGCAGCTGCAGCCGGGCCTGCCGGACATGCCCACGCCGCTGCTGGAAAAACACTTCCTGCGCAAGCACGGGCCGGCCGCCTACTACGGACAGAGCTGACGGACCCGCACGCACCAGCGTGCGGCAGCACCGCGCGGGACGGCTTCGTCCCGTGCGTGCTTGGGCCAGGCAAGACCTCGATCAAACCGGCCCGCGTCACGCCAGACGGAACACCGCCACCGCCCGCACCAGTTGCTGCGCCTGCTGCTGCAGGCTTTCCGCCGCCGCCGCGCTCTCCTCCACCAGCGCTGCGTTCTGCTGCGTGGCCTCGTCCATCTGCTGCACGGCTTCGCTCACCTGGCCCACACCCGTGCTCTGCTCGGCACTGGCTGAACTGATTTCGGCCACGATGGCAGTCACCCTGGCGATGGCGGCCACGATTTCGGTCATGGTCTTGCCGGCCTGGTCGACCTGTTCACTGCCGTGCTCCACGCGCTCCACGCTCGCGCTGATAAGCGCCTTGATCTCGCGTGCGGCGTCGGCGCTGCGTTTAGCCAGGCTGCGCACCTCGCTGGCCACGACGGCGAATCCGCGCCCCTGTTCACCGGCACGTGCCGCCTCCACCGCAGCATTGAGCGCCAGAATGTTGGTCTGGAAAGCGATGCCGTCGATCACACCGATGATGTCGGCGATCCTGCGGCTGCTGTCGTTGATGCCCTTCATGGTCTGCACCACCTGCCCGACCATCTGGCCGCCGCGCTCGGCCACGCTCGAAGCACCCAGCGCGAGTTCGTTGGCCTGGCGCGCACTGTCAGCGTTGTGGCGGACCGTGGTGCCCAGCTGCTCCATCGTGGCCGAGGTCTGCTGCAAGGCGCTGGCCTGCTGTTCGGTGCGGCCTGAGAGGTCCTGGTTGCCCTGGGCAATCTGCTGGCTGGCCGTGGCCACTCCGTCCGACCCCAGGCGCACCTCAGTCACGGCCTTGGCCAGGCTGCCCTGCATCTCCTGCAGGCGCGCCATCAGACTGCCAGCGTCGCCGTTGCGCAGATGGATGGGCGTCGTCAGGTCACCTGCGGCCACCGCTCGCGCCACGGCCACTGCCGTGGCGGGCTCACCGCCCAGCTGGCCGATCAGGTGGCGCGTGATGACCACCGCCAGGCCCAGCCCCAGCAGCAGAGCGGCCCCCATCAGGCCGGCCACGGCCCAGCGGGCCTGCGCATAGGTCTCGGCCACGGTCAGGGCGGCGCGGTGGCCGCCCTTGAAATTGAACTTGCTCAAGGTCGTGAGCGCCCCCAGGGTTTCGTCGTAAGTCGTGCTGCCCAGGCCGTCGCTGATGTCGGCTGCATCCTGCTGTTTCTTGTCGCGACCCAGCGCCACCACCTTTTCGGTGGCCTTCTGATAGGCCTGCAGGGACTTGGTCACGGCGTTGAAGCGTTCGCGCTCGCCGTCGCTGGCCACCTTGCCCTGGTAGGAGACCAGCGCCCTGTTGATGGCAGCCATGGCCGTGCCCAGCTTCTCTTCGTACTCGGCGTGGTAGCTGCGATCGGTGCTGCGGCTGTGCTTGATCTCCAGCTCGCGCGCTTCCACCAAGGCGGTGCGAAGGTCGGCAAGCTGGCCCACGCCTTCGAGCCACTTGTCGTCCAGTTCCAGTGCTAGCGCATGCACCTCGCGCAGCGCAAACAGCGAACCGGCGCCCAGCGCACCGCTCAGGCACAACACGACACCAAAGGCCAGCGCCAGCTGGCGACCCACGGACATGCGCCGCAGCAGGGACGAGGAGATCTTCATGGCCAGACCCTCTTCACGACAGGATCATCAGGACACCTGGGTACACGGTGCAGCGTGCACGGGAGTGGCACGCCCGTCACGATGGCCGAGCTACTTCTTGTGCCCGATGTAGGTCACACCGATGATCTTGCCGCCCGCGTCCTTGATGGGGTTGTAGCAAGCATCGAAGGCGGTGCCCAGGACGTCGATTGGCCCGCAATAGTGCTGACCCTTGGACACGGCCGCGTAGGCCGCATTGCGCGCCAGTTGGGTGCCCACACCGCGTTTGCCTTCAGGCGTGAGGACGTTGGTGCTGATACGCACGAACTCGTCGCCATCCTTCACGAACACCGTCGCCGTGGCGCTGTGCGCCTTGCGCACGGCGTCCACCACGTCGTAGTTGTTGTTGATCTTGCGCTCGCCAAAGTAGATGGCTGGCACGGGCTTGCCAGCCACGACCTCGGTGCCCTCAATGCGCGGCAGACCGATCTTGGCCAGGCGGGCGTCCAGGTCGGCGATGGTGGCCTTCGGGTCCTGGGCTTGGGCTGCCAGGGCAACGCCGCCCAGCATGGCGGCGCACAGCATGCGTTGGAGGTGGTTCATGGCGCTCGTGTCTCCGTGAGGTTGGCGAAATTCCTTCAGCACGGCTCAAACGGCCTGCCGATGCAGCACTTTCGGACGGGCCAGGCCAAACTTGAGTCGGGACCGACCCACCGGCAGGACAACGTCCCATCGGGCCGCTGGAAGGGGAACCGGGCCGACCGCTGGCTCGACCAAGCGTCGGCGGAGCTGGTTCCTCCCGTTGCACACCCCAGCTTCGCGTCCTCACAGGGGTCGCTAACATCAGGCGCAAGGGTCGTCCTGGACCTGCCAGCATCGTCCCCCGGTCAGAGGTAACTGCACTTTCGTTGGACCCTTGCCACTCGATATCAATACCCTGCTGGTCGTGACTGTCGCCAACATCCTGGTGCTGGCCGGCGTGTCGCCGGCGGTGATGGGCCGGCGACTGGGGCCCGCTGCCAGTGCGGCGCGCTGGAGCCTGATCGTTCACGCCGGGAGCTGGATCAGCATGCTCCTGGCCAACCTCTGGCCCGAGAGCTGGGTCGATCGCCTGCTCTCCACCGTCGCCATCGCCGGCTTCGCACTGACCCACAGCCTGCTGTTCAATGCCCTGGGCCATTGGCTCGGGCCACGCCGTTTCGGGCGTGCGGTGAACCTGCTGGCCGTGCTGGCACCCGCCGGCTACTTCGTCATCTTCGGCTACTACGCGCTGCGCGTGGGCTGGGCAAACTTCCTGCTTGCGGCGCAGCTCGGGTTGCTGGTCGTGGCCTGCTTCAGGCCGCTGACCACACTTCACGGGCCGTGGCGCATGGTGGTGGCCTTCGGTGCCTTCACGATGATGGTTCTGACCTTCGGCCGCGGCTACCTGGGTGCCTTCACCGATCTCTACCCGTCCTTTCTCACGCCGCACCCCTGGAACATCGCCGCGATGTTCATGACCAGCCTGTTGCCCCCTCTGATCAACTTCGCGATGCTGGGTGGCTGGCACGAGGAAGCCGAAGCGGCGCTCCACAGACAGGCGGTGACGGACTCGCTCACGCAGACGCTGAACCGGCGCGGATGGCAGGAGGTGGCACGTCCGCTGGTGGCCAATGCCCATCGGCACGACCTGCCACTGGCGTTGCTGATGCTGGACATCGACCTCTTCAAGCACATCAATGACAGCCTCGGCCACGACGCCGGCGACCGCGCCCTGAAGGCCATCGGCAGGCTGCTCACCGAAGCCCTGCGCGCCAGCGACGTCGTGGCGCGCATCGGCGGCGAGGAGTTCTGCCTATTGCTGCCAGGCAGCGATACAGGTGCCGCGCGGCAGCTCGACGAACGCCTGCGCCAGCAACTGAGTACTCTGCAAGCCCGCCTGGACCATCCGCTGAACTTCAGCAGCGGCCTGGCGGTGCGCCGGCCCAGCGAAACTCTGGAAGCCATGATGGCCCGCGCCGACGCGGCGCTCTACGCCGCCAAGCAGGGTGGCCGAGGGCGGCTCGTGGCCGCCGAGGACACGGCGACGACCTGAGGGCGACGGTCGCCTCACCAGTTCGCTGCGGCTGAGGTGGCCCAGGTCCTCCTGGCGCCGCTGCCAGGAACCGGATTGCGCAAAGCCCGACTCCTCGACTGTTGCTTTGGCGGTTTCGTAACGACTGGAATCCTAGAATTTCCTGTCGACTCGACGGTGGGGGACCCCATGAAGATCGAAGGCGTTCTGGCTGCCCGGGTCCGGGTCAGGCCCGAGGTCAAGGTCGACAAGCGGCAAGTCCAGCCCCAGGTTCTGCACAAGTTCGGCATCGGCGAGTTGCTGTACCTGTGCTTCGACCCGCCGTTGGCGGGCCTGGAAGCCGGCGGCGAGTGGCGCGTTGCGCAAGGCCAGGCCAGTTGCGAAGGGCACGGCGCCGCCTTTCCTGGCGAAGCCAGGGTCTTCTGCCCCGACCGGCACCAGTTCGTGAAGATCGAGTATCGGAAGAACGTCCTGAACCGCTTCAACGAAGTGCTGGCCACGGTCGAATTCGAGGTCATCGAGCCCGTCTACGCCATCGTGCGCTACGAGGACATCCATTACCCCAGTGCCGACCCGAACGCCGGCTTCCGGGCGGCTTTCATGCTGACGCCGGACACCGTTTCCTTCGCGCGCGTGGCCCTGCGCGAGTGCGGGGGCGCCAACGCCTGGAAGGCGCTGGCCGATCTGCAGCCCGCGGCGCAATCGCTCAACAGCCACATGACCAAGGACGACCACCGCACGCATGAGCCCATCCTGGGCCGGCGGCATACCGATGGCAACGCCGAGGGCTGGGCCTGGTACTTTGCCCCCCACGCCCTGCCGGCACCGGTAGGCAGTTACGTCGGCTACACGCCCCAGGTGGCGAAGAACGCCGAGGGCTTTGGCGGCGATACCAGCCTGCTTCTCATCCGCACCATCAATGGCGTGGGTGGTACTGCGATGTTCTCGGACAGGGTCTACAACCCGATCATGACCGATGCGGCCTGGACCTGGCTGGCCCCGGCACACGCCAAGGCCAAGGAAGTGGCGGCGCACTACGGCCTGGACATTCCCCTGCACCGCAAGGTGGTTGGCCGCACCAACGCCAAGCCGCTGGAATCGGAAGTGGGCACGCTGTTCGCGACCAACCGGCACAGCTTCAAGGTGCTCAAGGATGGCACGCTGACGGTCAGCAAGGGTCCGGTCGACAGTGCCAACTGCCCGTCAGTGACCTTCGCGCGCTGACCTACGGCGTATCGGGGCGTGCTGGCGACACCACGCACAACAGCTCGTTGGTGGTCACCGAGGCGCCCTGGCGCACGCCCAGCGAGCACACCACCCCCGTCAGCGGGGCTGCCAGTTCGTTGGCCATCTTCATCGCGTCCAACACCATCAGCACCTGGCCGGCGGCCACCGGGTCTCCTTCGCCGACCAGCACCTGGCTGATGCTGCCGGGCATCGGCGCCCGGACTTCGCGAGGCCCGTCCGCGCCAACCGATCGCTTGCGCGCCAGACGCCTGCGCCGCTCGTCCACCACCTCCAGGTCGAAGTGCCGACGCTGGATGGTCACGCGCCGATGGTCACCGCCGGCCGCGCCGTCGACGTCGACCTCGTAGCACCGGCCATCGATGATCAGCGACAGCGGGCCGTCGCCGCTGACGCAGCAGTCGACCAGCATCTCACGCCCGTCCAGCATCACCGCATAGAGCCCGGGTTGGCGCTCCTGCAGGCGCAACGTGTGTTCCTGGCCCTGGTGGGTGACGATGTAGGCGGCCATGCGGCAGGACTCCGGTGAGGTGGGGTGCTCGGAGCTTGTGAAGCTCTCAACGCGCGATGCGACCGCTGAGCTTCCAGCCCGACGGGGTTGCCATGGCGCGCGGGCCCGGTGCGGCGGCGGGCGCGCGCTCCTGGGCAGAGCGCAGGCTGGCGA
>DAORNK010000124.1:8887-11063 GCA_035440985.1 Rubrivivax sp. | reverse complement strand
GGTCCAGCGCGACATGCCGTTGCGCTGCGGCGATGCGCCTGAGGCCATAGGCCAGGTTCTGCTGCACGTCGAGGTGCGGAAACAGCGCGGCTTCCTGGATCACGTAGCCGATGGCCCGCTGGTGCGTGGGCACGAAGCACTGCTGCGCGTCGTCCTGCCAGACGCTGTTGCCCAGGGCCACGCGCCCCGCGGCGCGGTCCAGGCCGGCCAGCGCGCGCAACACGGTGGTCTTGCCGCAGCCGGAGGGCCCGAAGAGGGCCGTCACACCGCGCTCGGGCAGCGCCAGCGCCACGTCCAGAGTGAAGCCCTGACGCTGCAGGCGCAAGCGTGCGTCGATCATCGGGCGTCCGCCGCACCTTCTGGCCGCGGTCGGTTGAAGCGGTACAGCGTGACCAGCACGACCAGCGCAAAGACCACCATGCCGGCCGCCAGGCGGTGGGCGTCGGCGAATTCGTGGGCCTCCACATGGTCGTACAAGGCCACCGACAGCACGCGCGTCCGGTCGGGGATGTTGCCGCCGATCATCAGCACGACCCCGAACTCGCCCACCGTGTGCGCAAAGCCCAGCACGCTGGCGGTGATGAAGCCGGGCCGGGCCAGCGGCAGGGCCACGCTGAAGAAGCGGTCCAGCGGCCCGGCCCGCAAGCTGGCGGCGGCCTCCAGCAGACGCGCGGGAATGGCTTCGAAGGCCTGCTGCAGCGGTTGCACGACGAAGGGCAGCGAATAGATCACCGAGGCCACCACCAGGCCGGCAAAGGTGAACGGCAGCCGCCCCAGCCCCAGGGCCTGCGTGAGATGCCCTACCGGCCCCTGCGGACCCATCAGCAGCAACAGGTAAAAGCCCAGCACGGTGGGCGGCAGCACCAGCGGCATGGCCACCAGGGCCGCCAGAAAAGGCTTGGCCCTGGAGCGTGTGCGGGCCAGCCACCAGGCCAGTGGCGTGCCCAGCACCAGCAGCACCAGGGTCGTGATGGACGCCAGAGCCGCGGTGATGCGGATCGCGCTCCAGTCCGCCGGCGTCATCGCGGTTCAGTGCCCGTAGCCGTGCTCACGCATGATCTGCCTGGCCGTTTCGCCCTTGAGGAAATCGAGCAGGGCCAGCGCTGCCGGCTGGCCGGCACCGGGCTTGAGCAGCACCGCATCCTGGCGGATTTCGGCGTACAGGTTCTCCGGCACCCGCCACATCGAGCCCGCGGCCTTCCTGCCGGGCAGCGTCACTTGCGAAAGCGCGACAAAGCCGAGCTCGGCGTTGCCCGTGGCCACGAACTGGTAGGCCTGGGCGATGCTCTCGCCGGTGACCAGTCTGGGGGCCAGGACCTCGGCCAGGCCGCGCGCCTTCAGCACCTGGTGCGCCGCCGCGCCGTAGGGCGCCGTCTTGGGGTTGGCCACGGCCAGATGTCGGAACCGGTCGGATGCCAGCACGGCGCCCTGGTCGTCGACGAGGTCCGGCCGGGCGCTCCACAGCACCAGCTTGCCGATGGCGTAGGTGAAGCGCGTGCCGGCCAGGGCGTGGCCTTCGGCCACCAGCCGCGCGGGGGTCTCGTCGTCGGCCGCCAGCAACACCTCGAAGGGGGCACCGCCGACGATCTGCGAGTAGAACTTGCCGGTGGAAGCGGTGGAGACCTTGAGCACGTGCCCGGTGCCGGCGGTGAAGGCTTCGCCGATGCGGGCCATGGGCCCGGCGAAGTTGGCGGCCGCCGCCACCAGCACCTCGCCGGCGCGCGCGGCGGGGTGGCAGACCAGGATCAGCAGGGCGGCGACAAGATGGCGCATGGCTGGCTCGGGGCATCGCGGAGCGCCCATTGTCGCATGGGGTAATGTACTTCGCTACATAACGCCAAACGGGCCGTGCGAGACCGTCAGCGCCAGAAGGCGTCGTAGCCGGTTTTCAGGATCAGCATCGTCACGACGACGACGAACACCCGCCGCACGAAGCCGGAGCCGTGCCGCAAGGCCAGGCGCGAGCCGATCAGGCTGCCCACGACGTTGGCCGCGGCCATCGCGAGCCCGACCTGCCACCAGACATGCCCCTTGGCCGCGAACAGGGCCAGCGCCGCCAGGTTGGTGGCCACGTTCAGCAACTTGGCGGCGGCCGACGCGTTGAGGAAGTCGTAACCCAGCAAGCGCACCAGCAGGAAGATGAGGAAGCTGCCCGTGCCGGGGCCGAAGAAGCCGT
>DAORNK010000124.1:0-8870 GCA_035440985.1 Rubrivivax sp. | reverse complement strand
CCCGCCGATGGCGCAGCCGATGGCCACCGCGGCGCGCGGCGAATGCCGTGGCGCATGCACCTGGCCCAGGTTCTTCCTGGCCAGCGTGTAGACCAGCACCCCCAGGAGGATGAAGGGCAGCAGCCGGCGCAGGAAGCCACCGTCCACCTGGGTCACCGTCCAGGCGCCGGCCCAGGCGCCGGCGAGCGCCATCGCCGCCGCCGGCAGCAGCACCGCGTGGTCCAGCCGCACACGCCGGCTGTACTGAAGCGCGGCGATGCCCGTGCCCCAGACCGAGGCGCTCTTGTTCGTGCCCAGCAGCGTCGCCGGCACGGCCGTCGGGTAGCTGGCGAACAGGGCTGGCACCAGGATCAGCCCGCCGCCGCCGACGATGGCGTCCACGAGGCCGGCCAGCAGGGACGCGCAGCAAACGACCAGGAGTTCCATTTCAGTGGCTCAGTCGCACACGGCCGTTCCGAAGACGCCGGGCTCTGAACCCTGGGGTTTCACTGCAGATCCCCAAGGGCGTCGGGCTGGTGGCGCGGGCCTTGGTGCGGCGTGTCAGGCGTGCAGCCTTGAACTGCGCGGCACCGATGCGAGCAGGAACTCCATCTGGTCGGCCACGATGCGCCTGCCGCGCAGGATCATGTCTTCGTGCAGGCTGGGCACGTAGGGCAGGTACAGGAGGGTCATGCGCGCTTCCTCGGGCAGGCGATTGGCCTTGTGGCCGTTGCAGGCGCGGCAGGCGCAGATGCAGTTCATCCAGCTGTCCAGCCCGCCCCGCGAGACGGGCACGATGTGCTCGCGGGTGAGTTCGTCCAGCGGGAAGCGGCCGCCGCAATAGGCGCAGACCTGGCGGTCACGCAGGAAGAGCTTGGCGTTGGTCAGTGCGGGGGTCTGCCGCCAGGCGCGGCTGGGCACTGAACCACGCACGGCCACGATGGGGTGCACTTCAATGCGGCTCTGGCGCCCGGTGGCGCGCTGCGTGCCGCCGCGCAGCACCTGGAAGGTATCGCCCAGGGTCCAGGCCACCGCCTCGCTGGCGTAGAGGATGGCCGCCTCGCGCGGGCTGATCCACGCCTGCGGGCGCCCGGAGATATCGAGCTGCAGCACATCCATGCGCTCAAGGGTACCCGATGCAGGCGCCAGCCTTCAATAGTCCGGTGCCGGCTTCGTGCCAGGGGGGATTACCCTGGGCCCACCCTCCAGGGGGAAGTTTCTAGGCCATTCACCCTACAAAAAGTCGGGCGTGCGGCATGGCGGCTGCCAAGGCGACCCGGCAAAATAGAACGACCGTTCTTTTTTTCCCCACTTGCCGTGAGCCCTGCCGAGCTTTCCACCGTTGCGCGCGTGTCGCCCAAGGCCCTGCAAAAGGGCCAGCAGACGCGCGCCACCATCCTGGACGCGGCGCTGGGCCTGGCTTCGCACATGGGGCTGGAGGGCCTGTCCATCGGCACGCTGGCCGACATCACGCAGATGAGCAAGTCGGGTGTCTTTGCCCACTTCGGCTCGCGCGAAGAGCTGCAGATCTCGGTCATCCGCGAGTACCACGCCCGCTTCGAGGAGGAGGTCTTCTTCCCCGCGATGAAGGAACCGCGCGGCCTGCCGCGCCTGCGCTCGCTGTTCGAGCGCTGGGTGCGCCGCGTGTCGGTGGAACTCGACTCCGGCTGCATCTACATCAGCGGCGCGGTGGAGTTCGACGACCGGCCCGGCTCGGTGCGGGACGCCCTGGCCTCGATGGTCCAGGCCTGGCACAAGGCGCTGTCGCGCGCCATCGCGCTGGCCGTGCAGGCCGGGCATCTGCAGGCCGGAACCGATCCCGACCAGGTCCTCTTCGAACTGCATGGCCTGATCCTGGCCCTGCACCACGATGCCCGCTTCCTGCGCAGCCCGGGCGCGCTGGATCGCGCCCGCCTGGGTTTCGAGCACGTGATGGCGCACTACAGCCCAGCCAAGGCGCCGGCCCCACGCGCCGCGCGCTGATCACCCCACGATCCGACCGTTTCAGACCTTCACTTCAGGAGCACCCGATGGCCCAGTACGTACCACCGCTGCGCGACATGCACTTCGTCCTGCACGAGCTGTTTCGCGTGACCGATGAATTCAAGCTGCTGCCGCGCCATGCCGACGTCGACGTGGACACGATCAACGCCGTGCTCGAGGAAGGCGGCAAGTTTGCCGCCGAAGTGATCTTCCCGCTCAACATCAGCGGCGACGGCGATGGCTGCGTGCTGGACCCCGTGACGCACGAGGTGCGTCCGCCGCAAGGCTTCAAGCGGGCCTACGAGCAGTTCGTGGAGGGCGGTTGGCCGGCACTGAGTTGCGACCCCGAATTCGGTGGCCAGGGCCTGCCGGTCGTGATCAACCAGTGCTTCTACGAGATGCTCAACTCGGCCAACCAGGCCTGGACCATGTACCCGGGGCTCTCGCACGGCGCCTACGAGTGCCTGCGCGAACACGGCACGCCGGAAGAGAAGGCCATCTATCTGCCCAAGCTGGTCAGCGGCGAGTGGACCGGCACCATGTGCCTGACCGAATCGCATTGCGGCACCGACCTGGGCCTGCTGCGCACCAAGGCCGAGCCGCAGGCCGACGGCAGCTACAAGCTCACCGGCCAGAAGATCTTCATCAGCGCCGGTGAACACGACCTGGCCGCCAACATCGTGCACCTGGTGCTGGCCCGGCTGCCCGACGCGCCCGCCGGCAGCAAGGGCATCAGCCTGTTCGTGGTGCCGAAGTACAAGGTCCGGCACGACGGCAGCCTGGGCGAACGCAATCCGATCTTCTGCACCGCGGTCGAGCACAAGATGGGCATCCACGGCAGCGCAACCTGCCAGATCAACCTGGACGGTGCCACGGGCACCCTGGTGGGGCAGCCGCACAAGGGGCTGGCAGCGATGTTCGTGATGATGAACGCCGCGCGCCTGGGGGTGGGCAACCAGGGGCTGGGGTTGACGGAAGTGGCCTACCAGAATGCCGTGGCCTATGCCCGCGACCGCATCCAGATGCGCAGCCTGACCGGCCCCAAGGCGGCCGACCAGGCGGCCGACCCCATCATCGTTCACCCCGACGTGCGCAAGATGCTGCTCACGGCCCGCGCCTTCGCCGAGGGCGGCCGCGCGCTGGCGATCTACATCGCGCTGCTGATCGACAAGGAACTCAGCACCGATGACGAGGACGAACGCAAGGCCTGCGCCGACGAGGTCGCGCTGCTGACGCCGATCGTGAAGGCCTTCCTCACCGACAACGCCTGGCTCGCCACCAGCCACTGCATGCAGGTCTATGGCGGCCACGGCTACATCAAGTCCGCCGGCATGGAGCAGTACGTGCGCGACGCGCGCATCAACATGATCTACGAGGGCACCAACACCATCCAGGCGCTGGACCTGCTGGGGCGCAAGGTGCTGGGCGACAACGGCGCCAAGCTCAAGCGCTTCGGCCGCCGCATCGCGGAGTTCGTCGAAGAGCATGGCACCGACGAGGGGATGCAGGACTTCATCAATCCGCTGGCCGACCTGGGTGACAAGGTCACCAAGCTGACCACCGAACTGGGCATGAAGGCCTTCGGCAATGCCGACGAGGTGGGTGGCGCGGCGGTGGACTACCTGCGCGTCTGCGGCCACCTGGTGTTCGCGTATCTCTTCGCACGCATGGCCCGCATCGCGCTGGACAAGCAGGACAGCGGCGATCCGTTCTACGCCGCCAAGCTGCACACGGCACGCTTCTACTTCGCCAAGCTGCTGCCCGAGACCGCCGGCCTGATCCGCACCGCACGCGCCGGCGTGGCACCGCTGATGGCGATGGACGAAGCACTGTTCTGAGGCAGCCCGTCGCCCGCGCCCACGACCCAGATACTGGAGACAAGCCATGAGAAGACTCGCCACCCTGGTCCTGCTGCTGCCGCTGGCATGGGCCGGCGCCGCGTTCGCACAAGCCACGCCCGCCGGCCTGTGGAAGACCGTGGACGATGAGACCAAAGCCGAGAAGTCGCTGGTTCGCATCAGCGACAACGCCGGCGCCTTCAGCGGCAGGATCGAAAAGCTGCTGGACCCGTCCAAGCAGGACAGCAAGTGCGACAAGTGCGAAGGCGCCCGCAAGGACCAGCCCATCAGCGGGATGACCATCATCGAGGGCGTCAAGAAACATGCCGAAGAGGCCTACTGGGACGGCGGCACCATCCTCGACCCCAACAACGGCAAGACCTACAAGCTGCGCCTGACGCTCAAGGACGGTGGCAAGGCGCTCGAGGTGCGGGGCTTCATCGGTTTCCTTTATCGCAACCAGACCTGGCAACGGGTCGAGTAACCAGCATTCGGAGAATCCATGAATCGATTCCAGGTTCGCAAAGTCGCCGTGCTCGGCGCCGGTGTCATGGGCGCGCAGATCGCCGCCCATCTGGTCAACTGCCGCGTGCCGGTGGTGCTGTTCGACCTGCCGGCCAAGGAAGGCCCCAAGAACGGCATCGTCACCAAGGCGGTCGAAGGGCTCAAGAAGCTCAAGCCCGCGCCGCTGGGGGTGCCGGAAGACGCCGCGCTGATCCAGCAGGCCAACTACGAGGAACACCTGGCGCTGCTGGGTGGGTGTGATCTCGTCATCGAAGCCATCGCCGAGCGCATGGACTGGAAGCTCGCGCTGTATCAACAGATCGCCCCGGCGCTGGCGCCGCATGCCATCGTGGCCAGCAACACCTCGGGCCTGTCGATCACCAGGCTGGGCGAAGTGCTGCCGGAATCGATTCGCCCGCGCTTCTGCGGCATCCACTTCTTCAACCCGCCGCGCTACATGTTCCTGGTCGAGCTGATCAACACGCCGGCGACGCGGCCGGAAGTGCTGGACCAGCTCGAGGCCTTCGTCACCAGCACCCTGGGCAAGGGCGTGGTGCGGGCCCAGGACACACCCAACTTCATCGCCAACCGCGTGGGCATCGCCGGCATGCTGGCCACCATCAAGGAGGCCGAGACCTTCGGCCTGTCCTACGACGTGGTGGACGACCTGACCGGCAAGAAGCTGGGTCGCGCCAGCAGCGGCACCTTCCGCACGGCGGACGTGGTCGGCCTGGACACGATGGCCCACGTCATCCGCACGCTGCAGGACAACCTGGGCGAAGGCAAGGCCACGCCGGACCCCTTTGCGCCCTGTTACGCCACGCCACCCGTGCTGGCTGCGCTGATCGAAAAGGGTGCCCTGGGCCAGAAGGCCGGTGCCGGCTTCTACAAGAAGGTAGGCAAGGACGTCCTGCGCCTGGACCCGGCCAAGGCCGACTACGTGCCGGCGGGCGGCAAGGCCGACCCGCTGGTGGACCGCATCCTCAAGAAGCCCGCGGCCGAACGGCTCAAGCTGCTGCGTGAGAGCAGCCACCAGCAGGCCCAGTTCCTGTGGGCCATCCTGCGCGATGCCTTCCACTACGCGGCCGTGCACCTGGGGTCCATCGCCGACAGCGCGCGCGACATCGACTTCGCGATGCGCTGGGGCTTCGGCATGAAGCAGGGCCCGTTCGAGCTCTGGCAGGAAGCCGGCTGGCAGCAGGTGGCCGAGTGGGTGAAGGCCGACATCGAAGCCGGCAAGGCGCTGTGCAAGGCGCCGCTGCCGGCCTGGGTGTTCGACGGCCGCACGGGCGTGCACACGCCGCAGGGTTCCTGGAGCGCCGCGCGCCAGACCTATGCACCGCGCAGCGAACTGCCGGTCTACCGGCGCCAGTACTTCGCCGAGTCCGTCGTCAACAGCGGCGCGGTGGACGCGCTGAAGGCCGGCACCGAGGTCTTCAGGAACGACGAGATGCGGCTGTGGACGCTGGACGGCGAGGTGCTGATCGCCAGCATCACGAGCAAGCTGCACCTGATCGGCACCGGTGTCGTCGAAGGCCTGCACAAGGCCGTCGAGCTGGCCGAGACCGGCTACAAGGGCCTGGTGATCTGGTCGCCCGACGATGTGTTCTCGGCCGGCGCCAACCTCGAGCAGACGATGCCGGTGTTCATGAAGTCCGGCTCCAAGGGCATCGCCCCGGTGGTCAAGCAACTGCAGGATGCGCTGCTGCGCGTGCGCTATGCCCAGGTGCCGGTGGTGGCAGCGATGCGCGGGCTGGCACTGGGCGGCGGCTGCGAGATCGCGATCTACTGCACGCGGCGCGTGGCGGCGATGGAAACCTATGTCGGGCTGGTGGAGGTGGGCGTGGGCCTGATCCCCAGCGGCGGCGGCCTGGCCTACATCGCCCGCCGTGCGGCCGAAATGGCCGGCGCCGGCAACGCCAACGCCGACATCATGAAGTTCGCCACCGACGGCTTCACCAATGCCGCGATGGCCAAGGTGGGTACCAGCGCGCTCGAAAGCCGCAAGCTCGGCTACCTGCTGGACACCGACATCGTCGTGCCCAACAAGGACGAACTGCTCTTCGTGGCCATGACCCAGGCCAAGGCGATGTTCGACAGCGGCTATCGCCCGCCCGTCAAGGCCCAGTTCGCGGTCGCCGGCCGCAATGCCATCGCCACCGTCAAGGGCCAGCTGGCCAACATGCGCGACGGCGGCTTCATCAGCGCGCACGACTTCCACATCAGCACGCTGATCGCCGAGGTCGTCTTCGGCGGCGACGTGGACGCCGGCTCGATCGTGACCGAGGAATACCTGATGACGCTGGAACGCGAGCGCTTCTGCGCCCTGCTGGACCACCCGAAGTCACAAGAGCGAATCATGGGCATGCTGCAGACCGGCAAGCCCGTCCGGAACTGAGCGGAGACCAACACATGAGCAAGCAAGTGCAAGACGCCTACATCGTCGCCGCCACGCGCACGCCGATCGGCAAGAGCGGCCGCGGCTACTTCCGCAATACACGGCCCGACGACCTGCTGGTGGCCGCCGTCAAGGGCGCGCTGGCCCAGGTGCCCGGCCTGGACCCCAAGGCCATCGAGGACGCCATCATCGGCTGCAGCTTCCCCGAAGGCGAGCAAGGCATGAACATGGCCCGCGCCGCGATGGTGCTGGCCGGGCTGCCGCACAGCGTGGGTGGCGTCACCATCAACCGCTTCTGCGCCAGCGGACTGACCGCGCTGCAGATGGCGGCCGACCGCATCCGCGTCGGTGAAGCCGATGTGATGATCGCCGGCGGCGCCGAGAGCATGAGCCTGGTGCCGATGGGCGGCAACAAGCCCAGCTTCAACCCCGAGGTGTTCGCCAAGGACGAGAACGTCGGCATCGCCTACGGCATGGGCCTGACGGCCGAGAAGGTGGCCACGCAGTGGAAGGTCGGCCGCGAGGCGCAGGACGCCTTCGCGCTGGCCTCGCACCAGAAGGCGCTGAAGGCCATGGCGGCGGGCGAGTTCACCGACGAGATGACGCCGGTGACGGTGGTGGACCGCTACCCCGATCTGGCCGCGGGCAAGGCCGGCACGCGCACGCGTACCGTCAACCTGGACGAAGGCGCACGCCCCGACACCAGCCTGGAAGGCCTGGCCAAGCTCAAGCCGGTGTTTGCGGCCAAAGGCAGTGTCACGGCCGGCAACAGCAGCCAGACCAGCGACGGTGCGGGCGCGCTGATCCTGGCCAGCGAAAAGACCGTCAAGCAGTTCGACCTCAAGCCGCTGGCCCGCTTCGTGAGCTTCGCGGCGCGTGGCGTGGCCCCCGAGATCATGGGCATCGGCCCGATCGAGGCGATCCCGGCCGCGCTGAAGTACGCCGGGCTGAGCCTTGCGGACCTGGGCTGGATCGAGCTGAACGAGGCCTTTGCCGCGCAGGCGCTGGCGGTCATCAACACGGCGGGCCTGGACCCGGCCAAGGTCAACCCGATGGGCGGCGCCATCGCGCTGGGTCACCCGCTGGGCGCCACCGGCGCGATACGTGCCGCCACCGTGGTGCACGCGCTGCGCCGCCACAAGCTCAAGTACGGCATGGTCACCATGTGCGTGGGCATGGGGCAGGGTGCCGCCGGCATCATCGAGTCGCTGTGAGACGCGCCAGCAAGGCCGCCGCATGAGCATCAGGACCGCCACCCTGCAGGGCGTCAGCACGATCGAGATCGCGCGCCCTGAAAAGAAGAACGCGTTGACCGTGGCCATGTACCAGGCCATGGCCGAGGCCCTGGTGGCCGCCCGCGACGACACCGCGGTGCGGGCAGTGCTCATCACCGGCCAGCCCGGTGTGTTCACCAGCGGCAACGACATCGAGGACTTCATGTCCCGCCCGCCCGGCCAGGGCAGCGAAGGCATGGACTCGCCGGTGTTCCGCTTCATGCGCGCGCTGCTGGAGTGCGACAAGCCCGTGGTGGCGGCCGTGACCGGCGCCGCCATCGGCATCGGCACCACGATGCTGCTGCATTGCGACTTCGTCTACGTGTCCGACGAAGCACGCCTGGCGATGCCCTTCGTGGGGCTGGGTCTGGTGCCGGAGTTCGGCTCCAGTCTGCTGGTGCCCCAGCTGATGGGCGGGCGCCGGGCGGCCGAGAAGCTGCTGCTGGGCGACCCCTTCACCGCCGAGCAGGCGGTCGAGTGCGGCATCGCCAATGCGGTGCTGCCCGCCGGTGAGGTGGTCAGCCACGCGCGGCGCGTGGCCGAGCGCTTCAACACCCTGCCCCCCGGGGCGGTGCGCGAGTCCAAGCGCCTGATGCGTGCGCCACTCAACGAACGGCTGCTCGAGACCATCGCCACCGAAGGCGCACTCTTTGCCAAGCGGCTGCGCAGCCCGGAGGCGATGGAGGCGTTCCAGGCCTTCTTCCAGAAGCGCAAGCCCGATTTCAGCCAGTTCTGACCGTTGAACATCATGTCGCTCACCGTCAAGCTCGCCCTCAGCCCGCTGCTGGCCGCGCAAGCGCTCGCGACACGGCGGCGCATGCCCCGCCTGCCCGAACCCAGTGGCCAACGCCAGGGCGTGGCCGGCGCGCCTGGCGCCACCCCCCTGCGGCTGCT
>DAORNK010000123.1:0-11066 GCA_035440985.1 Rubrivivax sp. | reverse complement strand
CCTCCAGGCCCCAGTCTCCGCGCTGGCCCTCCCAGCCGATGCCGATACTGGTGCTGCCGTCGGCGCGGCCGGTGCGCGGCGAAGTCGGCTTGCCGTCGCTGCGCCGGTCGGCGGCACGGCCTTCGCTGCCGATGTCGAACAGCCGGCGGGTGATCTCGCTGCGCTCCAGCCCCCAGGCGTCGCGCACGCGCAGCGGCCAGCGGGCCAGCTCGGAGCCGGTGACGCCGTCGTGAACCACGAGTTCGGTCTCGCCGGCACGCCAAGGCGCAGGCAGGGGATCGAGCTCGATCACGCCCGGCGCCGCCAGCCGAGCCAAGGCGCTGATCTCGCGCTTGCCGACGAACCAGCGCCATTGGCGCCACTGCGCCTGCGCTTCTTGGGTGACGCGCAGGCGCAGCACCTCGTCGCGTGCCACCCAGCGGCGCGCGAACTCGGCATCAGGTGGCGCGCTGGCCTGCACCGCGGAGCAAAGCACGGCGGCCGCGACGGCCGCGGTGCCGACAAGGCCGCGACAAGGATGCTTGGGCATGACTGTTGACACCTCACTCAGGTGCTGGGCGGGCACCGCAGGGCAGCCGGTGAGCTGCCCCGCGACCACGGTGCGTCGGACGGTCAGTTGCGAGTCGCGACGGATGCCGTCGGGCCGGTCCGCACGGCAAACGTGTAGTAGGTGACCGACACCGTGGCCCGGTCGCGGCTGCCATTGCCGCCGTCGACGACGATGGCCGGCCCGCTGCTGGATGTTTCGACATCGTTGCGGTCTAGGCCCAACGAGCGGGTCTCGTCCGCGCGCAGGCGCTCGACTTCGGCGTTCAGGGCGTTGGTGTCGACGGCGGCTTCGCGGTAGTCCTGGTTCGGCACCAGACCGCCCAGCGAGCCCGTGCTGGGAATCGTCACGTTGTTGCGTGCGCACAGGTCGCGCCCGTCGGGGTTGTTGGGCGATGTGCCGGCACGCACCACGTAGTTGGGAAACTGCGGGTTGGTACAGGCCAGGTTGATCGTGTGGTACAGCGAGCGCGTGCACTTGAAGGCACTGCCGCTCAGCGCCCCCGAGTAGCTGCTGCGGCACACCATGCCGTCGTTGGGCGTGCCCAGCAGGTTGCTGCTCAGCTGGCCGATGGCCGGGGCCGCCGCGACGGTGAGGATGGCGCTGGCAACAAGGGTCTTCGCAAGTGATTGGCGGGAAGTCATGGTTCGAACCTCGATGAATGACAAGCAGCGAGCAGGCGTGGTTGAGAGGATCTCAGCGCGGCCCGTCTGCTCGGTTCAGGTCACGCTGTACCGGTTTGAACGATCCGCCAACGGGCGATCCGGACATGCCTGCGGCCGGGCCCCTCTTCCGGGGGAATGCCCCGCGCGATGGCCTGCCGGGCCCGACGGCAACAGGGCAGACGCCTGGTTGATCAGCCAAGACGCAGGGCCGCCTGTGCCGACCCACGTGTCGGTTGCGCCGGCATGAGCGGCGCGAATGCAAACCCATGACCGCAATCGGCTGCAGCAGTTGTGCCGCTACATGACGCGGCTGGCGCTGTCGGAGCAATCGTGTCCTTGAACTCGCCGCTCAGCACGCGCCGGTGCGCCACGCAGACTTCGAACGGCCTCCTCGAAGCCCTGACGAGGGAGCCGAGGCCAGCCAGGACGGCAGGCTGCTGCTGCGGGCTATCGACGACGGCGACGTGCCGCAGCCAGGCCGGCGAACGCCACGCCGGCCAGTGCGAGCGACGCGGGCTCGGGCACCTGCTGCGTGGTGATGCGAAACGAGATGCCGTCGACGCCGTTGTCGTTGTCGACGCCCTGGATGCAGGCCAGTTGAACGAAGCCAGCACCGACCTGGCAATTGCCTTCAAAGGCGCGCCAGAACGTCGACCCGCCGAAATTGATCATGATCTCGACAATGTCCTGCCAGTTGGCGGCGTTGAAGGCATCACCGTCGGAATCGGCGCGGAAGAACAAGGTCGACAGCGTGCCATCGACATTGAGGATGGGATTGAAGGTCTGACCGGTTGATTCGGTCCAGCTCCGGGTGCCGACGGTCAGCGCAAAGTCCTGCAGCGTGGCCGAACTGCCCTGCACGATGTAGCTCAGGGTGGCGTGGAAAGTGTCGGCCGGCGTCGCGGTGGTGAAGCCGAAGGGCGTGTGGGGGATCGGCACCTGCGCATTCGGCGTGTTGGCCTTCAGCGTGAAGTCGTAGGTCACGACCGTCGCAGCCTGTGCCAGCGGCGCAGTCAGCGCGGTGGTCAGGGCGGCGAGCACGACGAGTCGAGCCGGCGTGTTGGGCGTGGCCGCGGGCATGGAAGTTCCTTTCATCGAGGGTGAGCATATCGACAGTCTCACCCCGACCAGCGTGGCACGCCATCCCAAGTTCGATGGCGTGTACGGTGCGCTCAGACATTCCGCGCCCGCGGCTTGCCGCAGTTCGCGCCGCGCGCGGCATCGAGTTCACCAGCGACCGTCCGGAAGCCGGGGCCAGGTTGAGCCGGGCCCAGTGCCCGGCAACCGCTCAGTGCGCCCTCTGCACCGTTGGAAAGGCGTAGTCCCGGCCGACCATCGCCCGGGCACCGAAGTACACGGCACGCAGCCGCTCGGTGAGCGAGTCGAGGTCGACCTTTCCGGACGCGTCGCAAGGCACGGAGATGCCCCTGCCCGGGTCGTAGAGCGACGCGAAGCGCAGTTCGTGCGAATGAGAACCCGCGCCTGCCAGCGCGGCATTGGTCGAGGTTGTCATGGATCTCACCTGGGCATGGCCGTCAGAAGAAGCGAACGAGGCGCTGACCGGAAGCGCCTGCCTGGCCTTCTGATGTGCCTGGCAAGGACCACCGTCGACGTACTGCCCATTTTTCGGCCGCCACAGGCACACCAGCAGGGCAAGCAACGCCCCAAGTTCACGCCTTTTCTGGTCATGGGCCAAGCCAGCGGCGCCTGGCGTGAGTCACGTCACGGGCCGGCGGCACGAAGAGGTGTTGGGCACCGGCCACGCACGCTCAGGGTCATGCGCAAGGGGACGGGCTTGCACGCCAGGCGCCTTTCGTCGTCTACTCGCCCGCGTGTCAAGCCTGGCCTTCGCATCCCCCATGACCATCCGCGTCCGCATCGATGACCTGTCGTCCCCGCAAGTTCAGGCGCTGATCGCCGAGCACCTTGCCGGCATGCAAGGAAACTCGCCAGCCGGACATGTGCACGCGCTGGCGATCGAAGGGCTCAGGAAGCCCGGCCTCACGTTCTGGTCCGCATGGCAAGGTGCGGCACTGTGTGGTTGCGGTGCACTCAAGGCGCTGGATGCCACGTCGGGCGAGGTGAAGTCCATGCGCACGCGGTCCGGCTTTCTGAGGCAGGGTGTCGGCCAGGCCGTGCTCGACGAAATCGTGCGCACGGCTCGCGCGAGGAGCTACTCGCGCCTCTACCTGGAGACCGGCACCGGGCCGGCCTTCGCCGCCGCCCATGCGCTGTACCTGCGCAACGGCTTCGGCTGGTGCGGCGCGTTTGCCGACTATGCAGCGACCGACTTCAACGTCTTCATGGTCAAGCCGCTGGGGCCATGATGAGCGCCCACGCTCCCCGGGCCGGCCCGAAACACGGCGCGGTCGCCGGCGCGGAAGCGGCCCGCCTCAGGTTCGAAGCGATGGCGCGGTGCGGAACCTGACCCAGGGCTCGGGCGTGGCTGCCGCCGCGGGGGCGCAGTCTGGCGCTTGGCCCGCGTGTGGCGCGCTGTCATGATGGCGGCCCTTGCGCCTTCGCGCGCGTCCAGCGATCACTCCGCAACCCGGCCATGCCACCGATGTCCGCCAACGCCGCCTCCCTCGTTTCCGCATGCCTGGCGCTCGTGCTGCTCACAGCCGTGGTCGGTGCCCGGTTGCTCTACTGCCGCGTGCGCGAGATGCGCCGCAAGCGCATCCACCCGCAGGCCGCCGCGACCTCCGTGCAGGTGGCGGCACGGCTCGAGGACGTGCGGGCCGCGGACAACTTCCGCAACCTGTTCGAAGTCCCCGTGCTGTTCTACGCGCTGGCGGCCGTGGCCCTGGCCACGGCCCATACGCCACCCTGGCTCGTGAGCGGGGCGTGGTCGTATGTCGCGCTGCGATGCCTGCACAGCGCCATCCACTGCACCTACAACAAGGTCATGCATCGCCTTGCGGCCTTCCTGGCGAGCTTCGCTTTGCTCGTCGGGCTCTGGCTGGCCTTCTTCCTCACGCTGGCCCGTCTCCATGGGGCCTGAGCGCGCGCAGCATCCGTTGCCCGGGGCCCGACGCTGCGCAGAGGCCACCCCGGCTTGTGGGGGTCCAGGTCGCGCCCCGCGGACGATGCGCAACACCCTCATCGCCCTGTTCTTTCGCACCCAGATCGCCAGAACCTGGGGCCTGAGCAAGAACCTCGAGGCGGCGCGCTGGATCTGGCGCGCGCCGCGAAGTTCGACGGGCAGGCGATCGATTCGATCCACATGCTGGCCTTCGTCGACACCGCGACGGCCGGCCAGGTGATGTTGGGCGGAGCCGCCGGCAAGCCCGCCCTGGCACCGTGATCTTCGCGACGGGCATCGATGCGTTGGCCCGGTTTGCCGAGAAATGGCAGCGATGACCGAGATCACCCGCCCGCCCACGCTCCGGGACGGGACCCCGATTCGGGTCCGCCTGCCGCTATCGAGCATCGAGCACGCCGGGACGAAGGCCGCCGGATCGACCCAGGCTGATGCACACTGCGACGGTGCGCGGCCCTGGCCTGTATAGCCGGCCGCGCCGCAGCGCCAACACCCCCTGCCCCAACCATGTGCCGCAACATCAGGACCCTGTTCAACTTCGCGCCACCTGCCACGGAGATCGAGATCCGGGATGCCGCGCTGCAGTTCGTGCGCAAGCTCAGCGGCTTTTCGGTGCCGTCCAAAGCCAACGAGGCCGCCTTCGAAGCCGCGGTGCAAGAGGTGGCGGCGTCGGCACGCCGTCTGGTCTCGAGCCTGGTCACCACGGCCCAGCCACGTTGTCGCGAGGTCGAGGCGGCCAAGGCCCGTGCGCGTTCCGCGCAGCGATTCGCGACGGGGCGCCGCTGACCATGACGATGGTCGGCAGCCTGGAGGGGCTGCGCGACCTGGGCCCCAGGTCGCGCGCCATGCTGGAGGCCGCGGGCGTCCGCTCGGCGGGACATCTTCCTCGTCCGACCATGTCGAGTCGGCCATGAAGTGATGCAGCGATTGGTGTTTGGACCGGGTAGCCGCAGGCGCCAGATGCGCGGCCGTCGGCCCCACGCTCTTGCGTTTCAGCGGTGCCACCGGACCCGTACAGTACCCGCGCCGCCCATCGTGCCGGTCTGCATGCCCCAGACCTTCGCACAAGTGCGTCATGAAACGCTCAAGCTCGACCAGTGCCTTCATCAAGGCTCACCTCTTGCTTGAAGAAGTGCGCACAAAGCATTGATTTTATTAACACATTAGGACTGGATCGAATGCGGCGCACCGCCGAACGGGGATCCTTGGTCCTGCCGGAGTCCACGTAGCGGGTGGCAGCACTGTGCTGGACCGCGGTCATCGACAGCCGTCACGACCAGATGACCTGCCGAAGCCCTGGCCCTTGGGCAGACCCTCGGTACCGTCCTCACAGCGCCGCAGCATCTGCGCATCACTCGATGAGATGCCGCGGCGCACGGATACCTGGAAGCTGGCGTCGACGAAGAGATGGGTCTCGCCGTAGACCACGTGGCCGTCCTCGAACAGCACCGTCTTCAACACGATGAACAGCGAGCCGCTGCAGGCCTCGATCTTGGGCCGCTGCAGCGCGTGGTGGGCATCCTCGGTGGCCAGATCGTGCCGGCCGAAAGCCAGCTGGACCTTGCGCAGCAGGATGTCGTCGGGCTCGCACAGTCCCAGCCACACGAAGGTGCCGGCTTGCCGGATTGTCCCGCTGATGTCGTCGATGGGGATGTCGCCCAGGCGCTGCCCGTCGAGGCAGAGCGCGCTGTGAACGAGGGCGGTTACCGCCACGCTCCCTGGAGTCCACGTGCCGCTGCTGAGGTGGCGCCCGACAGATCAGGGCACTGGGTCACCGATTCTGCGCGCGATCCGTGCGATGCCTGACACCAATCCGGGCAGGTCGCTCGGCGAAGCCCCAAGGACGCTGCCAGCGCCAGCCGCGACCCCGGAGGCGACAGGCCTGGCTTGCGGCCTTCTTATACTTCGGGGTGCGACACCAACGGCTCATCGCCGCCGCTTGGCCGCACCGGAGAAGAGCAAAGCGATGTCCAGGCCGACGCAGCAATTGCGCCTTCTGCACCTCGGCGCAATGGGAATTGCGCTGATCATTGCGGCGCTGGTGCTGGCAGCCGTGATCTACGTCCGGGAGCAGTCGCGCCGAGAGCACACCGACGCTGTCCAGGATCTTGCGCACGCTGTGTCGCTTTCGCTCGATGCCTGGGTCGATACCATCGACTACGTACTGCAAGTCAGCGCCGACGAGATCGGGCACCAGACCGGCAAGCACGGCGCTGATGCCGCGGCCATCAACCGCTTCCTGATGCGCCAGCAAGAGCGCTTCCCGTACATCGACCTGCTGCGTGCGACCAATCCCGATGGTGAGGCGCTCTGGGGCCGGGGCGTGGACCCCGCGCAGCGCGCCAGCCTGGCCCAGCGCGAGTACTTCCAGCGCCTGCGCGACGATCCGACCCTGGGCATGGTGATCGCCGAACCCATTGTCGGCAGGATCTCGCAGCAGTGGATCTGGCTCATGGCCAGACGCATCCAGGCCCCCGACGGCAGCTTTGCCGGATTGGTATACGCGTCGATGTTCATCCGCGACCTGACCCGCATGCTCCAGCAGAGCAACCCGCCGTCCGGCGGCGTGATCGTGTTGCGCGACGCCCAGATGCGCACCGTCGCCAGTACCGCCGCAGAGCCCGCGCAGCCTGGTTCGGCAGCACCGAGCGAGGCCGAGGCCCGTCATCTGGCGGAGTTGCAATCGGCCCTGCGTGCGCAGCCGGCAGCGGGGACCTTCGTCGGTCAGGCGCCCGATGCCGACGACCGAGCAACGGTCTACGCTTACCGCCGCAACCCGACCCACGGCTACACGCTGCTGGTGGGCCAGCCGCTGGCGGCGGCCGACGCGCAATGGCAGGCGCTGGCGATGGTCCTTCTCGGGCTGCTGGCGGCCTCGGCGGTCGGGGCCCTGTTCTTCGTCAAGGCCACGACGCGCGGCTGGGAACAGGCCGCGCTGGCCGACACGCTGGCCCTGCGCGAACGCGAGCACGGCATGCTGAAGTCGCTGATCCGCACCATCCCGGATCTGGTCTGGCTCAAGGATCCGCAGGGCGTGTACCTGGCCTGCAACGCCGCCTTCGAGCGCTTCATGGGCCGCAGCGAGGCCGACTTGCTGGGCAAGTCCGACCTGGACCTGATGGACCGCGAACAGGCCGAGTTCTTCCGCGACCATGATCGCAAGGCTCTGGCCGCAGGCCAGCCCACCGTCAACGAGGAGTGGGTGACCTACGCGTCGGACGGCCGGCGTGTCCTGCTGAAGACGACCAAGGCGCCCATGCACGCACCGGACGGCACGCTCACCGGGGTGCTGGGCATCGCGCACGACATCACCGAACAGCGCCGCGCCGAAGACTCCCTGCACGCCAGCGAAGCCCTGCTCAATCGCGCCAACACCGAACTCGAGGCCCGGGTGGCCGAGCGCACCTCCGAACTGCTCAGCGTCAATCGGCAACTGCTCGACACCCAGTTCGCGATGGAAGGGGTCGGCATCGGCATCACCTGGGTCGACTTCGAGACCGGGCGCTTCATCTGGGCCAACCGCCACGCAGCCGAGGTGCTGGGCTACACGCGCGAAGAGATGCTGCGCATGACCGTCTCGGACATCGACCCGAACTTCCCGCCCGAGGCCTACGCGGCGGTCATGCCCACGTTCTTGGCCGAAGGCCAGCTGCGCTTCGAGACCGAACACCGCACGCGCGACGGCCAGCGCATCCCGGTGGAGATGACGATCTACTACGACCACCGCGACAGCGCGATGAAGCCGAGGCTGATCGCGTTCTCCTCGAGCATTGCGGCGCGCAAGGAAGCCGAGCGCACGGTGCTGGAGGCCAAGGCCGCGGCCGAGGCGGCCAGCCGCGCCAAGAGTTCGTTCCTGGCCAACATGTCGCACGAGATCCGCACGCCGCTGAACGCGATGCTGGGCCTGAGCCACCTGCTGCGCAGCGACGTGCTGTCGCCGCTGCAGCGTGAGCGGCTGGACAAGATGGTCGGGGCTGGGCGGCACCTGCTGTCGATCATCAGCGACATCCTCGACCTGTCCAAGGTCGAGGCCGGCAGGTTGCAGCTCGAGGCCGCCAACTTCCACCTTTCGGCGGTGCTTGACAACGTGTGCTCGATGGTCAGCGATGCGGCGGCGGCCAAGGGGCTGGAACTGCAGGTCGACCCCGACGGCGTGCCGCTGTGGCTGCGCGGCGACGCCACGCGCCTGCGCCAGGCGCTGCTGAACTTTGCCGGCAACGCCGTGAAGTTCACCGACAGCGGCCGCGTGACCCTGCGTGCGCTGCTGGTCGAAGACCGGGGCCAGGACATCGTCGTGCGCTTCGAGGTGCAGGACACCGGGCCAGGCTTGAGCCCGCAGCAGCGTGAACGACTGTTCCAGCCCTTCGAGCAGGTCGATGGCTCGGCCGCACGTCGCCATGGGGGCACCGGCCTCGGCCTGGCTCTGAACAAGCGGCTGATCGAGCTGATGCGCGGTTCCATCGGCGTGGACAGCGATCCGGGCCACGGCTGCACGTTCTGGTTCGTGGTGCCCCTGCAGCGCGGCCACGGCCCCATGCCCGAGGCCGGGCTTCCGGTGCCGGCGGCAGGTGCCGACGAACGCCTGCGCCAGTTGCATCGTGGCGCCCGCGTGCTGCTGGCCGAAGACAACGAGATCAACGTCGAGGTCGTGCAGGAACTGCTACATGCCGTGGGGCTGGACGTCGTGGTGGCGGGCAACGGTCGCGCCGCGGTCGAAGCGGCGCAGCAGGACGGGTTCGACCTGATCCTGATGGACATGCAGATGCCCGAGATGGACGGTCTCGAGGCGACGCGGCGCATCCGTCAGCTGCACGACCATGCCGCCACGCCGATCCTGGCGCTGACTGCCAACGCATTCACCGACGACCGGCAGGCCTGCCTGGGCGCTGGCATGGACACGATGCTGACCAAACCGGTCGATCCCGCCCTGCTGTACGAATCGCTGCTGCAGTGGTTGGCGCAGGGCGCGCAGCGGCGGAGTTCCGACGCCGTCCAGACCGCGACACCACCATCGGTGGCCCCGACCAGCGCATCGACGCGCCTATGGCTGCGGCTGCAGGCGGGTGTCGACGTCGATCGCGCCTTGCCAGGATTGAGCGGCAACACCGGACGCCTGGTGGAGCTGTTGCGCAAGTTCGTCGGCCAGCACGCGCAGGACCCTGCGCTGGTGCTGGCCGAACTCGACGCCGGCAGCCGGGACGCAGCGCGGCAGCGCATGCACCGGTTCAAGGGCGCGGCAGCTCAGTTGGGGCTGACGGTGGGCGCTGCCGAGGCGGCGCGTATCGAAGCGGCGTTGCAGCACGAGCCGGGCAACCCGGTCGAGGCGGAGACGGTGGCCGAAGCCACCGCACGGCTGGACGAGGCGATCATTGCCCTGGTGCGGGCACTGGACAGCGCCGGGCCGGACAGAAGCCGCTCGGGGGCCCGCAGCAGCTACCCAGGCGCGTCCTGACTGCGATTCAAGCTGATACGAGTCACTCTGCGCTGAAAGGCAGGGTCCGCTGCGTCCGCCCGGCACCAACGCCCGAATGACCGGGTCCGATGGCATCCCGCTGGGCGACAGGCCGCACCCGCTCCCGTGGGGCAGCTTCCCGCGGGTGCTGTGCCACCACAGCGACGCGCGCGGCGGCGTAGTGTTCGCCGGGCAGGGCTGAACCCTTGGACGGACCCGCCGTGCCCGTGGCCCGGTCTGCGGCGCGGCTGGTACCAGTGCCGGCCGACATCCTTCGCGGCGAGTCCGCAGGCTGCATCGCCGCTGCCACCGAGAGCCTGCCAGCGCAGTTCCAGGTCGGCTGGTACCGCGCCAGCCGGTGCTGCGCCAGGGCGAGTCGTGGCGCCAGTCGCTGCTGGTCGACAGCGGTCTGATCCGCATGCACTTCGTCGACCGCGACGGGCATGAGTAGAAAAACTTCTTCGCCGAGGGCAGCCTGGTCTGTCCGATCATGCCGGCCCTGTGGTAGGCCGCCTCGCTGTTCGGCATCAGCACCATCGAGCCTACTCGGCGGGGACTGGCCGATGCGGCACTGGTGCGCGAGCAGCTGACCGCGCTGGGCCTGCGGCGGGCACGGCAGTGCGAGCTGCTGGCCCGCCTGCTGACCGGCAAGCTGCAGCGCGGGCATGACCTGCTGGCGCTGGATTGCCGGCAGCCCTACGACAGCTGCTGCTGCCGCCCGCCGGGGCTGGCCCGCACCCGAGGGGCACCGCGCGGGCTGCACGAAAGGGCTTGCTCAGGCCCTTGCCACTTGCCAGGGCGGCGCCTTCGGGATCGAGGTGCCGCGCAGTCCACGCAGCCTCACCAACTGCAACTGCTCCATCTGTTGCCGTCATGGCGTCCGGTGCCCGTACCACAAGGCGTCGGTCCCCAGCATGAGCCTGTCCCCCGGCGCGAAGCCCAGGACGGACTTCTTGGGGTCGCACCTGATCGTCTTGTCGGCCGGCAGCACGCCTTCCTCCGTCACCAGCGAAGCACCAAGTTTCCGAACATCGACTTGAGTCGAGCGGCAGGTCACGTTGGCCCAGGGGGAAGCGATGCCGGGGCGCCCCGCACCGCCCGGCCCCAGCCCCACCGCCGCCTTCAGTCGGGCGCACGCAAGGCCTGGCGCAACGCGGGCAGCAGCAGGGCCTTGGGTTCGGGCACCGCGCTCTCCTGCACGGTCGTGTAGAGCACGGTCAGGAAGGCCTGCAGGTTGTGGCGGCGCGCCAGGGCGGCCGGGGTCACCCCGGTGTCGCCCGTGGGGCGCTGCGTCAGGCCATCGAACCAGCGCTGCCAGTCCTCGGCCGCCAGCAGGCCACGGCGCGCCAGCTGGAAGACGGG
>DAORNK010000122.1:5642-11156 GCA_035440985.1 Rubrivivax sp. | reverse complement strand
CCGGCGACCAGCGGCGCGGCACCATGCGCCAGCAGGCCGCGCTCGCGCAGGTGCTCGACCACGCGGTTGGGCAGCGGTACCTGGTTCTCGTCGACACCGTCGATGCCCATCAGGCGCAGCGTGGCGCGCTCGACGGTGGTGGTGGTCTTGCGCGAGGCGTCCTCGTGCACGTGGCGCGCGATGCGGCGCGCCGACTCGCGGGCGCGCGCGATGCGCGCTGGGTCAAGCTGCAACTGGGCCATGTCGTCGGTCCGGGGTCTGGGCTTCGAGCATCACGTCGTTCACCACCTGTCCGGGGAAGGCCGCACGCGCGGCGGCCAGCAGTTCGGTGGCATCCAGATGGCCGCCCCATGGCGAGAACGGGCTGGTGGTCATCCCCACCAGACGAATCGCCCGCCACGCCGCCAGGTACGCCCCACGCCGCGCCAGCGAGGCCAGGTCGGCGGCTTCGATGAACAGGCGCGTGCCATCGGCCACCACGATGCGCAGGCCCGGGTGTCGTTCGGCCATGGCTTCAAAAGCCCGCCAGAGCTTGTGCCCCACGGCCCCGGTGACGGCCACCAGGCCGAGGTCCGCGCCCTCGGCCGCACGCCACAGGGCATCGGCGGCGTTCAGGCTGGCGATCGGTGCCTGCCAGTGCAGCATGCCGTCGCGTGCCCACAGCCCGACGCCACCCGTGCCGAACAGCGGCGCCACGCGCGCGCACAGCGTGGCGTCTGCACCGGGGACCGACAGCAGGGCCAGACGCTCTCGCGTCTTGCGCAACACGTCGCTCAGGCCGCCGCCGAGCGCCGCGCCGGTGGCCAACACGACGGCGTCGGCAACCGCCGGCGAGGCATGCTGGCTGCGCCCGAGCGCACCGTCGAGGAAGACCAGTTCGGCACCGCAGCGGCGCAGCTGCTCGATCGTGGTGATCTGGTCGGCGCTGCGCGAGGCGCCGGCCACTTCCATCTCCCCGGCGTCGAGCACCTGAACGAGCACGATCTCGCCCATCGGGCTGCCGATGCCGGTGCCGGCCAACAAGCGTGTGCGCACCCTGGCCCGCACCAGGGTGTCGCGGGCCGTGGCCACCACGGTGCCGGGCCAGACGCGCACGGGCGGCTTGGGGAACGAGAACACCGCATCGGTCTCTTCGCCATCGCGGCCGATCGAACTCAGGCCCAGGCACACGTGCTCGCGCGCCGCGCAGGCCATCAGGTGATTCAGCGCCACCGTCTTGCCGGTGTTCTTGGCCACCCCCATCACTGCGACGATGGCCAAACCGCCGTCGCGCACGCGCTGCCACAGGCCGGAGCTCATGTGTAGATCGCCTCGAACAGGCGCCGCAGCGCCGGGCTCTCGCGCAGCAGGTTCAGGGCGTGCTCGGCATGGCCACGCGCGTAGCCGTTGCCGATGATCATCTCGACGTCGCGGCCCACGCCCTCCGCGCCCAGTGCAGCTGCGGTGAAACTGGTGGCCATCGAGAAGAAGTAGATCCTGCCGCCCTCGCGCGTGGCCAGGATGCTGCCCATCTCGGTGTGGGGGATGTTGACGCAGTTGATCGTCACGTCGGCCAGACGTCCGCCGGTGTGCTCGGCCACCGCCTTCGCCAGGGCCAGTGCGTCGCGCGCGTCGACCTGCAGCACGTGGTCGGCCCAGCCGAGCTCGCGCATGCGCTCGCCATCGGCCGCGAAAGGCGAGACGCCGATCACGCAGCCTGCGGGGCCGGCCCGCTTCTTCGCCTCGTACAGGCACAGCGTGCCCGACTTGCCGCCGCCGCCGATCACGACCACGGTGTCCCCCGCGTGCACCAGGCGCGCCGTCTGCGCCGGCGCGCCGGCCACGTCGAGGATCGCCAGGGCCGTGCTCTCGGGGATGTCGGCCGGCAGCCTGGCGTACAGGCCGGTGGCGAACAGGATCGCCTGGCCCTGGACATCGATCTGGTCGCGCTCGACATGCACGGCCTTGATGCGCTCGATGCGCAGGGGCGTGAGCGAGAGCGAGACCAGGGTGGCGATGCGGTCACCCGGCGCCAGATCCACCTTGCCGGCCAAGGCCGGGCCGATGGCGGCCACCGTGCCGACCAGCATGCCGCCCGAGCCGGTGACCGGGTTGTGCAACTTGCCGCGGCTGGACACGATCTCCAGCACCCGGGCGGCAATCGCCTCGGGCGTGGCGCCGACGGCCTGCTTGATCTGGGTGAAGCTCGCCGAGTCGATGTTCAGGGTACGCACGTCGATGACGATCTCGTTGTCGGCGGGCTCCATCGTGGCGTCGAGATTCCACGCCGCCTGCGGCAGCACGCCCGCAGGCTCCAGCACGCGGTGCAGGCCGTAGGGCGAAGGCGCGGCGAAGCGGGGCATGTTCAGTTGCTGTGCGTCGGCAGCGAGTAGTTGCGGCCCAGGCCCGGCATCTCCACCGTCTGGCCGGCATAGTTGCGGCATTTCACGGTCGTGCCGCTGCCATCGGGCAGCTCTTCTTCACGCACGTACTGCGGGATGATCGGCAGCTTGCCCAGGCCGCCCAGCCCGTCGACGATGAAGGTGGGCACGGCCGGGCCGCTGATCCAGCCGCGCAGCCCCTCGTAGAGCTCGAGCATGCGCTGGTGCGGCACGATGAAGTGGTGCGCGCCTTCGACCATGTCGGTCGAGTAGACGTAGTAGGGGCGCACGCCCATCTCGATGCTCTGCATGAACAGCTCGCGCATCGTCGCGACATCGTCGTTGACCCCCTTCAGGCACACCGTCTGCAGGCCCATCATGACGCCGGCCTTCTGGATCATCTTCACACGCTGGCGCAGCAGCGGCGTGATCTCCTTCGGATGGTTGATGTGGATGTTGACCATCTGCACACGATGCTTCTCGAGCACCGCACACAGCTCGGGCGTGATGCGTGTGGGCAGTTGCACCACCGTGCGCGAGCCCATGCGCAGGAAGCGCACATGGGGCGCGCGGCGGCGCAGCGCGCCCAGGATCTCGTCGAGCCTGTCGTCGGTGAAGGTCAGCGGGTCGCCGCCGGACAGCAGCACGTCCTCGATGTCCTTGTTGCCAGCGATGTAGTCGATCGAGCGCTCGATCTGGTCCTTGTGCACCGAGCCGGTGGGCTGGCTGACCATGCGCTTGCGGGTGCAGAAGCGGCACAGCGTGGCACAGGTGTTGGAGACCAGGAACAACACGCGCCGCGGGTAGCGGTGCACGACGCTGGTACCGGGGATGGTGTCGCCTTCTTCGCCCAGTTCGTCCAGCAGCGTCGCGAAGCCGGGCCTGGTCTCCTCGTGGCAGCTGGGCAGGTACTGCAGGCGGATCGGGCACTTCGGGTCGTCGCGGTCCATCAGCTGGGCCATGTAGGGCGTCAGCGCGATCGCGAACTTGGCGTAGACGCTTTCGTGGACGTCCTCGACGTTGCGCAGCACCCCCCGCAGTTCGCTGTGGTGTGTGTAGCGGCGCTGGAACTGCCTTTGCCAGCCCTCGCTCGTGGGGTCGTAGGCATCGAGCTCGGCCCGCGTGAGCAGCTTGGCGGGCGTGGCCAGGGCGGGGGCAAAGTCGATGATGGCGTTCATGACAACTCCGGGTGGGATGTGCGGTCTGGACTGAGCCTGTACGACAGAGTCTAGAAGTCGGTCTGGCCGGAAGAAACAAGCAAACTGCCCGCGAGTTCGTGGTCTACTCAGTCAAAGTGACTGACAATCGACCTCTCCGCCCGAAACCGCCCCTGCGACCGATGGATACGCTGGACCAGCAGCTGATCGCCCTGCTCAAGGTCAATGCCCGCCTGCCGGTGGTCAAGATGGCCAAGGCGCTGGGCTGCGCGCGCAGCACCGTGCAACTGCGCCTGAAGGCACTGGAGGAAAGCGGCGCCATCACCGGCTACACCGTGAGCCTGGCCCGGCGCCGCGTCGACGGCGTCAACGCCCTGGTGCTGATCGCGGTGGCCTCGCAGAGCGAACCCGACGTGGTGCACACGCTGTCGCGCCGGCACGAGGTGTCCAAGCTCTATTCGGTCAGCGGCCGCTACGACCTGTGCGCGATGGTGCACGCCGAGTCGACGGAAGAGATCGAGCAGGTGATCAACCGCGTGCGGGCGATCAAGGGTGTGGCCGACACCTTGACGACGATGCTGCTGTCGACCAAGGTCGACCGGCCGGAATGACCCGGCCCGTGGCCGGACTGGTTCGACGCATGGGCAAGCAGCTGGATCTCGTGGTCCATGGTGCCACCGGCTTCACGGGCCGCCTGGTGTGCGAATACCTGCAACAGCGTTACGGCTGCGGCGGCGAGGTGGCCTGGGGCATGGCTGGTCGCAACCGCAGCAAGCTGCAGGCGGTGCGCGATGCGATCGGCGCCGCGCCCAGCCTGCCCTTGCTGCTGGCCGATGCAGCCGACCCCCAGGCGCTGCGGAAGATGGCGCAGGCCTCCAGGCTTGTCATCAGCACCGTGGGGCCTTACCAGCTCAGCGGCGAGCCTTTGCTGAAGGCTAGTATCGACGCCGGCACCGACTACCTGGACCTGTGCGGCGAGCCCGCCTGGATGGCGGCCATGATCCGGCGGCACCACGAGGCCGCCGTGGCCAGCGGCGCGCGCATCGTGTTTTCCTGCGGTTTCGACTCCGTGCCCTTTGACCTGGGCGTGCTGTTCCTGCAGCACGCGGCGATGCAGCAGCACGGCCAGCCGCTGGGCCAGGTGCATGGCCGGGTGCTGGTGATGAAGGGCGGCCTGTCCGGCGGTACCGCCGCCAGCCTGGTGGCCATGCTGGCCGCGATGAGCGGCAACGCCCAGGCGACCCGCGACATGCTCGACCCCTTCGCGCTGACCCCGGGCTTCAGCGGTCCACCGCAGCCCGGCGGCCGTGGTGCGCTATGGGACGAGTTCAGCCAGTCCTGGAGCGCCCCATTCGTGATGGCACCCATCAACACCAAGAACGTGCACCGCAGCAACTACCTGCTGGGTCACGCCTATGGCCGCGAGTTCCTCTACGACGAACGCATGGCCTGCGGTGGCGGCCATGCCGGCGCCCGGCGCGCCCGGGCGATGGCACTCGGCAACCGGGTGCAGGACCTGCTGCTGGGCTTTGGCCCCACGCGAACCATGATCTCGCGCATGGTCTTGCCCAAGCCGGGCGACGGCCCCTCCGCCCGGCAGCGCGACCGCGGCCACTATCGCCTGCTGTTCAGCGGTGTGGGCGTCGACGGCAGGGTGATGAGCGCCCAGGTCGTGGGCGAACGCGACCCTGGTTATGGCTCCACCAGCAGGATCATCGCCGAGTGCGCCCTGGGCCTGCTGCACGACGTTGACCGCAACAGTACACGCGGCGGCATCTGGACACCCGGTGCGGCGCTGGGCATGGCCGTGATCCCGCGCCTGGCCGGGCGAGCGGGCCTGCGTTTCGAGCTCCAGACCGGTGCGCCTTGAGAGCGCCCCCAGGCGGCATTGCCGCCGCCCCCCGAGGGGGATGAGCAAAGTAACCAAGTGACATTTGCTCATGAGCGCCCCCAGGCGGCATTGCCGCCGCCCCCCGAGGGGGATGAGCAAAGTAACC
>DAORNK010000122.1:949-5542 GCA_035440985.1 Rubrivivax sp. | reverse complement strand
AAGTGACATTTGCTCATGAGCGCCCCCGGGCGGCATTGCCGCCGCCCCCCGAGGGGGATGAGCGAAATAGCCAAGTGACATTTGCTCATGAGTCTCGCGGATCGACCCGGACCTCAGTCGATCTTCTGGATCCGCGTGACGATCGATTCACCGTCCTTCTGCCCGGCCGCGAACCTGATCCTGTCACCGACCTTGAGGCCAGAGGCCAGGGTCGGATCCTTCAGCTTGCGCCGTCGAAGCTGCCAGTCATGTGCTGGCGACAGAGGCGGCGACCCGGGCATCGCGTGCCAGGCGCCGCTGCAGCACCAGCGAGTACAGCGCCGGGATGACGACCAGGGTGAGAACGGTCGAGCTGAGCATGCCGCCGACCATCGGCGCGGCGATGCGGCGCATGATCTCGCTGCCGGTGCCCGTGGCCCACATCACCGGCGCCAGCGCGGCGATGGTGGTGACCACGGTCATGATCTTCGGTCGCACGCGCTCGACCGCCCCATAGACCACCGCGTCGTACAGCTCGCCGGGGGTGGGCAGGCGCTGGGCGGCCTGGCAGCGGGCCTGCACCTCCTTCCAGGCGTTGTCGATGTAGACCAGCATCACGACGCCGGTCTCGGCCGCCACCCCCGCCAGCGCGATGAAGCCCACCGCCACCGCCACGCTCAGGTTGTAGTCCAGCGCCCACAGGTACCACACGCCGCCGACCAGCGAAAACGGCACGGCCAGCATCACCAGCATGGTTTCCGCCACCCGCGACAGGCTCAGGTAGAGCAGCACGAAGATGATCACCAGCGTCAGCGGCACCACGATCTTGAGCTTGTCGACCGCGCGCTCCAGGTACTCGAACTGGCCGCTCCAGGTGACGTACATGCCCTGCGGGAAGTTCACCTTCTCGCGCACGGCCCGCTGCGCCTCCTGGACGAAACCGCCGATGTCGCGCTCGCGGATGTCGACGTAGATGTAGGCTGACAGCAGGCTGTTTTCGGTGCGGATCACCGGCGCGCCCTGCATGACCTTGACCTGGGCCACCTGGCCCAGCGGAATCGTCGCTGCGGGCCGCCCCATCTCGGCCGGCAAGGCCACCAGCACCTCGCGTTCGATGGCCTGCGGCGTGGAGCGCGCATCACGCGGGTAGCGCACGATCACGCCGAAGCGGGCACGCCCCTCGACGGTGGTGGTGACCACCTCACCGCCCAGGGCCGAGCTCACGACGTCCATCAGGTCGCCGACCGTCAGGCCGTAGCGCGCCAGTTGCGCCCGGTTCGGCTCGATGTCGAGGTAGAAACCGCCGGTGATGCGTTCGGCATAGACGCTGCTGGCGCCGCTCACCTGGCGCACGACGCCCTCGATCTCGCGCGCCACCTGCTCCATCTGCGCCAGGTCCGAGCCGAACACCTTGATGCCCACCGGCGTGCGGATGCCGGTGGACAGCATGTCGATGCGGGCGCGGATTGGCATCGTCCAGCTGTTGGCCACGCCCGGGAACTGCAAGGCCTTGTCCATCTCGGCGACCAGCTTGTCGATGTCCATGCCGGGCCGCCACTGTTCCTGCGGCTTGAGGTTGATCACCGTCTCGAACATCTCCAGCGGTGCCGGGTCGGTGGCCGTGGCGGCGCGGCCGGCCTTGCCGATCACCGATGCCACCTCGGGGAAGCTCTTGATGATCTTGTCCTGCACCTGCACCAGTTCGGCGGCCTTGGTCACCGACATGCCCGGCAGCGAGGTGGGCATGTAGAAGATCGAGCCTTCGTTGAGCGTGGGCATGAACTCGGTACCGAGCCGCATCGCGGGCCAGATCGAGGCCAGGCTCGCGATCACGGCCAGGGACACCGTCAGCCAGCGCCAACGCAGCACCCAGCGGATCACCGGCCGGTAGGCGGCGATCAGCAGGCGCGAGATGGGGTTCTTCTCCTCCGGCAGGATGCGCCCGCGGATCAGCCAGACCATCAGCATCGGCAGCAGCGTCACCGACAGCAGCGCGCCGCCCAGCATGGCAAACGTCTTGGTATAGGCCAGCGGGGCGAACAGCCGCCCCTCCTGCGCTTCCAGCGTGAAGACCGGCAGGAAGCTCACCGCGATGATCAGCAGCGAGAAGAACAGCGCCGGCCCGACCTCGCGGCAACCGGTGATGATGGCCTCCACCCGCGCCGCGTTGCTGGTCTTGTCTTCGCGCCGTTCCAGCCGCTTGTGGGCGTTCTCCACCATCACCACGGCGGCGTCGATCAGCTCGCCGATGGCGATCGCGATGCCGCCCAAGCTCATGATGTTGGAGTTGATGCCCAGCCAGCGCATGCAGATGAAGCTGAACAGCACCGACAGCGGCAGCACCACGATCACCACCAGCGCGCTGCGCGCGTGCAGCAGGAACAGCACGCACACCAGGGCCACGATGGCCGACTCCTGCACCAGCGTGTCGGTCAGCGTGGCGATGGCGGCGTGGATCAGCTCGGAGCGGTCGTACACCGGCACCACCTCCACACCCGCGGGCAGGCCGGGCTTGATCTCCTCGATGCGCTGCTTGACGTTGTCGATGACCTGCAGCGCGTTCTCGCCGAAGCGCGCCACGGCGATGCCGCTGACCACCTCGCCCTGGCCGTTGAGTTCCGCGATGCCGCGCCGCTCGTCCGGCCCCAGCTCGACCCGGGCCACGTCGCGCACGCGCACCGGTGTTCCGGCGCCGGTCATCAGCACCAGGTCCTGGATGTCGGCCGCGCTGCGCAGGTAGCCGCGGCCGCGCACCATGTACTCGGTCTCGGCCATCTCGATGGTGCGGCCGCCGACATCGCGGTTGCTGGTGCGGATGACCTCGGCCACGCGCATCAGAGGGATACCGTAAGCACGCAGACGGGCTGGGTCGACGATCACCTGGTACTGCTGGACGAAGCCCCCGATCGACGCCACCTCGCTGACGCCCTGCGCCTTGGTCAGCTGGAAGCGCACGAACCAGTCCTGCAGCGTGCGCAATTCGGCCAGGGTCATGTTCCTGGCCTGCAGCACGTACTGGTAGACCCAGCCCACGCCGGTGGCATCGGGGCCCAGCGTGGGCGTGATGTTGGCCGGCAGGCGGCCGCTGGCTGCGTTGAGGTACTCCAGCACGCGCGAGCGCGCCCAGTAGATGTCGGTGCCGTCTTCGAAGATGACGTAGACGAAGCTGACGCCGAAGAACGAGAAGCCGCGCACCACCTTGCTGTGCGGCACCGACAGCATCGCGGTCGTCAGCGGGTAGGTGACCTGGTCCTCGACCACCTGCGGCGCCTGGCCCGGCACCTCGGTGTAGACGATCACCTGCACATCCGACAGGTCGGGCAGCGCATCCAGCGGCGTGCGCAGGATGGCCAGCACGCCGCCGGCCATCAATGCCAGCGTCATCAGCCCGATCAGGAAGGGGTTGCGGGCGGACCAGGCGATCAGCTTGTCAACCATGGCCGGCCACCTCCGGCTTGCTGCAGGGCCGGATCACTTCCCGCCTCCGGCCGCGCCCCTGCGCTCGATCTTCGTCACCACCCACTCGCCCGGCTTGCGTTCCACGAATTCGAAGGCGATCGCTTCACCGGGCTTCGCGGCCTTGGCGACGGCTTCGTTGGAGGGCACGAACTCCATCGTCATCGTCGGCCAGTTCAGGCTCTTGACCGGCTCGTGCGTGATCAGCAGCGTGCCGGTCTTCGCATCGATCTCGTCGAGCTTGCCCACCGCGGTGTGGCTCACCGGCAGCTTCTCGGGGTTGGCATTGCTGCCGCCCTTGAGGCCGGCCAGCGCGGCGCGCAGGTTGCTCTCGGCGTCGAGCAGGAAGTTGGCGGCGATCACCACGCTTTCGCCTTCCTTCAGGCCTTCGGTGACGACGCTGAACTCGTCGCCGCGGCTGCCCGTCTTCACCTCGCGCGGCTCGAAACGGCCGGCACCCAGGTCGATGATCACGACGCGCCGCGTACCGCTGTCGATGAGCGCCGAGTTGGGCACCACCAGCTGCTTGCCCGCAGCCGCGCCGACCGGCAACTCGACCTGCGCGAACATCGCCGGCTTGAGCCGCGCGCCAGGGTTCGGCAATTCGATGCGCACCTGGGCACTGCGCGTTTCGGCTCGCAGCGTCGGGTAGACGAAGGTGACGCGCCCGTCGAACATCTGGCCGGGGTAGGCCTCCAGGCGCACGCGCGCCGGCGTGCCCAGCCGGATGCGGCCGATGTCCTGTTCGGCCACGTCGGCGACCAGCCACACGGTGGACAGGTCGGCGATCTGGAACAGCGGCTCGCCCGGCATGAAGCGCATGCCCTGCACCGCCTTGCGCTCCAGCACGATGCCGCCGGCCGGCGCGCGAAAGCCCAGCGTGCGGCGCGGCTCGGCGCTGCCGGCCAGGCGCGCCACTTCCTCGTCGGTCACATCCCACAGCCGCAGCCGCGCCAGTGCCGCATCGGCCAGGCGCTGCATGCCGGCGCGCGCCGTCGCGTCGGCGTCCTTCAGCTGCGCCAGCCCCAGGATGGCGACCTGGTATTCGCGTTGCGCGGCCAGCAGTTCTGGGCTGTAGGCGTCGAACAGCGGCTCACCGGCGCGCACCGCCTGCCCGGTGGCGTTGACGTGCAACTTCTCGATATAGCCCTCGAACTT
>DAORNK010000122.1:377-752 GCA_035440985.1 Rubrivivax sp. | reverse complement strand
TCTTCGGCGTGGGCGAGGTATCCGGCAGGCCCATCGGGTTGCGGTAGTAGAGGACCTTCCTGCCCCCCGGCTCGGCTGGCGCAGTGCCGGCCGCCTGCGGTGCCTGCGCGTGGCCTGCGCCCCGGCTGCCGAACCAGTAGCCGGCGGCCGAGGCCAGCGCGGCGGCGACGACCACGGTGAGTACGAGCTTTGTTGTCACAGTTCTTCTCCCAGCAGCCGCTCGATCTCGGCCAGCCTCGTGCGCGTTTCGGCACGGGTGCGGATCAGGTTCAGCTGTGCCGCGCGCACCTGGCGCTGCGCCTCCAGCACGGTGGCGAAATCCAGCTTGCCGGTTTCGTAGCCGGCCAGCGCCGCCTGCAGCGTGAGCGAAGCCTG
>DAORNK010000122.1:0-323 GCA_035440985.1 Rubrivivax sp. | reverse complement strand
GAGCTGTTCGCCCAGCTGCGCCAGCAGTTCGTTGGTCGTGGCCTCCTGGCGTGCCTGGGCCGCGGCCAGCATGGCCTGCGCCTGGCTCTCGTCGGCGCGGCGCGTGGCCTGCTGCAGGGGGATGTTGATCTCGAACATCAGCTCCCATTCGCTGATGCGCTTGCGCGTCTGGACTGGCGCCACGCCCACGGTGAAGGTCGGGTAGCGGTTGCTCCAGACGACGTCCTTGTTCATCGCGGCCGCCCGCACGCGTGCGGCTTCCACCGCCAGCTGCGGGTTGCGCGCCAGCACGCGCTCGCGCAGCGCAGCGGCGTCCAGCCGGT
>DAORNK010000121.1:5606-11177 GCA_035440985.1 Rubrivivax sp. | reverse complement strand
CGCAACGAACCACCACGACGTGGCCGGAGCGCCTACCGCGAGAGCGGTTTAGTCCCATGCGGCCGAAGCGCGCCTTGACGAAGTCGGCATCGCCGTGCGTCAGCGGTTGGCACAGGTCGGTCACGATGCCGTGGCGAAGGCCGCCCAGATCGCCATCGAGGTAGACCACGAGGTCCAGCCGCGCCGCCAGCGCGCCATCGCGCATGGATGCGCCCTTGCCCAGCATGGTGCTGGTGATGACTTCGGCGCCGGCGGCGCGGGCCAGAGCAGCGGTGTCGTCGATCGAGCTGTCGTCCACCACGATCACCTGGGCCGTTGCAGCATCAGCCCAGGCGTAACGCACCACCTCGCCGATGCGCGCGGCCTCGTTGAGCGCCGGGATCACCACCGTGGCGCAGGCCTTCGGCGGTGCTGGCAGCGCGGGCACCGGTGCCGAGGCAGGGGGCGGCTCGGGCAGGCGCCGACTGGGCCAGAAGCGGGCCCACCAGGCCCGCAGCCGCTGCAGCCTGCTCATGGTGGCGTGGCCGCTGCGCCGCCAGCAGCCGGGGCGGCAGGAGCGGAGGCAGGCGCCGTGTTGGGCGAGACGGGCAGCAGGCCAGCGAGTTCCTGGTACATCGGCCGCGTGACCAGGCGCGCCACGCCGCTGGACAACAGCGCACAGGCCATCAGGCTGAGCACCATCGCCTGGCCGGACACCATCTCCATCACGATGATGAAAGCCGTGATGGGCCCGCCCGTCGTGGCAGCCAGGAAGCCGGCCATGCCCATCGCGATGAGTGGAATGGCCGCCTCCCGGCCCACGCCGCTGAGCAACGCCACGTCGTGCCCGATGCCTGCGCCGATGGCCAGTGACGGCGCAAACACGCCGGCCGGTACACCCGACCAGGCCGACAGCCAGGTGGCGCAGAACTTGAGCAGCGTGTAGACGCCCGGCAGCTCGGCCTGGGCTTCCAGCAGTCCACGCGTGGTGAGGTAGCCGGCCCCGGCCGTGGCGCCGCCGGTGGCCAGGCCGATAACCGCCACCGCCAGGCCGCAGCCGGCGGCAAAACGCAGGGGGTGTGCGGCGCGCCAGCGGCTGAAGCGATCCGGCAGGCCACGCATCGACACCACCACCAGGCGCGCGAAGAGCCCACCCGTCAAGCCCGCCACCGCAGCCACCAGCAGGCCAGGCAACAGCAGCGACCATTCGAGCTGCTGCACGCGCAGGCGACCGAAGTACGTCTGATTGCCGAACACCGCCACGGCCACCAGGCCGGCCAGCACGATGCTGGCGATGACCAGCGAACTGTGCGTCACGCCACGCCGCCGCGAGAGTTGTTCCAGTGCGAAGACGATGCCACCCAGCGGCGTGTTGAAGGCGGCGGCGATGCCGGCTGCCGCGCCGGCCACCATCAGGTCGTGGGCGTCGATGCCCGAGCGGGGTGACAGCCAGCGCCGGGCATGCACCATGACCCCGGCGCCGACTTGCACGGTCGGCCCCTCGCGCCCGATGGACAAGCCGGCGAGGAGCCCGCCGCAGACCAGACCGATCTTGTGCAACGAAGTACGCAACGACACCAGGTTTTCGCGTTGCGGCGTCGCGAGGTCGTCTTCCAGCGCGCGCACCACCTGCGGAATGCCCGAGCCGAGCGCGCCGGGCACATGGCGGCGTGTCCACCACAGCAAGGCCGCGGTCAGTGCGGGCGTCCACACCAGGGGAAGGTAGCGGCCGTACGGCCCCCACTGTTCGACCTGCCGGAAGCCGTGGCTGGCAGCTTCGGCCAGCAGCGTGAAGCCCACCACCAGCAAGCCGGTCAGCGCGGCGAAACCCAGCACGATGCCGCGGTCCACCCATTGGCGGCCGGCCTGCAACTCGGCCAGCAGGTTGCGCCAGAACTCCGGTTCCACATCGTGCACGGCGCGCCAGCCGCCGCGCAGCCAGGCACGCGCGGCGCGCAGGGCAGAGCCGGGCGTCGGCGGGTCAGGCGAAGGCACGCGCTTCATGCGGCCCAGCGTATATACATTTGCACAATTGCACAACCCTGGGTCCCCTTCCCCCAGGACGGGGGAGGGCTACATCTGGGCCAGCGGGATGCCTGCGCCGCGCTCGTCGGCCTTCAGCAGCGCGATCAGCAGGCCCAGATCGTGGTCCAGCCGCGCCAGTGTGGCCGCGTCCAGTTGCGCCAGGGCTTCGGGCAGTACGCCCTCGAATGGCCCCGGGGCCTTGCGCAGCACGCGGGCGCCTGCCGGGGTCACGCGCAGCTGCACGGTGCGCCGGTCGGGTCCATTGCGCTGGGCAAGGGCCAGTTCAAGGCCGATCAGCGTTTTGGCCAGGTTGCTGGCGGTCGTCTGATGGATGTCCATGGCCTGGGCCAGGCCGCCGATGCCGATGTCGGGCGCTGCGGCGATCACGCTCAGTGCCCAGATCTGCGCGCCGCCGATGCCCGCCTGCTTCTCCACCTGCTGGAAGTGCGACTTGACGGCATTGAAGACCAGTCGGAACCGGCGCAGCACCTGCGCTGCCGGATCGCGCGCGTCTCCCGACGCGGGGGGAGGCGCCGACGGGGCGGCGGCGGTGCGCTTGCGGGTGGCCATGGGGCCATCATAGATAGATGCGGCGTCGGCCAGGTTCGGCCGGCTCACCAAAAAAAGAGCGGGGCCGCAGGGGCCCCGCCAACACTGAACAAGTCAGGAACAGTGATGCACCCGCGAGGGTGCGGCGCGATTATATTTGTGAAAATGTAGTGCTGTGAAGTAGCTGTCGCCGCACGCCCTGCGCTGGCAGGCGCTGCCAGCTTCAGGTGTGGATCGGGGCTTCGGGGCACGCGGAGCATCGAGGCGTGCGGCAGCGGGGGCGTGTAGATAATCCGGGCTTCGCGCGGTGTCCCGCTTCTCGCCCCAGGTTTCGGGCACGACACCGCGCCATGGCAGCGAGGTTCACATGAAGGCATACGGTGCAGAGTTCCTTGGCACGTTCTGGCTCGTCCTGGGCGGTTGCGGCAGCGCGGTGCTCGCGGCGGCGTTTCCCGGTGTGGGCATCGGCCTGCATGGCGTTTCGCTGGCCTTCGGCCTGACCGTGCTGACGATGGCCTACGCCATCGGCCACATCTCGGGCTGCCACCTGAACCCCGCCGTTTCGGTGGGCCTGTGGCTGGGCGGGCGGTTCCCGGCGGCCAGGCTGGCGCCTTACATCGTGGCGCAGGTGCTGGGCGCCATCGCCGCCGGCGCGGTGCTCTACATGATCGCCAGCGGTGCGCCGGGCTTCGACGTGAGCAAGGGTTTTGCATCCAACGGCTACGGGGCGCACTCGCCGGGGGGCTACACGCTGGCCGCGGCGGCGCTGACCGAGGTGGTGATGACGGCCTTCTTCCTCATCGTGATCCTGGGCGCAACGGACCGCCGCGCGCCAGCCGGTCTTGCGCCCATCGCCATCGGGCTGGCGCTGACCCTGATCCACCTGATCAGCATCCCCGTCACCAACACCTCGGTCAACCCGGCGCGCAGCACCGGCGTGGCGCTGTTCGTGGGTGACTGGGCGGTGGCGCAGCTGTGGCTGTTCTGGCTGGCGCCGATCGCCGGTGCTGCGCTGGGCGCGCTGGCCTACCGCGCGATCAGCGGCGACGAGACCCGGGCCTGAGCGTGGACCTCTCGCGCTTTGCCCGCCGCCGCTACACACCCTACGCCACGCCCATCGAGCCCTTGCCGCGTTTTTCCGCGGCGCTGGCGGCCAGCTGCCCGGGCGGGCGGGGCCCCGAGGTCTGGATCAAGCGCGACGACCAGCTGGGCCTGTTCCCGGGTGGCAACAAGACGCGCAAGCTGGAGTTCCTGGCGGCCGATGCACTGGCCCAGGGTGCCGATACGCTGATCACCTGCGGCGCGCCGCAGTCCAACCATTGCCGCATCACGCTGGCCGCGGCGGCCCGTGAAGGCCTGCAGTGCCGCTTCGTGATCGAGGAGCGGGTCAGCGGCAGCTTCGACGAACTGGCCAGCGGCAACCACTTCATGTTCCGGCTGCTGGGCGTGGAACGGATCACCGTGGTGCCCGGTGGCAGCAACATGGCCGCGGCCATGCAGCAGGTGGCCGACGAGCTGGCCGCGCAAGGGCGCAAGGGCTACATCGTGCCGGGTGGGGGCTCCAACGCCATCGGCGGCCTGGGCTACGTGGCCTGCGCGCAGGAGATGCAGCAGCAATGGTTCGAACAGGGCCTGCACTTCGACAGCGTGGTCGTGGGCTCGGGCAGCTCGGGCACGCACGGTGGCCTGCTGGCCGGCTTTCTCGGCAACCGCATCGACGTGCCCATCCTGGGCGTGGGCGTCAGCCGCGATCCGGCCGACCAGGTGCCGCTGGTGCACCGCGAGGCGCAGGCCGTGGTCGACCTGATCGGCGCCGGCTTTGTGGTGCCGGTGGAAGCGGTGCGCTGCATCGGCGGCTACTGGCAGCCCAAGTACTCGGTGCCCAATGCGCGCATGGTCGAAGCCGTGCGGATGCTGGCGCGTTGCGAAGGCATTCCGCTGGATCCCGTCTACACCGGCAAGATCATGGCCGGGCTGATCGGCCTGGCGCGGGCCGGCACGCTGCGTGCCGGCGAACGCGTGCTGTTCCTGCACACCGGCGGGCTGCCTTCGTTGCACGCCTACGAGGACACCCTGTTGCGCGCCGCGCCGGGCGCGCTGGCGCCGTAGGTTCCGGTGGCCCACCGAATGGCCGGCACCACGCACTATCCGCAGCTGAACCGCCCGCTCGACCTCGGCTTCACGAGCTTGCGCAACCGCGTGCTGATGGGCTCGATGCACCTCGGGCTCGAAGAAGCGCCCGCCGGCCTGCAGCGGCTGGCGGCGTTCTATGCCGAGCGGGCACGCGGCGAGGTGGGGCTGATCGTCACCGGCGGCATCGCGCCGAATCAACGCGGCCGCGGCTCCGAAGGCGGGGCGATGCTGGTCACCGAGCAGGAGGCGCAGCGTCATCGCGTGGTCACCGATGCGGTGCATGCCGAAGGCGGCAAGATCGCACTGCAGATCCTGCACTTCGGCCGCTATGCGGATCAGCCGGCGCTGGTTGCCCCGAGCGCGCTGCCGGCGCCTATCAGCCGCTACACACCGCACGCGCTGAGCGCCGACGAAGTGCAGCAGACGATCGCCGACTATGCCCGCTGCGCGGCACTGGCCCGGCTGGCCGGTTACGACGGTGTCGAGATCATGGGCTCGGAGGGCTACCTGATCAACGAGTTCGTCGCCGCGTGCACCAATCACCGGGCCGACGAGTGGGGCGGCTGCTATGCCAACCGCATCCGGTTCCCGGTCGAGATCGTGCGCCGCGTCCGCGAACGGGTGGGGCCGGACTTCATCGTCATCTACCGGCTGTCGATGCTCGATCTGGTCGAGGGCGGCTCGACGCTGGACGAGGTGATCCAGCTTGCGCAGGCCATCGAGCACGCCGGCGCGACGATCATCAACAGCGGCATCGGCTGGCACGAGGCGCGCATCCCGACGATCGCCGCCTGCGTGCCGCGTGCCGCCTTCGCCTGGGTGACGCAGCGGCTCCGCGGCCAGGTCGGCATCCCGCTGGTGGCGACCAACCGGATCAACATGCCC
>DAORNK010000121.1:0-5596 GCA_035440985.1 Rubrivivax sp. | reverse complement strand
GCTGGCCGATGGCGTGTGCGACCTGGTGTCGATGGCGCGCCCCCTGCTCGCCGACCCGCAGTTCGTGAAGAAGGCGCGCGAAGGCCGTGACGACGAGATCAACACCTGCATCGCCTGCAACCAGGCCTGCCTGGACCACATCTTCAGCGGCCAGGTCGCTTCGTGCCTGGTCAACCCGCGCGCCTGTCACGAAACCGAGATGACGCTGGCCCCGGTCACGCGGCGCAAGCGCCTGGCCGTTGTCGGCGCCGGGCCGGCGGGCCTGAGCTTCGCCGTCACGGCCGCCGGTCGCGGCCACGACGTCACGCTGTTCGAAGCGGACGCCGAAATCGGCGGCCAGCTCAACATCTCCCGCAAGGTCCCGGGCAAGGAGGAGTTCAACGAGACGCTGCGCTACTTCCGCCGCCAGATCGAACTCACGGGTGTGCGACTCCAGCTCAACACCCGCGCCAGCGTCGCGCTGGTCGAAAGCGGTGGCTACGAGGCGGTCGTGCTGGCCACCGGGGTCTCGCCGCGTTGGCCGGCCATCGAGGGCATCGCCCACCGCATGGTCATCAGCTACCGCGACTTGCTGCGCGACGGCCATCCGGTGGGGGCGCGCGTGGCGATCGTCGGCGCCGGCGGCATCGGTTTCGACGTCGCCACCTTCCTGACTGAAGATGGCCCCAGCGCCAGCGTGGACCGGGCGCAGTTCCGCGCCCGGTGGGGTATCGACGACGGGACCGCCAGCCGCGGCGGCGTGCGCGAGCCGCAGCCCGGGACCAGCGCGCGCCAGGTGCTGCTGCTGCAACGCAAGATGACGAAGGCCGGCGATCAGCTCGGCAAGACGACCGGCTGGATCCATCGTGCGGCGCTGCGCGCACGCGGTGTCGTGATGATGCCGGCGGTGGAATACCGGCGCATCGACGACCAGGGACTGCACGTGACGGTTGCCGGCCAGGACCGGCTGCTGGCGGTGGACAACATCGTCATCTGCGCCGGCCAGGATCCGCTGCGCGACCTGCACGAGGACCTGCTGGCTCGCGGTCACATGGTGCATCTCATCGGTGGTGCCGACGTCGCCGCCGAACTCGACGCCCAGCGCGCCATCGCCCAGGGCACGGCGCTGGCTGCGGCGATCTGAGGTTTCGGAGGTTTCGGTTCAGGGCGGGGTCTCGCGGCGCCCGTCCGGGTGGCGTGCAAAGCGCGCCGGATCGGCGCCGTGCACCGGTGCGGTGTCGGCAAACGGCCAGCCACCGAACTGCGTGCGCTGGTAGTCGGCAAAGGCCTGGCGCAGTTCGGCTTCCGTGTTCATCACGAAGGGGCCGTACTGCGCCACCGGCTCGCCGATGGGTCGGCCTTGCAGCAGCAGGCATTCGGTCACCTGCGGGCCGCCCGCCAGCGCCACCGCCTGGCCGGCCTGCAGTTCGATGGCCGCCGTGTCGGGCACGGCCTGCCCCGCCACGGTGAGGCCGCGGCCCTCGAAGAGATAGAGCATGCGGCGGGCGCCCGGCTTGCCGGCCGCTGGCAGGGTGCACTGCGCGTGCGGTTCGAGCCTGAGGGTCCAGATGGCGACGTCGCCGTCGGGTTCGGCGGCCCAGGAATCGGGTGGGGGCGGCAGCGGTGCATCGGCCGCGGCCAGGCGGCCCGCGATGCAGGCCACCTCGGTCTGACGGCCGGCACTATCGGTGAGCCGAGCGCGCGGAATCGTCGGCCCCCAGAACATCGTGAAGTACGGCGCCGCCATCTTGCGGCTGGCCGGCAGGTTGAGCCAGATCTGGAACAGCTCCAGCGGGTTGGGCGCGGCCGTGTCCAGCAGCGGAAACATCTCGGCGTGCACGATGCCGCGGCCGGCGGTCAGCCACTGCACGTCGCCGTCGCCAAAGCGTGCGCAGGCGCCCAGCGAATCCGCATGGTCCACGCGGCCCCGCCGCACGATGGTGACGGTCTCGAAGCCCCGATGCGGGTGCGACGGAAAGCCGGGCACGGTGATGCCGTGGTACATGCGCCAGCCGTCGGTGCCGGCAAAGTCCTGGCCCAGCCGCCGGTCGGCCAGCGATGCATCCGGGCCGAAGCGGCCATTGCCGCGCGGGTAGGCATCGTCGTGGTGGACGCAGAACAGGAAGGGGTCGATGGTGGGCCACGGGAAGCCCAACGGCAGGATGCGAAGGATGGGATCGGTGGACATGCGTGCGGCAGCCCGTGGCTGGAAGCAGGTGGCGGGTGGCAGTGTAGGAGGCTGTCGCGTTCCGGTTCATTTGACCCCTTCGACCCTTTCCACCCTAGCATCGGCGCCACCATGAAGGTGCACGCCGAGGACTTTGGCTGGGCCGTTGTCGGCCCGGGCCGCATTGCCCACCGCTTTGCCGAAGCCGTCAACAGCCTGCCGGGTGCCCGGCTGCACGGCGTGTACGGCCGCAATGCGGTCAATGCGGCGGCCTTTGCCGAGCGTTGGTCGGTGGCAGGCCGGGCCCCGGTGACGGTCTGGCCCGACCTGCAGGCCTTGCTGGCCGCCCCGCGGGTGGACGCCATCTACATTGCCACGCCCCACGCCAGCCACGGCAGTCTGGTGCGGCAGTGCCTGCTGGCCGGCAAGCCCGTGCTCTGCGAAAAGCCGCTGGTGCCCAGCCTGGCGCAGGCCCGCGAACTGGTGGCCCTGGCGCAGGCCAGCAAGGTCTTTCTGATGGAAGGCCTGTGGACGCGTCTGCTGCCGGTCTACGCGGGAGTGCGGCGTTGGCTGGACAGTGGGGCCATCGGGCCGGTGCGGTGCATACAGTCGAGCTTCTGCTTTGCCGCGCCCTACGACGCGCACAGCCGGCTCTTCGACCCGGCCCTGGCCGGTGGCGCCTTGCTGGACATCGGCATCTACAACCTGGCCCTCACGCGCTGGGTGCTGGAGCCCATGCCGGGTGCCTGCCCCGAGCCGGCCACCTGGCACGTCGACGGCGTGCTCGCACCCACAGGGGTGGACCAGCGGGTGGCGGCAACGTTGGGCTTTCCCTGTGGTGTCGTTTCGCAATTCGTCTGCGCCTTCGACACCACGGCGGACAACGCGCTGCGCATCTTCGGTGAGTCCGGCGCCATCACGGTGCCGGGCGGCTTCTGGGGTGCCAGCCAGGCGGTGCTGCAGCCCGCAGGAAAGCCCGCGCAGACGCTGCACGCCCCGCTGCGCATCAACGGTTTCGAAGAAGAGATCGAGGAGGCCATGCGCTGCGTGCGCGAAGGCCGCTTCGAAAGCCCCCGCATCCCACACGGCGAGACCCTGGCGCTGATGGGCTGGATGGACACGCTGCTGCAGCGGCTGGGCGTGCGCTACCCATGGGATTGAGCGCTGCCTGGTAGCGCTGTCAGACGTCTAGAATCGGCCATGGCCGCACTCCCCAGCCCACCACCAGCCCGGCGCAGCCGGCGCGGCAGCGGTGCCGTCACCTTGCACGACGTGGCCAAGCTGGCCGGCGTGGCGCCCATCACCGCCTCGCGCGCGCTCAATACGCCGAACCAGGTTTCCGAAGAAGTGCGTCAGCGTGTGGCCGACGCCATCGCACGCACCGGCTATGTGCCCAACCGGTTGGCCGGTGGCCTGGCGTCCACCCGCAGCCGCCTGGTGGCGGCCGTGGTGCCCACCATTTCGGGCCCGGTCTTCCTGGGCACGGTGCAATCGCTGACCGAGGCGCTGGAAAGCCATGGCTACCAGCTCATGCTGGGCCAGTCGGACTACAGCGGTTCGCGCGAAGACGCGCTGCTGGAAGCCATCATCGGCCGCCGGCCCGACGGCATCGTGCTCACCGGCATCATGCATTCGGCTCAAGGGCGCCGCCGTCTGCTGGCTTCGGGCATTCCGGTGGTCGAGACGTGGGACCTCACGCCGACGCCCATCGACATGCTGGTGGGCTTTTCGCACGACGAAGCAGGCCGCTGTGTGGCCGCCTATCTGCACGGCAAGGGCCGGCGCCGCCTGGGTGCGGTGAGTGCCGACGATGCCCGTGCCGGCCGGCGTTGCCGCGCTTACCAGGCCAGCGCGGCCGCACTGGGGCTGGGCGAGGTGCCGGCCGTCTACGTGCCCGCACCGACCACCCTGCAGTCGGGCCGCAGTTCGCTGGGCGAACTGCTGCGCCGGCAGCCCGACACCGACGCGGTGTTCTGCAGCTCGGACCTGCTGGCCCTGGGTGTGCTGATAGAGGCCCGCGTGCGCGGACTGCAAGTGCCCGGGCAGCTGGCCGTGGTGGGCTTTGGTGATCTGGAATACGCCGCGGCACTGGATCCAGCGCTGACCACGGTGCACATCCGCAGCGCCGAAATCGGCCGCCAGGCGGCGCAGTTCATCGTCGACCGCGCCGAAGGTCGCCAACCCGCCCAGCGTGTGGTGGACATCGGGTTTGAACTGGTCGAGCGCGCCAGTGGCTGACTCGGGTTAACACGGACTCCGTTGAAGTTGCCGCCGAGCTTCGGTAGCGCTACCATTGCACTCGCTGAGCGGTAGCGCTACCAGTTCCCGCTGGCCCGACTTTCCCAGTTTCTGCCTTCCCACTTCGGAGACTTCGATGAAGAAGCTGTTGACGACCCTGGCCCTGGGCCTGCTGGTGGCGGGTGCCGCCCATGCCGACGCCTGGCCCAGCAGGCCCGTTTCGCTGCTGGTGCCCTTCCCGCCGGGCGGCTCGACCGACCTGATCGCGCGCATCCTGGCGCCCAAGTTGCAGGAGAGGCTGGGTGGCAGCTTCATCGTCGAGAACAAGGCCGGTGCCACCGGCACCATCGGCGCCGGTGGTGTGGCGCGCGCGGCGCCCGATGGCCACACGCTGCTGGTGTCGTCGCTGGGCCCGTTCGTCATCGCACCTCACCTGATCAAGACCAACTATGACGCGCTGAAGGACCTGGACCCGATCAGCGTCGTGGTGCAAGCGCCCAACGTGCTGGTGGTGCCGGCGTCGAGCCCGCACAAGGCGCTGGCCGACGTGATGGCCCACCTCAAGGCCCAGCCCGGCAGGATGACCTTCGCGTCGTCGGGCAATGGCAGCAGCGACCACCTGACGGCCGAACTGTTCTGGCAGCAGACCGGTACCACCGGCGTGCACGTGCCCTACAAGGGCGGCGGCCCGGTGATGCAGGACCTGCTGGGTGCGCAGGTGGAGAGTTCCTTCATGAACATCAACACCGCGATGCCGCAGATCAAGGCCGGCAAGCTGCGCCCCCTGGTGATCACCAGCGCCCGGCGTTCCGCCCTGTTGCCCGACGTGCCCACGCTGGAAGAAAGCGGCATCAAGGAAGCCAACGTGCAGTCCTGGCAGGCTGTGGCCGGCCCGCGCGGCCTGACCGCCGACATCAAGGCCAAGGTGCAGGGTGCCATCGCAGCGGCCGTGGCGGACCCCGCCATCAAGGCCAGGCTGCTTGATCTGGGTTTCGAGATCGTCGCCAACACGCCCGAGCAGTTCGCTGCCTTCCAGGCTGCCGAATTTGCGCGCTGGCAGAAGCTGATCGCTGCCCGCAACATCAAGGCGGACTGACAGGCCCACCCCCGCAGCGCCTGCGGCGCTCCCCCTCAAGGGGGCAACGCCAGCGGCCCGGCTGAGAGTGTGAGAGGCAATCCCATGCACCCGCGTAAGCCCCCAGAACAGCCGCG
>DAORNK010000120.1:4716-11300 GCA_035440985.1 Rubrivivax sp. | reverse complement strand
CGGCGTGGCCCGACCCCGGCCGCCGATGCCGCCACCGGCACGGTGGCCGCCGTCTACGGCAACGGGGTCCAGCTGGGCATTCCGATGGCGGCGGCGCTGTTCGGCGAGCGCGGGCTGGCGCTGCACATCGCACTGGTCAGCATGCACGGCCTGATCCTGTTGAGCCTGCTCACGGTGCTGGTGGAGTCCGACCTGGCACGCGCCCACGGCGGCCGCACGCACTGGCAGACCCTACGCAGCACACTGCGCAACACCGTGATCCACCCCGTGATGCTGCCGGTGCTGCTGGGCCTGGCCTTCCAGCTCGGCGGCCTGAACCTGCACCCGGTGCTGGACCTGACGTTGCAGGGCCTGGGCAGCGCGGTGGTGCCGCTGTGCCTGGTGCTGATCGGGGTCAGCCTGGCCGCCTACGGCGTGCGGGGCCGCCTGCTGGCGGCGGTGCAGTGGTCGGTGCTGAAGCTGCTGGTGCTGCCGGCCGCGGTGCTGCTGGCGGCCCACTTCGGTTTCGGCCTGCAGGGGCTGCCGCTGGCGGTGCTGGTGATGATGGCCGCGCTGCCGGTGGGCAGCAACGCGCTGATCTTTGCGCAACGCTATGGCGTGCTGCAGGCCGAATCCTCGTCGGCCATCGTGATCAGCACGGTGGCTTTCGCCGCCAGCAGCACGCTTTGGTTGGCCGTGCTGGGGGCGGCAGGGCAGCTCAAGGGCTGAGCGGCTGGCGCTCGCGCCAGACGATCGCCTGGCGTGGCGGCGTCAATCCCTTGTCCGGGGTGGTCGGCGGCACTGGTGCGATGACTTCCACTGCCGGTTTCTTTTACAGGATGACGCAGAAGGTCGCGTGTTCGCAAGTCCGGCAGACGGTTCCACCCAGTATGAAGGAACGAGTGGCCCGAACCTTGCAAGGGGCGCCAAGCCTTGTTCTTCGAGGTCTTGTGTCTGGTCCAAACTGAAAAGAGAACATGATGAACAAATTGCTTGTGGCTTGTGCGTTGTTGGTGGTCGGTGGGTCGGCGCTGGCGGCCACGATTGGTGGCCCTCCCAACCAAGTCCCCGAACCCGGCACGCTGGCACTGGTCGCCCTCGCCGGCGTTGCCGGCGTGCTGGCGCGCCGCGGCAAGAAGTAAGCGCCCGGCCTGCGCCGCTGCTGGCGCGCAGCTGCCTTGACGACGGGGGTCTGCACTTCGGTGCGGACCCCTGTTCACTTTCAGGCGCGCGGGTTCTGGCCGGCACGGGCACGTTTGCCCGGGTGCAGCGGGTGGGCACCCGCCGCTACGATTTCCGGCTCGTCTGCAGGGATCCCTGCAGGCCAACCGACCGGAGACGCAAGATGAAGCCCGCCGCCCACCGTACCGCCCCGTGTTCCACCGTGTTCAGGCTCAGTGCCCTGGCGCTGGCTGTTGTGCTGGCGGGTTGCGGGGACAGCGATGACCCGCTGCCCGAATTCGCCGCCACCATCCGCACCACCGCCTATGGTGTGCCGCACGTGGTGGCCGACAACTTCAAGGGCGCCGGCTACGGCTACGGCTACGCGTTTGCACAGCAGAACATCTGCCTGTACGCCGAAGAACTGGTCACGCTGCGTGGCGAACGCGCCCAGTATTTCGGCGCCAGCGGCGGCTACCTGGGCCAGCTGGGCACCACGTCGGGCAACGTCGACTCCGACTTCTTCTACAGGCTGCTGCTGACCAAGGCGCAGGCCGACCGCGTGCGCAGCAACTCCAGCCAGGCGGCACAGGACATCGTGGTCGGCTTCGCCGCCGGCTACAACCGCTACCTGGCCGATACCGGCGTGGCCAATCTGCCGGCCGAATGCCGCAATGCCGAGTGGGTCAAGCCGATGACCGAGGACGAGGCCTTCCTGCGCCTGACGCAGGCGGCGATGGCGGGCAGCTCGATGGCCTTCATCAATTCGATCGGCAATGCGGGCCCGCCCGGGCCGTTGGCCGTGACTGCCGTCAAGCCTGCCCGGCGCGCGAAGCTGCCCAGCGCCGCTGAACTGGCCGCTTCGCCCACCGTGGCCGCGATGCAGAACCTGCGCGACCACACCATCGGATCCAACGGCTACGGCCTGGGCCGTGACGTCACGCAAAGCGGCAAGGGCATCGTGCTGGGCAACCCGCACTTCCCGTGGTGGGGCGCCCTGCGCCTGCATCAGGTGCACATCACCGTGCCCGGGGAAAAATACGACGTGATGGGCGCCACGCTGCTGGGCGTGCCGCTGCCGCTGATCGGCTTCAACAGCAGCCTGGGCTGGACCCACACCTTCTCCACCGACAACCGCTTCACGCTGCGCTACCTGGCGCTGGACCCGGCCGACCCGAAGCGCTACATGAAGGATGGCGTGTCCAAACCGATGACGGCCGTGCCGCTGAGCATCTCCGCCAAGGGCGCGGACGGCAAGCTGACCACCCTCACCCGGACGTTGTACACGACCGAGTTCGGGCCGATGATCAAGGACAGCAGCTTCGCGTGGACCACCAGTTCGGCCTTTGCGATCCAGGATGCCAACTACGGCAACTACAAGCTGATCGACCAGGTCATCCTCAACGGCAAGGCCACCAGCGTGGATGGCCTGCTGCAGGCCGCGGCCACCCACACGGCGATGCCCTGGGTCAACACGATGGCCGCCGACAAGAACGGCGATGCGCTGTACTTCAACTTCTCGGTGGCCGCCAAGGTGGCCAACGCCCAGCTCGACGCCTGCGTGCCGGGCGCCGATGCCGGCGCGCCGTTCAAGGATCTGATGGCCAGCACGGGCCTGGTCGTGATGACCGGCTCCACCGCGGCCTGCGACTGGTCCGGCAGCATCGGGGCCAGCGACCGGCCCTACGTCAAGCGCACGGACTACATCGTCAACGCCAACGACAGCCACTGGTGGTCCACGGCCAGGGCCTTCCTGAGCGGCTATCCCCGCATCATCGCCACCGGGCCCGATGCCGAAGGCTCGCCCCAGGGCGAGCGCACACGCACCGGCCACGCCATCGTGCGCGACCGGCTGGCCGGCGCCGACGGCCTGCCCGGCAACCGCTTCACGGTGGCCAACCTGCAGCAGATCTACCAGAAGAGCCGCTTCTTCAAGGCCGAGAAGTGGCTGGGCGGCTTCGTCGATGCCTGCCTGGCCAGCACCAGTGCTTCTGCAGCCGCGCTGGACGCCTGCACTGTGCTCAAGGCCTGGGACAAGACGCATGCGCCCCTCAGCTCCGGGGCGCCGCTGTTCTACGAGCTGTATGCCGCACTGGGCGAACTGAAGAGCCCTTCGTGGTGGTCGGTGCCGTTCCAGGCGACCGATCCGCTGGAGACGCCGCGTGGCCATGCCGGTACGGCCGAGGCGCTGGCCAAGCTCGAGGCCCTGGTGGCCAGCACGCAGTTCGACAGCCCGGCCAAGCGCCGCGCCCGCCCGGCGGACGTGCAGGTGCTGTCGCGCCCCGAAGGCGCGCTGTCGATTCCCGGCGGGCGCTACACCTTCAACAACTGGCGCGGCCAGAAGACCCAGGTGGCGCCGGGCAGCTTCATCTACACCGGCGACCCCAAGACCAACGCCGGCGCCTATGGCAACAGCTACATGCAGTTCGTGACCTGGGACGACGCCGGCCCGGTGGCCGAGGGCATCCTGACCTACGGGCAGTCGTCCAACCCCGCCCACGCCAACTTCAGCGACCAGACGCGCAAGTACGCCGCCGGCGAGTGGGTCAAGCTGCCCTACACCGAAGCGCAGATCAAGGCCGACCCTGCATTCACCGAGATCAAGATCTCGCAGTGAAGCGGTGACGCATCGGGACGGGCGGGCGGCATGGCCGCCCGGGCTCGAGCACGCAGCCGGCGCAGCAGCCGGCCTCGCCGTGGGTTTGCGACAATCGCAGCCACCATGAACCTGACCGATATCCCCGCCTACATGGCCCATGTCGGCGCCACCGCCCGCGCTGCAGCCACCACGATGGCGGCGGCCGGCACGGCGGCCAAGGACGGCGCGTTGCTGGCTCTGGCGCGCGGCCTGCGCCGGCAATCGGCCGCGCTGCAGGCCGCGAATGCGCAGGACCTGGCCGCGGCCCGTGCCGCCGGCCTGGCCGAGCCGCTGGTGGACCGGCTCAAGCTCACGCCGCAGATCATCGAGACAGTGGCCCAAGGCTGCGAACAGATCGCCGCGATGGCCGACCCGGTGGGTGAGATCACCGGTGTCAAGCGCCGCCCCAGCGGCATCAGCGTGGGCCAGATGCGTGTGCCGCTGGGCGTGTTCGGCATGATCTACGAGAGCCGGCCCAACGTCACCATCGAAGCCGCTTCGCTGGCCATCAAGAGCGGCAACGCCTGCATCCTGCGCGGTGGCTCCGAAGCGCTGCAGTCCAATCTCGCGCTGTGGCGCCTGGTGCAGGAAGCGCTGGCCGAGGCCGGATTGCCGCCCGATGCCGTGCAACTGGTGCAGACCACCGACCGCGCGGCCGTGGGCCGCCTGGTGGCCATGCCCGAATACGTGGACGTGATCATCCCGCGCGGTGGCAAGGGCCTGATCGAGCGCATCGCAGCCGAGGCCCGCGTGCCCGTCATCAAGCACCTGGACGGCAATTGCCACATCTACGTGGATGCCGAGGTCGACCTGGACCTGGCGCTGCGCGTCACCGACAACGCCAAGACGCAGAAGTTCAGCCCCTGCAACGCTGCCGAGTCGCTGCTCGTGCATGCCGCGCAGGCCGGCACCTTCCTGCCGCGCATCGGCGCCGTCTTCGCCGCCAAGGGCGTGGAAATGCGTTGCGATCCACGCGCCGCGGCACTGCTGGCCGGTTTGCCCCAGGTGCGGGCGGCCACCGAAGCCGACTGGGGCACGGAATACCTGGCGCCCATCATCAGCATCAAGCTGGTCGATACGCTGGACGAGGCCATCGCCCACATCAACCGCCATGGCTCGCACCACACCGACGCCATCCTGACCAGCCACCACCCGAATGCGATGCGCTTCCTGCGCGAGGTGGACTCCGCCAGCGTGATGATCAACGCCAGCACGCGCTTTGCCGACGGCTTCGAATACGGTCTGGGCGCCGAGATCGGCATCAGCACCGACAAGTTCCACGCCCGCGGTCCGGTGGGGCTGGAAGGCCTGACCTCGCTCAAGTGGGTCGTGTTCGGCCAGGGCGAGGTGCGTGGCTGAGTCGGGCAGCCCCCTGCCCGGCGGGAGGATCGATCCGTGAGCAGCGGCTACGCGACGGCGCTCGTGCTGGCAGCGGTCCTGCTGTTCTGGGCATTGGGCGCGCACAACCGGCTGGTGGCCCAGCGCAACGCCATCGCCCAGGCCTGGGCCCGCGTGATGGAGGCCCTGCGCCAGCGCGCCGCGGCAGCCCAGCCCCTGGTGTCCGCCCTGCGCGAGCCACTGGCGGCCGAACACGGCGCATTGGACCATTTGCTGCTGACTCATGAGTCAGCCCTGCGCGCCGCTGCCGACATGAGTGCACGCCCGGTGCTGCCTGCCAACGCCCAGGCCTGGGTGGCGGCCGAAGCGGCCGTGGCTGCCGCCGCGACGCGCCTGCTGGCCCTGCTGGAGCAGCACCCGGGTGTGCTGGCCGAAGAGCCGGTGGCCAGCCTGGTGACGAGCTGGAACGAGGCGCAGGCTCGCCTGCCCTTCGCGCGCCAGCTGTTCAACCAGGAAGCCGCCGCCTACAACGACGCCGTGGCGCTGGTGCCCACCTGCTGGCTGGCGCGGGCCCTGCGCTTCCAGCCCGCCGGGCTGCTATAGGAGCGTGGGCCCGTTCACTTGGCCGTTGCCAGCGGCGCCAGGCGTTCGCTGGGCGGCAGGTCGACCTCGGCGTCGATCTCCACCGCGATCTGCATGCACACGGCACGGCACAGCGTAGCGGCGCGTTCACTGCCGATGCGGTAGTAGATCTGGGTGGCATCGCGCCGACGCGCCAGCACGCCCGCACGGTACAGGGTGGCCAGATGCTGGCTCATGTTGGGCTGCGTGGTGTCGATCTCGGTCAGCAACTGCGAGACGTTCTTCTCCTGCCCGCACAGCGAGCTGATGATCTTCAGCCGGATGGGCGTGGCCAGCAGCCGGAAGAGCTCGGCGGCCGAGTCGAAGACCTGATCGGATTCCTCGATCTCGGTGGGGGTGGCCGGCACGGCAGCCTGGGGGGCGGGCTTGTTCATGTTGGCACCTGTGGGCGGCCGGCTTCAGGGCGTGCTGCGCTGGGCCGGGAAGCGGTAGTGGTCGCGCTGCAGCACGGCAGCCACCGCGGCCACGTCTTCGGGGAAGAGGCCGAAGTTCAGCTCGGTGTTGCAGCGCTCCACCATCGTCAGCAGGGCGCCGGGGTTGTTGATGCGGCCGGCCGGGCGGTAGACCGCGGTGCCGTTGCCGCCCACCTTCCTGGCGTGGCAGGCCTCGCAGCGGTGCTCCTGGATCAGCCTGGCGCCCAGCGCGAGATCGGCGCCGGGATACTGGTGCAGCGCCGCGGGCGCCGCCGTCTGGGCCCCGGCGGGCAGGGCCACGGCCAGCAGCAGCGGCAGTATCTCGCTTGGTTTCATGCAGGCTTCTCCGTTCTGGCGAGCTTGATGAGGCCCAGCACGTCGTCTTCGAACATCTCGCCAGGGATGACTTCGTG
>DAORNK010000120.1:0-4695 GCA_035440985.1 Rubrivivax sp. | reverse complement strand
CAGGCCCTGGCGGTTGACCGTGGTGGTCAGCGGCAGGATATTGCGGCTGGCCAGCACTGCGGCCAGCGGCGCGTGGTCCAGCGTGATGGCGAAGCTGTAGCCCTGCTGCCGGGCATAGCGCCGCACCAGCGCCGCATCGGATTCGCGCGCCACGCCCAGCACCTTCAGCCCCTGGCCGGCGGCAAGCCGGTGCAGCTTCTCGACATGCTGGTTGTGGCGGCGGCAGAAGGCGCAGGTGGTGGACCAGAACACCACCACCATTGCCTGGCCAACGGCCTGCGCGGGGCCGAAGCGGCTGCCATCCAGCAGCGTCACCTCGGGCCAGGCCACGGCCTGGCCGCGCTGGGCGGGTGCCGCCTGCAAGCCGGTGGCCGCCGGCAGGGCCAGGCCGGCCAGCACGTGGGTCAGCAGACTGCGGCGCTTCATGGCGCGCTCTGCTCCATCAGCAGGTAGGTGTTGTAGGCATTGATGCGGTTGGCCGCCTTGAAAAGCGGCAGGTGCGCATAGGCCGACCAGTCGGCCTTCGCATAGGCTTCTTCGAAGGGCTCCAGGTTGCGCGCCGCGTCACCCATGGTCCGGCGCAGGTGCTGCAGGTAATCACGCGTGAGCTGCAGGTCCGCCACGGCGCTGGTCGAGGCCGGGCCATGGCCGGGCACGATGGTGCGCACGTCGTAGCTCAGCAGGCGGTTCAGCGCTTCGATCCAGCGGCCGCTATCGGCCTGGCCGACGAAGGGCACGCGGCCGCGGAAGACCAAGTCACCCGCCATCAGCACCCCCTGCCGCGGCAGGACCACCACCAGGTCCTCGGGCGTGTGGGCCGGGCCGGCCGGCTGCAGCACGAACTCCACGCCGCCCAGCGTGAAGCGCGTGGTGTCGCTCACCCACCGGTCCGCCGGCACCAGCCGCGTCTGCGCGTCGATCCAGGGCGCCAGTTCCTCGCGGCTGGCCTTCAGGCGCAGCTGGGCGTTGTCGCTGTGCAGGTAGGCCTGCCCCTGCTGATGGGCGGTGATGGTGATGCCCAGATCCTTGAAGACCTGCAGGCCGTAGATATGGTCGGCGTGGTAGTGGGTGACCACCAGGTGGCGGATGGGCTGGGGCGTGACACGCGCGATGGCGGCCACGAGCTCGCGCGCCAGCGCGGGTGAACCCAGTGCATCGATCACCACCACGCCGTCGGCCGTGACGACGAACGCGGCGTTGGAGATGAAATTGCGGTTGGCCGGCGTGCCCAGCGCCGAGGCACCTTGCACCATCCAGATGCCAGGCTGGACCTCGACCGGTTCGACGGCCTGCGCCCAGACACTGGCGCCCACCAGCGCCAGCCAGGCCAGCGGCCCACCACGCCACAAAAGCAGCCGGGTTTTCACCGTCGGCATTATCGTTCTGAAACCGTACATTCGCATGCAGTGATATTAGACGCCCCGCCGGGGGCGATGGCAAGCACCGACAAACCCGCGCCGCCGGGCCTACCCCGAGGAGAAAACGATGATGCGATTCCCGCGCACTGCGCGCACCGCCACGCTGGCCTTGCTGGCCGGCACGGCCCTGCCGGCCGCGATGGCCCAGGACATGCTGCTGGCGCGCAACCTGGCCGCCACCTGCGCCAACTGCCATGGCACCAACGGCAACGCGCGGGGCGACATGAAGCCGCTGGCCGGGCTCGCGGCCGGCAAGATCGTCGCCATGGTGGCCGATTACAAGAGCGGCGAACAACCCGCCAGCATCATGCATCAGATCGCCAAGGGTTACACCGACGAGCAGATCAAGCTCGTGGCGGCCTACTTCGCGGCCCAGCAACCCAGGAAATGAGGAGCCGCACCATGACGAACAACCTGCAATCCCTTTCCCGCCGCCGCCTGCTGGGCGCCGGCGCCGCTGCCGGCGGTCTGGTCCTGGCCGGTTGCGCCGGTGTACCCACCAGCGGCCCTTCGATCGGCCGCGTGGTCATCGTAGGTGGTGGCTTTGGCGGCAGCACGGCAGCACGCTACCTGCGCCTTTGGGGCGGCAACGTGGACGTGACCCTGGTCGAGCGCAACACCAGCTTCGTCTCCTGCCCGATCAGCAACCTGGTCATCGGCGGGCACAAGCAAATGGCCGACATCACCCGCGGGTACGAGGGCCTGAAGGCCGCTGGCGTCAAGGTGGTGCAGGGCGAGGTCACCACCATCGACGCTGCGGGCAGGAAGGTCAAGCTGGCCAACGGTACCGAACTGCCCTACGACCGGCTGATCCTCTCCCCCGGCGTCGATTTCATGCTCGACGGCACCCCCGGCCTGGCGGGTGCGCTGGCCAGTGGCCAGGTCACCCACGGCTGGAAGGCCGGCCCGCAGACCGTGGCGCTGCGCCAGCAGCTCGAGGCCATGCGCGACGGCGGCGTGGTGGCCATCAGCATCCCCAAGGTACCTTACCGCTGCCCACCCGGGCCCTACGAACGGGCCTGCATGGTGGCCAGCTACCTGAAGGTGGCCAAGCCCAGGAGCAAGGTGCTGGTGCTGGACGCCAACCCCGAGATCCAGAGCAAGAAGGCGCTGTTCGAGCGTGCCTTCAAACAGCACTACGAAGGCCTGCTCGAGTACCGGCCGAACAACGAACTGAAGGAAGTTGCCGGCACGACCGCCAAGCTGGAGTTCGACGACGTGAAGGCCGACGTGCTCAACGTCATACCGCCGCAGCGGGCCGGTGACATCGCACGCAGCGCAGGCCTGCTCAACATGAACAACCGTTGGGTCGGCGTGAACTGGCTGACGATGGAGAGCACCGCTGCGCCGGGCATCCACGTGCTGGGCGACGCCACCTTCCCGGCGCCGCTGATGCCCAAGAGCGGCCACATGGCCAACCAGCACGCCAAGGTGGCGGCGGCGGCCATCATCCAGCTGCTGCAGGGCCAGCCGGTCAACGAGACGCCGGTGGTGATGAACACCTGCTACAGCTTCGTCACCGCCCGCGACGTGGTGCACGTGGCCAGCGTGCACCAGTACGACGCGAAGGACAAGACCTTCAAGACCGTGCCGGGCTCCGGTGGCGTGAGCGCCGCCGCCAATCAGATCGAGGGCCGCTACGCGCTGAGCTGGGCCGACAACATCTGGGCCGACGCGCTGGCGTTGTAGACCTCGCCGCAGGTTGCCGGGGACGGCTCCAGGGGTGCGCGCAGGCGCATCCCTACAATCCGCCGACCCAACCCCTCGTGTGCGGAGTCCTGATGTCTTCGGATCCCGCGCCGGCCAGCCCTCCGGTTTCCGACCGCTTGCTGCCGGCGTTGTTCATCGGTGTGTTCCTGGCCGCGCTGGACACCTCCGTCATCGCTCCGGCCATCCCCGCACTGCGCGCCAGCTTCGCGCTGGACAACCGCCAGGTCGCCCTGGTGATGACGGTGTTCATCCTGTGCTCGCTGTGCAGCACGGCACCGCTTGCCAGCCTGGGTGACCGCCATGGTCGCCGGCCGGTGTACCTGGCCTGCATCTCGCTATTCGCGCTGGGGTCGCTGGTCATCGCGCTGTCCACCAGCTTCTGGGCGCTCCTGCTGGGGCGCGCCATCCAGGGCGTCGGCGGCGGCGGCATCATTCCGACGGCCAGCGCCGTCATCGGCGATGTCTACGCCCCGAAGGAACGCGCGCGTGCCCTGGGCCTGATCGGGGCCACCTATGGCATGGCCTTCGTGCTGGGGCCGCCGCTGGCAGGGCTGGTGATGGTGGTGGCCAGCTGGCAGTGGATCTTTGCCGCCAACCTGCCCATCGCGGCCCTGGTGCTGTGGATGGCGCACCGGGCGATGCCGGTGCAAGCGCGCACCGGCACGCTGCCGCCACTGGACGTGCCCGGCATCCTGGTCGTGTTCGTGCTGCTGGCTTCGCTGGTGCTGGGTCTGAGCCGGGTGGCCGATGGCCTGCTCGGCCTGACCCTGTGGCCGGGCCTGCTGCTGCTGACGGGGCTCATGCTGCCGCTGTTGCTGCGTGTGGAAAGCCGTGCCGCCCAGCCCCTGATCCCGATGAGCCTGTTCGCCAACCGGCAGCTCTCGCTGGCCTACGTGCTGACCCTGGGTGCCGGCTTCGGCATGGGCAGCGTGATCTTCCTGACGTCGCTGGCCACGCTGGCGCATGGCGTGCAGCGCTCGCACGCCGGCTTCGTGCTGTTGCCGATGGTGGTGTGTTCGATGCTGGGCTCGATGGGGTCGGGCCGGCTGCTCAACCGTCTGGGCTCGCGCAAGCTGGTGCTGGCTGGCTTTGCCCTCACCGCGTCCGGCTATGCCGCCACGGCCTGGACCGCCCTGGGGCTGTGGGGCTACCTGCTGGCCAGCATGCCGGTGGGCCTGGGCATCGGGGTGCTGGTCAGCGGCGCCTTGCGCACCATCGCCATCGAAGAGGCTCCGCCGGCGCAGCGTGGCGCGGCACAAGGCCTGGTCAACATCTTCACGAGCATCGGCACCTTGCTGGCCGCCGCTGCCATCGGCGCAGCGGCCGACTGGCAAGGCGGCGGTGCGCACGGCTTCGCGCTGGCCTACGGCGGGGTGGCGGTGCTGATGCTGGCCTTGCTGCTGGCCGCGATGGGGTTGCGGCGGGGCAGCCTGCTGGCTCGCACCACTGAGAGTGTGAGAAGCAATCCCATGCACCCGCGTAAGCCCCCAGAACAGCCGCGCTCAAGGCGCAAACCGCAGCCGGGTCGGGGACCCGGCGAGGATTGGCAACACCGAGCGCGGCTGTT
>DAORNK010000119.1:0-11304 GCA_035440985.1 Rubrivivax sp. | reverse complement strand
AGGCGAGAGAGGTCCTGGCCCATGAAATCGACTGGCGAGCCGTGATGGCCGCCGCCGGTGGAACCGCAAGACCGCTGCGCAGGGCCAGCGTCGTGCGCTGGAACGAGATGCCTTCGCCGATTTCGCCACGCGCGATGAAGTCCAGGCAGGTCTCCGCTGCGCCGGGCAGACGCGTGCAGCCGGCGCTGTTGAGCAGCACGAAGCCCGACCGCGCCGGGGTGATCGCGCCCCAGGGTGACGAGGAGGCATTCGCCGGCGGTGCAGCAGCGGTGCTGGGCTCCGGCGTGGCTGGCCAGACGCGGAAGGCCGGAAACGGCCCGGCACCCACGGGTGCCACCGGGTCGGCGGCGGCATCGATGGGACAGGTGCAGTCCCAGCTCGCGCCGTTGAAGACGCAGGTGGGCCAGATGCGTGGCGACAGGCTGTTGCCCGCGCGCGGCGTCTGGGTGACGATGCCGGTGGCGCTGAAACTGAGGTAGCGCTGCTGGAAGCTCGTGGTTGCGCCGGCGGACGTACAGGAAGCATTGATGGTCCGGCCGTTGAGCTGCGCCAGGGTCCACTCGATGCCGGCTTCTGCTGCTTCGAAGGCTGCGGTGCTGCGTGCCTGATTGGCCGAGGTCTTCTGCTCGAAGATCAGATTGCGGCTGGCATAGGCCGCCGTCAGGGACAACACGAAGAACAGCAGCATGACCACGATCAGCGAGGCGGCGCCCCGCTGCGGCCCACGGCCGGCAAGCCCGGATCCGGGCGGCTTCATGGGCACACCTGCGTGGCCGAGACGTTGAACGTGACGCCGTCGTTGCGCAGCCGCACCCGGCTCGTGACCGTGCGGGAGACGGTGGCATCGGACACCGCTTCGCCCGTGATCGTGACAACCGCATCGGTCAGCGCTAGCGTCGGCCAGCAATCCTGCGAACCATCGTTGCAGAGCCTGGGGCAGGCCAGTTGCTCCGAACCGACTGGTTGCAGGGCGACGTTGAACGCAGTCACTCTCAGAGCACGTGGATCGGTCAGATCCTGCACGGCCGCGCCGATGCGCTGCTTGATGGTGTTGTTGTCGAGCTGGTAGCCGAAACTGGCCAGTGCGGGCGCACTGGGTCGATCGTATCGGTAGGTCACCACATCGCTGCCTTGGCCCAGGGCCAGCCCTGCCTTCGAGTTGGCGCTGGGTGCGCTGGCGCCGGCGTTGGGCGACCAGACCATGGCCTCCGGGTAGGTGTCGTAACCGGCACGGCGCAGTTCGCGCGAAATGATGTCGGCCGCCGCACGCAGGTCCTGTTGGACCTGAGTCTCCAGCAGCAGGCGGCGGTTCTCAACCATCTGCGTCGAGGCCAGCGTCGTCGCTCCCGCCACGACGAAAAGGCCGACCGCCACACCGACCATCATCTCTACCAGCGACAAGCCGCGTTGCCTGCGACCACTACGCCGTCGATCGAAGTATCTCAGCATGATGTGATCCCGGTGATCGTGCTGCCAGCGGGCTTGCAGACCGTGGGACGGCCCGAAGTGTTGACAACGTCACGCACGATGGTCGAACTGCCCGAGGTCGTGGAATTGACCCTGGCCCAGAAGGCGCCGCTGGCCGGGGGGAAGCCCATCACCAGACCGAAGGCATAAAAGGCCGTCATCGCCCCGGTGGTCGGATCAAAAGCGATGCTGGTCGTCCCTGCGCCCAGGGCGGGCAAAGGGTTGCCGTTGGCCAGGACCGGCAACAGACTGACCCTGGAGTCTGCAAGCTGCACGGTTCGGATCTCGCGAGGCGGATCGGGGACGATGGCTGGGTCGGGGCAGCGGCTGCCAGGAGCAGCGGCGCAGTTGCACTTGCAGCTGTTGGCCGGCGTCGATCCGCAGGTGTGCACGATGTAGCAGCTTGTTGCGGCACCGGGCGGCTTGAAGCTGATGCCCACGATCTCCTGCCGCCCGGCAGCTTCGCTGCGGGCAAACTGCACGTCGGTCACGAACTGGTCGCTGACGCCGCGTACCCGCCGTACATCCATCAGTTCGCGAAACGAAGGGGCAACTACAAAAAGCAGGACAGCCATGACGGACAGGACGATCATCAGTTCGATCAGCGTGAAGCCCGCTGACCGAGAATCGTTCTGAGTCCGCATCACTTGGCCCAGCACCGGTTGGGGTCGGCCCAATCGATAGCGTTGGTTCCCGACCCGTAGCGCAGATTGCCACGGCGCAGTTCCACCGCCATCTTCTTGCACGGCGTGTCATCGGCTTGCGAGCTTGCTGCCGTGGCGACGACGTCGTAGCCAATGCCGTCGTCCGGCGCGGCCGGTGTGCTCAGCGTGAGCGTGTAGTAGCCCTTGGGCGTCGCGGAGCTCGCCGCCAGGTTGGCCCAGGTCGTCGTGTAAGTCGGGTTGCTGGCGCGCCAGCGTTCCTGCGCCTGCTGGATGGCGGCCATCGCGGCGATGGCTTCGCTGCGCCGGCTCTTGCGAACCGAGTCCATGAAGGACGGCAGCGCCACGGCAGCCAGCAGGCCGATCACCGCAATGGCGATCATCAGCTCGATGAGGCTGAAGCCCCGGCGGATGGTTGCCGGGCGGTCTGGGCGGTAGCTCATGAGCGGGAATTGTTCACGCCACCGTCGGCAGCACCAAGTCCACCAGTCGGCTGTCGGACGCCGCTCGTCGAGCGCAACGCCGCCCAGACCATTAGCAGGCGGGGTAGCCATGGACGGCCGCGCCCGGCGAGCAGGCCCGCACGCGGCCCATCAGGTTGACCACCAGATGCACCGCCCTGGTTTCGCGACCCGTGAGTTTCAACGTCCCGGTGGGGGTGCTGGTGCCCAGGTTGGGGGAGAAGAGGATGCTCCCGACGTTGGACTGCAGTTGCACGCCACCGTGCGTGGCAAAGCCGACGCTGCGGAAGCTCCGGCCATCGCCGACGCAGCTCGCGCTGCCGTCCGGCATGCAGCCGCAGGCCAGGGCCGGCCCGCTGTGCACCACGTAGCAGCTGCCCGCTGCGTGTTGCTGAAAGCGCATGCGCAAGGATTCATTGGCCGCCACGGCCTGGCTGCGCGTGTAAAGGATGTCGGTCTCCAGCTGGGCCGCAGCGCCTTCGAGGTGTCGGCGTTCCAGCGCGGTGCCGAAGGCCGGCAGCACCGAGCCCAGCACCACGCCGACAACGGCCAGGGCCATCAGGCTCTCGATCAGGGTCAGACCCGCCTGGCGGCGGCTGCTGGCGGTGGGCGTCTTCATCGGGGCTCCATGCGGTGAGTGCATGGCGCCACTGTAGAAACTGCTGACCGCATTCGCGACCCCACTGCGAGTGCTCGGAGTACGGCCCTGGTGAGGGCACCCGTTCGCTCCCCCGGCCGGGGGAACCGCCGAACGGGGGATCAGCCAGTCAGATATCGCGGATCAGCTGCCGGAAGGCGTCCACGTCTTCGAACTCGCGGTACACCGATGCGAAGCGCACGTAGGCCACCTTGTCGATGCGCTTGAGCTCGCGCATCACCAGTTCGCCCAGCCGTGCGCTGGGCACTTCACGGGCACCGGTGGCCAGCAGCTTTTCCTGGATGCGCTCCAGCGCGGCGTCCACCTGTTCCACGCTGACCGATCGTTTGCGCAGCGCCAGGCTCATCGAAGCGCGCAGTTTGGCGGGGTCGAAGTCTTCGCGGGCACCGTCCTTCTTCACCACCACCGGCATCGCGATCTCGGTGCGTTCGTAGGTGGTGAAGCGCTTTTCGCAATGCAGGCAGCGGCGGCGCCGACGGATGACGTCGCCCTCGTCGGATTCCCGCGTCTCGACGACCTGGGTCTCGCCGTGGGCACAGAAAGGGCAACGCATCCGTTCGCCGGGCTGGCGGCTAGCGGTAGACCGGGAAGTCGCGTGTCAGCGCGGCCACCTTGGCCCGCACGGCGGCGATGTGGGCTTCATCGTGCGGGTGGTCCAGCACGTCGGCGATGAGGTTGGCCGTCAGGCGCGTCTGCTCTTCCTTGAAACCGCGCGTGGTCAGTGCCGGTGTGCCGAGCCGGATGCCGCTGGTGACCATCGGCTTCTGCGGGTCGTTGGGGATGCCGTTCTTGTTGCAGGTCATGTGCGCCGCGCCCAGCACCGCCTCGGCTTCCTTGCCGGTCAGGCCCTTGGGCCGCAGGTCCACCAGCATGACGTGGCTCTCGGTGCGGCCGCTGACGATGCGCAGCCCGCGCTGGATCAGCGTCTCGGCCAGCACCACCGCGTTGGCGGCCACCTGCTGCTGGTAGGCCTTGAAGGCCGGCTGCAGCGCCTCGTGAAAGGCCACCGCCTTGCCGGCGATGACGTGCATCAGCGGGCCACCTTGCAGGCCCGGGAAGACCGCGCTGTTGACCTTCTTGGCGATGGCCTCGTCGTTGGTCAGGATGATGCCGCCGCGCGGGCCGCGCAGGCTCTTGTGGGTGGTGCTGGTCACCACGTCGGCGTAGGGCAAGGGGTTGGGATAGATGCCGGCTGCGATCAGGCCCGCGTAATGGGCCATGTCGACCATCAGGTAGGCGCCGATGGCCTTGGCGACGCGCGAAAAGCGCTCGAAATCGATGCGCAGGCTGTAGGCCGATGCGCCGGCGATGATCAGCTTGGGCTTGTGCTCGTGGGCCAGGCGCTCCATTGCGTCGTAGTCAATGGCCTCTTGCGCGTTCAGCCCGTAGCTGACCACCTTGAACCACTTGCCGCTCATGTTCAGCGCCATGCCGTGCGTCAGGTGGCCGCCTTCGGCCAGGCTCATGCCCATGATGGTGTCGCCCGGGCTGAGCAGCGCGAAGAAGGCGCCCTGGTTGGCCTGTGACCCCGAATTCGGCTGCACGTTGGCGTAGGCGGCGCCGAACAGGCGCTTGCAGCGTTCGATGGCCAGCTCTTCGGCCACGTCCACGCACTCGCAGCCGCCGTAGTAGCGCTTGCCCGGATAGCCCTCGGCGTACTTGTTGGTGAGCTGCGAACCCTGGGCCTGCATCACGGCCGGCGAGGTGTAGTTCTCGCTGGCGATGAGCTCGATGTGCTCTTCCTGGCGGCGGGTCTCGGCTTGCACAGCGGCCCAGATCTCGGGGTCGACGTTGGCGAGGGTGGAGCTGGAGCGATCAAACATGGAGCGTCTCTTCGTCATAGAGCCCAGTGCCAGCCGGCGGGTCTTCGCGACGCACGGCCAGGGGCTGCCCAGGCGATTGGCGGACACCGGCAGCGGCTTGTCGCGGCGGTCTGCGCTTCCCGGTGGTCTGTCACCTCGGGGCCGGTGCCCCTATCGCCCATCGCGCAGGATTGCAGTGTAACTTTGCGGTCGCGGCGTCCGGCCTCTGGCTGCCTGGCGAGCGCCCCGCGCGGCGCTGCGGCTTCAACGCAACAGGGCCACCTGGGCGTCGGACTTCTCGGCCGGCGCCGACGCGCCTGGCGCTGGGTTGGCGGCCAGTTGGTCGGTGGCGGTGCTCCCGCCCGCATCGGCGTTGCGCGCCGCTGGCGGGGTGTTGGACACCGTGTGCGGCACCGATCGGCCGTCGGTGACCTTGCGCATGTGCGCCTGCTCAGCCAGCACCTTTTCGGCGTAGCCGCCATCGCTGCTCAGCAAAGCCGCCCCGACATAGAAGCGCAGGCCTTCCTGCAGGCCGCCGGCGCGTTCGATGCACTCCTTCAGGACCTGGGCGCCCACACGCAGGTTCGTGATGGGGTCGAAAGCGGCACGCTTGCCACCAAAGGCCTCGTACTTGTCATCGTGGACCTGCGTCATCACCTGCATCAGGCCCTGCGCGCCGACCGTACTCTGGGCAAACGGGTTGAAGCTGGACTCGACGGCCATGATGGCCAGGATCAGGGTCGGGTCCAGCCCGGCACGTTGGCCGATGGACCAGGCTTCCTGCACCAGGGCGGCCACCGGTTCCGGCGCCACCTTGTAACGGCGCGCGATCCAGCTGGCCAGTGTTGCCTGCGCGCGGGGCAACTGTTGAAGACTGGCGGCGGTGGCGCGTGCGCCTGCTGCCGGCTCGGCCACGAAGGCCAGGAAGTTGCCCTGGCCCTGCTCGCGCTGTTCATGCCGGTCTTGCAGCCACTCCAGCGCCACCGCTTCCAGTTGCTGGCGTGTGTCGGCCCGCCCCAGTGCGAACACCAGCAGGGCCACCGCGGCCAGGCCGACCAGGGCCAGGGTGTTGTGACTGACTTCCAGGAAGCCGCGTCCGACGTCGGCGACGAAGACCCCGACGGAGCGGGCTGTCGCGTGCTGCGCTCGGCGCAGCCAGGCAAGAGCTTGCATCGTGGCTCCTTTCCAGTTGTCGTGGGGCCTGCCCCTGGGGGCGAACGGCACCACGGTGATAATGAATCCGCGGCCCGGCGCAACAACAAGCGCAAAGGGTCTGCCTCGGATGTCGGATCCCGCGCCAAGCGATTGCGGCGCGGCAGGTCTCGGGTTAACCCTCGAAATTGCGGCGGATTCTAGGAATCGCTTCATAACCGGTCAAGACTATCAAACGCGTTTCTTATTCTGAGGACCGATGAAGTACCGAGACCTGCGCGACTTCATGGCTCAGCTCGAAAGCCGGGGTGAGCTGCGCAAACTGGCAGAACCGGTGTCGCCGGTGCTCGAAATGACGGCCATTGGCGACAAGTTGCTGCGCGCCGGCGGCCCGGCGGTGCTGTGTCAGAACCCGACGGGTTTTACGATCCCTTGCCTGATCAACCTGTTTGGCACGACGCGGCGGGTCGCATTAGGCATGGGTGCCGACTCTATCGGCGAGCTGCGCGAGGTGGGCCGTCTGCTGGCGGCGCTGAAGGAGCCGGATCCCCCCAAGGGGCTGAAGGATGCCGGACGCCTGCTGCAGATGGCCAAGGCCTTGTGGGACATGAAGCCGGTGCAGTTGCGGTCCGGCCCTTGTCAGGAGGTGGTGTTGGACGCGGCGGCGCTGGACCTGAACCAGCTGCCGGTGCAGACCTGCTGGCCTGGCGACGCCGGGCCGTTGATCACCTGGGGGCTGGTCGTCACCCGCGGGCCGCAGTCGGTGGCGCAGCCGCGCAGCCGCCAGAACCTGGGCATCTATCGCCAGCAGGTGATCGACCGCAACCGGGTCATCATGCGCTGGCTGGCGCACCGGGGCGGGGCACTGGACTTCCGTGAGTTCGCGCAGGCCAACCCCGGACAGCCGTTCCCGATCGCCGTGGCGCTGGGGGCCGACCCGGCCACCATCCTGGGCGCGGTGACGCCGGTGCCCGATTCGATGTCCGAGTACCAGTTTGCCGGCTTGCTGCGCGGTGGCCGGACGGAACTGGTCGCTTCGAGCGTGGGCGAAGGGGCCCTGCCCCTGCAGGTGCCGGCCACCGCCGAGATCGTGCTCGAAGGGCACATCCCTTTGGCCAGTGCGGGCTACGAGGGCCTGTCGGACCAGGGCGTCCCGCTGCGCGAGCAAGGCGGCTACCTGCATGCGCTGGAAGGCCCGTTCGGTGACCACACGGGCTACTACAACGAGCAGGACTGGTTCCCGGTGCTGGAAGTGTCCCGGATGACCCACCGGCGCGACCCCATCTACCACTCCACCTACACCGGAAAACCACCGGACGAGCCTGCCGTGCTGGGCGTGGCTCTGAATGAAGTATTCGTCCCCATCCTGCAGAAGCAGTTTCCGGAAATCGTCGACTTCTACCTGCCACCGGAAGGCTGCAGTTACCGCATGGCGGTGATTTCGATCAGGAAGGCCTATCCCGGCCACTCCAAGCGGGTGATGTTTGGACTGTGGAGTTTCCTGCGCCAGTTCATGTACACCAAGTTCATCGTCGTGACCGATCACGACGTGGATATCCGTGACTGGAAGGAAGTGATCTGGGCCATCACGACACGAATGGATCCGGTGCGCGATACGACGCTGGTCGAAAACACGCCGATCGACTATCTGGACTTTGCGTCGCCGGTCAGCGGGTTGGGCGGGAAGATGGGGCTGGATGCGACGAACAAGTGGCCTAGCGAGAGCCACCGCGAATGGGGTCGCACGATCCGAATGGATGTTGCCGCTGAAGCCAGGGCGCAGCTTCTGGTGGACCGTTTGCAGAACACGGCTCGATAGTCGCGTCCGGTTCGTCAAGCTCGACAGTGCCAGACTTTTCGGTCCCACCAGGTGTCGGTGAAATTGACAAATGGAAGAGCGGCAGCTTGTGGCGTGTTGACCGAAACGGTCCATAAGTCTTTGATTCTCAAAGATTTCGACCCATCGAACTTGAGATGGCTCGAAGCTTGCTTTCAATTGCCCCGAAGTCGTCGATAGGTGCTTTCGGTGCCATCGTCTGTTCGAGGTCCTTTTGCAAGAGAGCTGTCATGACCCTCAAGAGATCCATCCAAGTCGCGCTGGCCGCACTGACACTCGGTACCGCAGGCGTTGCCTCGGCGGCGGTTATCACGCTTGATTTCGAAGGGATTGCCGACCAAACTGCCGTGGGAAACTTTTACGCGGCCAAGGGCGTCGTGTTCAGTGGTGACACATTGGCGTTGGTGGATAGTGACGCCGGCGGCGCCGGCAACTTCGCGAATGAACCCTCAGCGAACACCATCATGTTTTTCCTGGACAGCAACAGTGCTATCCTGAATTACGCTGCTGGCTTCACGACCGGCTTCTCCTTCTACTATTCCTCTACGGTGCTGACTTTCGTCGAGGTGTTCGACGAATTGGATGGCGGGGGAACCAGTCTCGGCAGGATCGACCTCAGCGCTCAACACTCAATTAACTGCGCGGGTGACCCTACAGGGGATTTCTGCAACTGGACCAACGCAGGCGTCAGCTTTGCTGGCACTGCCAAGTCCATTGTCTTCTCGGGCGCGGCCAGACTCACCGGGTTTGACAACATCACTTTTGGCTCGGCAGTGGCCTGCACCGTGGACTGCAACCCGGCGCCGATTCCCGAGCCCGCCACCCTGGCGCTGGTCGGTGCTGCCCTGCTGGGCCTATCGGCCAGCCGCCGCCGCAGGTTCTGATCGAGCAGGTTGCCGCCGACGCCCAGGGCGCGGGGCCACGCAAGAGATTCCCCCCTGCCGGTTCTGCCGCCAGGGGTTTTTCTGCGGGCTCCAGTCTGTAGGCTGAACGCAGCGTTCGTTATCGCAGTCCCTTGCTTCTGCAACCACTGCAGGCTATGCTGACCCTGCCTGAACTCAGGCAACCCACCAGGGCGCCATACCAGCGCCCCAGGTTTTCCGGACATCATTCCTCCGGAATCCCACTGACGGCTTAGGCCGTCCGCCCCTCAGTCCGCAAGGTCTGGGGGGTTCGTGTTTTCTGGACGTCCATCCGCCTTTGGGCATAGGCCGTGCGAGCCTGTCCGCTGCCGGTCACGGGTTCGATAATCCTCGGCTGCCGGCTGCGCAGCACCCGCATGTGGCGTGAACGCCTGCCCGCGGCCGATCCAAGCCCACCGCATTCCTGCTTCGATCCTCATGTTCCAGCGCTTCGAAAACCTGGTGCATCCCTACCCGGATGCGCTGCCGCCAACGCCACCGCGGCGGTTCTTCGCTTTCCTGTGGGAGTGCTCGCGGGGCGTGCGGCCGTACCTGGCGCTGGTGACCTTGTTCACGGCGGCCATCGGCGCTTTCGAAGCCCTGCTGTTCAGCATGATGGCCCATGTGCTGGATCTGCTGGGCAAGGTCTCGCCGGCTGAGCTGTGGCAGCAGCACGGTCACACGCTGGTGCTGCTGGCGGCGGTGCTGGTGGGCAGCATCGGCCTGGCAGCGGCGCAGGCGCTGTTCAAGTACCAGGGGGTGTTCAGCAACTTCCCGATGCGGCTGCGCTGGAACTTCCACCGGCTGATGCTCGAGCAAAGCATGGCCTTCTACCAGGACGAGTTTGCCGGCCGCATCGCCACCAAGGTGATGCAGACCTCCCTGGCCGTGCGCGACACCTGGCTGATCGTCACCGACATACTGGTCTACGTGGTGATCTACTTCGTCACGCTGCTGGCCGTGCTGGGGGCCTTCGACATCGGCCTGGTGCTGCCCTTCCTGGTCTGGCTGGCGGCCTACCTGGTGACGCTCTGGTACTTCGTGCCGCGCCTGGGGCGTGTGGCGCAGGCGCAGGCCGATGCCCGTTCGCTGATGACCGGCCGCGTGACCGATGCCTACACCAACATCTCCACCGTCAAGCTGTTTTCGCATGCGCACCGCGAGGCCGGTTTTGCGCGCGCGGCGATGCAGGAATTCATGGTCACGGCCTATGGCCAGATGCGGCTGGTGACGGCCTTTGAAATCGTCAACCAGATCCTCAGCGTGAGCCTGATCGCCGGCACGGCGGTGGCCAGCCTGCTGTTGTGGACCGATGCGGCCATCGGCGTTGGTGCGGTCGCCGCCGCCAGTGCGATGGCGTTCCGCCTGAACGGCATTTCGCACTGGGTGATGTGGGAGATGGCGAGCCTGTTCGAACACATCGGCACCGTGCAGGACGGAATGGCCACGCTGTCGCGCACCCGTGCCGTGGTGGACCGACCTGGCGCGCAGGCGCTGCAGGTGCCGCAGGGCGAATTACGCTTCGACAACGTGGTATTCGGCTATGGCAGCGCACGCAAGGTGCTGGACGGCTTTTCGCTCACCATCCGGCCGGGCGAGAAGATAGGCCTGGTCGGGCGTTCCGGTGCCGGCAAGAGCACGGTGGTGAACCTGCTGCTGCGCCTGTACGACCTGGAGTCGGGCCGCATCCTGATCGACGGCCAGGACATCGCCGGCGTGACGCAGGAAAGCCTGCGTCGGCAGGTCGGCATGGTGACGCAGGACACCTCGCTGCTGCACCGCTCGGTGCGCGACAACATCGTCTACGGCCGCCCGGAGGCCAGCGACGCCGAGATGCTACGCGCCGCCGAGCGTGCCGAGGCGCATGATTTCGTCGTCAACCTGACCGACCCCAAGGGCCGCAAGGCCTACGATGCGCATGTCGGCGAGCGCGGCGTCAAGCTCAGCGGCGGCCAGCGCCAGCGCATCGCTATCGCGCGCGTGATGCTCAAGGACGCCCCCATCCTGCTGCTGGACGAAGCCACCAGCGCGCTGGACAGCGAGGTGGAGACTGCCATCCAGCACAGCCTGTACAAGCTGATGGAGGGCAAGACGGTGGTGGCCATCGCACACCGCCTGTCGACCATCGCCGCGATGGACCGCCTGGTGGTGATGGACCAGGGCCGCATCGTCGAGGTCGGTGACCACCAGAGCCTGCTGGCGGCCGGCGGCATCTACGCCAAGCTCTGGGCGCACCAGAGCGGCGGCTTCCTGGGCGAGGACATCGATGCAGACCTGCAGCCGCCCGCCCGGGCAACCGCCCTGGCGGGCTGAGAGCTTGTGAAGATATGAATCGTGCCCGCGTAGGCCCCTGCATAGGGCCA
>DAORNK010000118.1:3738-11308 GCA_035440985.1 Rubrivivax sp. | reverse complement strand
GGCGTCGAACTCGGGGCGCCAGATCAGGGATGCGTAGCCGAACACCCAGCGTTCGGGCCGGCCGTGCCACAGCTCGCGCAGCCGGTGCAGTGAAGGGGCCGGGTCACGCAACACCAATCCGGGGGCCAGGGGTGCTGTCACGACCGCCAGCTTGGCACGAGGCCGGGCCGGGCGGCAAGTCGGGCCCGACCCGGCAGCGGTCGTGGATTTGACGATGTAACTGGGTTACTGAATAATCAATCTCATGGTTACAACTCCTGCCGGCCCGAAGCCTGCCCTCCAAGCGGTCACCGAGCGCATCGTCCAGCGCAGCGCTACCACCCGCCAGGCCTATCTGTCCCGCATCGATCGCCTGGCGGCACGCCCGCCCGGGGCAGCGCGCCTGGGCTGCGCCAACGTGGCACACGCCTTTGCGGCCCTGCCCACCCCGGACAAACTGCGCGTGGTGGCCCACCAGGCGCCCCATCTGGCCATCGTCAGCGCCTACAACGACATGCTGTCGGCGCACCAGCCCTACGAGGCCTACCCGGCGCTGATCCGCGACGAGGCGCGCCGCCGCGGCGCCACGGTACAGGTGGCCGGTGGCGTGCCGGCCATGTGCGACGGCGTGACCCAGGGCCAGCCGGGCATGGAACTGAGCCTGTTCTCGCGCGACACCATCGCGATGGGTACGGCCATTGCGTTGAGCCACGATGTCTTCGACGGCGCGCTGCTGCTGGGGGTGTGCGACAAGATCGTGCCGGGCCTGCTGATCGGCGCGCTGCACTTCGGGCATCTGCCGTGTGTCTTCGTGCCGGCGGGGCCGATGAGCAGCGGCCTGAGCAATGGCGACAAGGCCAAGGTGCGCGAACAGGCCGCGATGGGCCGGGTCGGCCGTGACGCGCTGCTGGCGGCCGAAAGTGCGGCCTACCACGGCGCCGGTACCTGTACCTTCTACGGCACCGCCAACAGCAACCAGATGCTGCTCGAAGCGATGGGGCTGCACGTGCCGGGTGCGGCCTTCGTGCACCCGGGCGATGGCCTGCGCGAGGTGCTGACGCGTGAAGCGGTGCGCCAGCTGCTGGCCATCCGGCGCGGCGAACGCTTCACGCCCATCGGGCGCCTGGTCGACGAGCGCTGCATCGTCAATGCGATGGTCGCGCTGCTGGCCACCGGCGGCAGCACCAACCACCTGATCCACTGGGTGGCGGTGGCGCGTGCCGCGGGCATCCACATCGACTGGTCGGACTTCGGTGATCTGGCCGCGGCCGTGCCGCTGCTGGCCCGCGTCTACCCCAACGGCAGCGCCGACGTGAACGAGTTCCAGGCCGCCGGGGGGCCGGGTTTCGTGCTGCGCGAATTGCTGGAAAGCGGCTGCCTGCACGCCGACGTGGCGGCAGTAGACCCGCGTGGTCTGGTCGCCTACACGCAGCGGCCGGCCGTGCGGGAAGGCCACCTGCACTGGCAGCCGCTGCCCCGCGACAGCGGCGATGCGGGTGTGCTGCGCCCGGCGGCGCAGCCCTTCTCGCCCACCGGCGGTCTGCGCTTGCTGCAGGGCAATCTGGGGCGCAGCGTGATCAAGACTTCGTCGGTGCCCGAGCACTGCCTCGTCATCGAGGCCCCGGCCCGAGTGTTCGGCTCGCAGGAAGCCCTGCTGGCCGCCTGCAACGCCGGGGAATTGGAACGCGATGTGGTCGCCGTCGTGCGTTTTCAGGGCCCGCAGGCCAACGGCATGCCCGAACTGCACAAGCTCACGCCCCCGCTGGCGGTGCTGCAGGGCAAGGGCTTCCGGGTGGCCCTGGTCACCGATGGCCGCATGAGCGGCGCCAGCGGCAAGGTGCCGGCGGCCATCCACGTCAGCCCCGAGGCACTGGCCGGCGGGCCACTGGCCAGGCTGCGCGACGGTGATGTGATCCGCCTGGATGCGGTGGCCGGCACGCTCGACGCGCTGGTGGATGCGACGGCATGGGAGGCTCGCGAACCGGTGCACATCACGCCCGCACAGGCCGAGATCAACGCCCACGACCTGGGCCGCGAGTTGTTTGCCGGCATGCGGCGCAACGTCAGCAGCGCCGAATCGGGTGCCATCAGCTGGCTGTGAGCCGCGTCACGAGTCAGGAACCCCGAATGCCGAAGAGCCCGCGGGAACTGGTTGCCGATGGCCGCGTCATCCCGGTCATCGTGTTGGACCGTGTGCAGGACGCGGTGCCGCTGGCCGGGCCGTTCCTGGACGTGGCTTCTTGCCCCATCAGGGGCATCACGCGGCTGGCGCGAGAGGCCGCGGCACCGCCGCGCTGAAGGGCTGTCAGGGGCGCGGCTTGACCGCGCCGCAGTCGGCGGCCAGCCAGCGGCCGCTGTGCTGCATTTCCATGCGTTCGGTCTTGCCGTTGCGCACGGCATTGATGGTCATCTTGCCGGTGTGGGCCTTCGGGCTTTGCAGCGTGTATTCGCCCTCGCCGCTGCCGCCGTCTTCGCACGTGAAGGCAAAGCGCAGCGTGTTGCCACTGCGTTCACTGCGGGTCTGTTTGCATTTGCCTTCGCGCGCCGGCATCTCGTCGCGTGCCGCCTGCTCTGGGGTGATGCAGACCTGCACCGTCATCACCTGGCCTGGCGTACCCAAGGCCATGCCACGCTGCGCCATCATGGCTTCCATCTGCTTGCGCTTTTCCGGCGGCATGCTGGCCAACTGCTGCTGCATCTGGGCCATCGCCTGGTTCACCTTCTCGTTCTGCGTCGTCATGCTCTGCTCCCAGAGCCCGGGTTGCAGGCGCTGCTGGGCCAGCGCGGCGGTGGTGGTGGCCAACAGGCCCAGGCAGACAAGGGTCGCGGTTTTCATCGTGGGGTCTCCGTCAACGGATCGAGTGGCATGCGAGCCGCAGGCGCGGCGCGGTCGGTCTGCGCAAGGGCACCAGGCAGGTCCATGCAAGGCCTACCAGCTGCCGGTGTTGGGCATCGAGGCCCAGGGTTCGGCCGCCGGCCGTGCACCGCCGGCCTGCAGCAGTTCCACCGAGATGCCGTCGGGTGAACGCACGAAGGCCATGCGCCCGTCGCGTGGTGGGCGGTTGATGGTCACCCCGTGTTCAGCCAGCCGCTGGCAGGTGGCGTAGATGTCGTCGACGGCATACGCCAGATGGCCAAAGTTGCGCCCGCCGGTGTAGGTCTCGGCCGTGCCGTCGGCGGCGGGCCAGTTGTAGGTGAGCTCCACCTGGGCCGTGCTGTCGCCTGGCGCGCACAGGAAGACCAGCGTGTAGCGGCCTTGCTCGTGGTCGCGGCGCGAGAGCACCTGCAGGCCCAGCGCGTCGCGGTAGAAGCGCAACGAGGCTTCGATGTCCGTCACGCGGACCATGGTGTGAAGGTATTTCATGGCTCCCATTGTGGCGCCGCCGGCGGCATCACACCGGCACGGTGTAGTTCAGCGTCATGCGCCCGCCGTCGGCCACCACGATCTCGCCCGTCACGTAGCTGGCCGCATCGCTGAGCAGCCAGGCCACCACGTCGGCGATCTCGCCGGGTTCGCCCAGGCGCTTCATCGGCGTGCGGCTCAGGATGCGGGCCTTGGCTTCTTCGCTGGTCAGCACCGCGGTGCGTGCCAGTTCGGTGGCGATGGTGCCCGGCGCCACCGCATTGACGCGCAGGCCCTGGTCGGCAAAGCTCAGCGCCATCACGCGGGTGAGCTGGTTGATCGCCCCCTTGCTGGCGTTGTAGCTGGCGATGCCGGGAATGGCCAGCGTGCCGTTGACCGAACTCATGTTGACGATGGCGCCCCTGTGCGGGCCGGTGTTCTTGAGCATGGCGCGCGCCACCGCCTGGCCGACGAGGAAGCTGCCCTTCAGGTTGACGGCGATCACCGCATCCCAGTCGGCTTCGGTGATGTCCAGGAAACTGGCGGCCTTGTAGATGCCGGCGTTGTTGACCAGGCCGTCCACATGGCCGAAGCGGGCCAGCGTGGCGGCCAGTGCCGCATCGACCTCGGCCTTGAACGCCACGTTGCAGTGGCAGTAAAGCGCCTGCGCACCCTGGGCCTGCAGATCGGCGGCCAGCTGCTGGCCGGGCTCGTCCGCCAGGTCCCACAGCGCCACCGCTGCGCCGTCGCGGGCCACGCGCCGGGCGCAGGCCTCGCCGATTCCCTGCGCACCGCCGGTGATCACCACCACGCGGCCGTCCAGATCGAAGTCCACGCCCCGTGGCGTGGTGGCTGCCGTCCTTGCCATCTGCCTCCTCCGCGCCGAATCAGCGCCGGTCCAGCCAGATGGCCATGCCCTGCGCGTTGAGCTCCAGGTCGACCTGCAACAGCGCTGCGACCTGCGCCTCGGTGAGGGTGCTGCCATGGGCGCGCAGGCCGCGCATGAAGACGTCGAGCTGGCCGCGTTTGAGCGCCTGGTGTCGGCCTTCGCCGGCCGCCAGACCTCGCGCCATCGCCGTCATCTCGTCCAGGGTGGCCATCAACTGCCGCCCCAGTCGCATCGCGTCCTGCACACAGCCGAAGTGGGTCAGGTAGATGCGCTGCGGGCCCTGATCCAGCAGGCGCTGGATGGAGGCGCGCAGCACGTCCGGCTCGAACTGCACGGGGGTCGACGTGGGCAGCATCCAGGGCCCGGCGGCGGTGTCGAACTCGCGGTAGCTCAGGCCGAAGGTGTCGCCGGTGAACCAGCCCTGAGAGGTGGCATCCCAGATGCAGTGGTGGTGGCGGGCGTGGCCGGGTGTGTCGGCGAACAGCAGTTCGCGGCCGGCCAGCCGCACGCGCTGGCCGTCGTGCGTGACCTGCGTGCGCTCGCTGGCGATGGGCAGCACCTGGCCGTAGGCGCGTGCCATCTCCTCGGGCCCGTAGACCTCGGTGGCGCCGGCCCACAGCGCCGTCGGGTCCACCATGTGGCGCTGGCCGCGCGGGTGCACGAGCAGGCTGGCCCTGGGACAGGCCTGCATCAGCTGGCCGGCACCGCCGGCGTGGTCCAGGTGCACATGGGTGGGGATCACGTAGTCCACCGCGTCCAGGCCCACGCCCAGCGCCTTGAGTGCGCCCAGGATGCGGGGCACACCGGGTGCGGGGCCGGTGTCGATGATCGCGGCGCGGCCTGCGTGAACCATCAGGTAGGCGGCGTCGAAGTGAGGGCGGACAAAGCCGGTGTCCACGGCGTAGACACCGTGGCCGCAGGCCTGGACGAAGAGAGGCAGGGCTTGGGACATGGTTCGATTTTGCGCACAAACCCGCCGGCCGCTGCGGCGACGGATTTGCCGACCGCCGGGACCCGGGGACGTGGCATGGCCACCGGGCGTGATAGCGTGTCACGGCCGCTGCGCCCGACCGAATTCGGACCGATGGCCCCTTATGCAACAACCCGACAGTGCCCCGCTCATCCTGCCCTACGAGGGCGTGCAGCCCGTGCTGCAAGGCCCACTGGCGCATGCCGAATCCGGCAGCGCCGTCCTGGGGCGCGTCACCCTGGGCGCGGGCGCAATGCTGCAGGCTTTCGCCACGCTGCGTGGCGACGGCCAGGCCATCCACGTGGGACCCGCGCTCTTCATGGGCTCCCATGCCACCGTGCACATCGCGCATGAGCTGCACGGCACCGCCATCGGTGCCCGCGTGAGCGTCGGCCGCCATGCCGTCGTGCACGCCTGCACGGTGGAAGACGACTGCGTGGTGCAGGACGGTGCCTGCATCCTGGACGGTGCCCGCGTGGGTGCCGGCAGCGTGGTGGCGGCGGGATCGGTGGTGTTTTCGCGTGCCGTGCTGCCGGCCGGCCATTGGTGCGAGGGTTCGCCCGCGGTTGCCGTGCGGCCCATCGGCCTGGCTGAACTGCGTGCCCTGCACGCCGACCTGCGCGACGCGAACCAGGCCCCCGAGGCCATGCAACCGGCGGTCGCGCCGATGGCGGTGCAGGCGCAGCGTACGGCCTATGTCGCACCCACCGCCCGCGTCGGCATTCCGCTGCAGATGGCCGACGAAACCAGCCTGTGGTTCGGCTGCGTGCTGCGCCTTGCAAAGCCCGGCGTGGCCTCGCCAGGACTGCGCCTGGAGGCGGGCGCCAATGTGCAGGACAACTCGGTGGTCTGCACTGGCCCGGCGGGCCTGCATATCGGCGCGGAGTGCACGGTGGGCCACAACGTGCGCCTGCACGATGGCCGCATCGGCAGCCAGGTGCTGATCGGCATGGGCAGCACCTTGGCACCGGGTACCGTGGTGCAGGACCGCGTCTTGCTGGCCGCCGGGTCCAGCACCGAGCCGGGCCAGGTGCTGGAAAGCGGCTGGCTCTGGGGCGGCCGCACGGCGCGCGCCTTGTCCAAGCTGGACGAGCGCAAGCTCGACCTGATGCGCCGCGCCGCGCTGAACTACCGCAGCTACGCGCGAGGCTTTGGCGCTGCAGCGCGGGCAGGTGGCTGAGGCCCGCGCGCCTCAGGCCTTGGCCAGTGCGTTGCCTTCCACCTTGACGCGCGTGCCGGTAATCAGGCTGGGGTTATCGGCGTAGTCGAAGCTGCGCGTGGTGCCGTTGTCCAGGCGCACGTTGACGCGGTACACCTGCTTCTTGTTCATGTTGTTCTCGATGCGGTTGCCGGCATAGGCACCGCCCAGCGCGCCGGCGACGGTGGCCAGGTCGCGCCCCCGTCCGCCGCCCACCTGGTGACCCAGCAGGCCGCCCAGCACGCCGCCGGCGATGCTGCCGATGACGTTGGGATGGTCGGACTTGACCGTGACCAGGCTCACCCCCGTCACTCGACCGCAGTGGCCGCAGCTGACCACGGGCTGGCTGCTGCCGTGGCCGCCGTGCTGCTCGGCCTCGTAGCGCAGCGTGGCTTCGCGCTTGTTGATGACCAGATGGCCATCGGCCACCAGGCTGCCGCGCAAGGCGTCCTTGCGACGGACCACATAGGCCCCTTCATAGACGCCGGGCCGCACTTCGGTCAGCAGCACGCGCTGCGCGATGCCGCGCACAGAGGCGCTGGCCTGGCCGCCGTGCATGCCGTGCAGCGCCAAGACCAGTTCGTCACCCGGCTGCACCTGCGCCGGCGCGCTGACGTGGAAGCTGCTGATCGGCGACGACGCCGACGGGCCGGCCGCCTGCTGCAGGGATTGACCCAGCGTGGCGGTGGCGACCTGGCCGCTCTTCTCGAGCCGCGCCGTGGTGACACTGGCGGCCGTCACCTTGTCGCGCAGGCGAACGGTGTATTCACCCTCGTAGCGGCCGGGGCTGGTTTCGTCGAGCCGCGCCGCGGCGGTGGCCCCGGCGATCTGCACGCTCACCCGGGCCTCCGGCGCGCCATCCACGTGGAAGGCCAGCACCTCGCCTGGTCGCAGCGATTCGACCTGCACCACCGTGAAGGCAGAGATGTCCTGGCTGACCGCGGGCGAGGCCGACTGTGCCAGAGCGAACGTCGGAAGGCCGAGCAGGCAGGAGACCGTCAAGGCCAGCAGGGATACAACGCGTTGCAGCAGCATGGCGCACCTTGTCCGTCGAGGCGTTTTGAATCGGGTCGGATGATAGCGGCGGCTGAAGTGAAGCGGCGGGTGGGGCTCAGCCTTCGCGCGTGAAATCGCGCTCGGGCCTTCGCCAGCCACACAGGTCCTTCCGGACCTGCGTGCGCGGGCTCAGCC
>DAORNK010000118.1:430-3638 GCA_035440985.1 Rubrivivax sp. | reverse complement strand
GTTCGGGCCTTCGCCAGCCACACAGGTCCTTCCGGACCTGCGTGCGCGGGCTCAGCCCTCACGCGTGAAATCGCGTTCGGGCCTTCGCCAGCCACACAGGTCCTTCCGGACCTGCGTGCGCGGGCTCAGACCCCGCCGACGATGGCGAAGAGGCGGGCGATGTCGCTCGCGCCTTCGGTGCCCTTGACGCTGCGCAGCGTCTGCAGGGCTGCGGACTTGGTCTTGGGCGATTGCAGCTGGGCCATGCCCAGCCGCAGCTTGGCGTCGTCCGGTCGCTTGAGGCTGCCCTTGGCGATGCCCTTCTGGATCAGCTCGATGCCCTTGTCGACCTCGCCCAGGGAGACGTGGGCGTAGCCGACCTTGACCAGCGCATCGCCCTCCTTGGCTGCTTCGGCCTCGGTGATCTGGGTGGCCAATGCCACCTTGGCCTCGGTTTCCTGCTTGGCGGCCAGATCCCGCAGGCGCTGGTGGCGGTTGGCTTCAGGCCCGGTGCCCAGGACGCCGGCCTTGAAACCCTGCTCGGCCACGCGCCGTCCTTCGGCCGGCAGGCCGGCCTGCAGGCACAGCTGGGCCATCTCCATGAAGTCCTCGGTCTTGGTCAGCAGACCGTTGGCCAGCTTCAGGCGCAACAGGTCCAGCGCAAAACGGTCGGCGAAACCGGGCTTGCGTGGCAGGCGGCCCAGGTACGCGCTCCAGTAGTCTTTCTTGGGGTAGTAGGTGACGAGCTTCTCGAGCGTGGCCAGGTAGCCGTTGCTGTTGTTCAGGCGCTGCTGCGCATCGGCCAGGCGCAGCAGGTCGCCCTCGTCGGGGCGGCGGCCACCTTGCTCGGCCGCAGCGACCGCCGCGCCGGCGTCCTTGGCAATGGCACCGAAGTCACCGCTGCTGCTCTGCAGGTAGCTCTGCAACTGCTTGACGGTGGCGCTGTTGTTGCCGGCGGCCACCGCCTTGTTGAGCCATTCGGCGGCCTTGGCGTTGTTGCGCTGCTGGGCATAGGCCGAAGCCAGTTGTTCGGCCACCTGACCCTGCTCTGCACCCCCGACCTTGCCGTGGATGGATTCGAGCGCCTGGATCGCCGCGCCCATTTCGCCGGCGCGCTGTGCGGTCGCCGCCTTCATGCGGTCCACCGTCAACTGCTCGGCTGCCGTCTTGCCTCCGACGGCATCGGCTTCGCGGGCCTTGGCCAACGCTTCCTTGGCCTTGCCGGCGCGCAACAGTTCACTGGCTTGCTGCAGGGGCTTGCCGACCTCGGGCCGCACGCCCTGGGCCAGCACCGCGGGCGCCCCCGCGGCGAGCGACAACGCCACCGAAAGGGCCAGGAGATGGGCGCGCGAATGCTTCATGGGGTACAACGGGGGAAGGGTCAGAGGAACTGCTCGTTACCGACGATGCCGATCTTGGTCACGCCCAGCCGCTGGGCCGTCGCCATGATCATCGCGACGTGCTTGTAGACCACCAGCTTGTTGGGGCGCAGGTGCACCTCGGGCTGGTCCGCCTGCGCAGCCACCGCGGCCAGGCGCGTCTCGATGGCGGCGCGATCGCCGGCTTCGATGACTTCGCCATTCCAGCCGATGGTGCCGTCGAAATCGACATCGATGCGGATGATCTCCGGCGGCTTGGGCGGCGTCTGCGCGGTATTGGGCACGGGCATGTTCATCTTGACCGCGTGCGTCTGGATCGGGATCGTGATGATGAACATGATCAGGAGCACCAGCATCACGTCGATCAGCGGCGTGGTGTTGATGTCCACCAGCACTTCGCCTTCTTCGCTGGCGTTGCCTACGTTCATTGACATTCGTTCTTCTCCCTACTTCAGGCGGGTGCCGGCACCGGCCGGTGGCTCAAGGATGAAGCCCACCTTGAAGATGCCAGCGCGCTGGCAGTCCACCACCAGACGGCCGACGGATTCGTAGCGCACCTCGGAATCGCCGCGGATGTGAACCTCGGGCTGGGGTTCCTTGACGGCCTCGACCTTCAGTCGGTTCACCAGGGCCTCGTTGTCGGGCATGCGTTCGGTGCCCCAGTACACCTCGCCGTCCCGGTTCACGGCCAGCACGATGTTCTCCGGCTTGGTCAGCAGCGGGACGTTCTTCTCGCGCGGCAGTTCCAGCTTGATGGTCTGCGTGACCACCGGCACCGTGATCAGGAAGATGATCAGCAGCACCAGCATCACGTCGACCAGCGGCGTGGTGTTGATCGTGTTGTTGAGTTGGTCTTCCCCGCTGGCGTCGGCGGGGCCTACATTCATTGCCATCACACTCTCCGGTCAGCTCACGCGGGCGGCTTCGCAACCCGGGTGCGTGCGGAGCGGCCCCGGGCGCAGCGTGTGCGCCGGAGCCGCCGTTGGGATCACCGCTTGCCGGCGATCAGCACATTGTGGAGGTCGCCGGCGAAGGCGCGGGTCTGGTCCGAAACGGTCTTGTTGCGACGCAGCAGCCAGTTGTAGCCCATCACCGCGGGCACCGCGACGGCCAGGCCGATGGCCGTCATGATCAGCGCCTCGCCCACCGGGCCGGCCACCTTGTCGATCGAGGCCTGGCCGCTGATGCCGATCTTGACCAGCGCGTTGTAGATGCCCCAGACGGTGCCGAACAGACCCACGAACGGAGCCGTCGAACCCACGGTGGCGAGCACGGCCATGCCGTTCTGCAGCCGGTTGTTGACGCTGCCCACGGCACGGTCGACCGACATGCTGATCCAGGTGTGCTTGTCGATCGATTCGACCATCGTGCCTTCGTGGTGATCGCTGGCGCGGATGCCTTGTTCGGCGATGTAGCGGAAGGCCGTGCCTTCCTTCAGCGCCGTGAGGCCGGCCTTGACCGAACTGGCCTTCCAGAAGGTGTCGGCCGATTCGCGGCCGCTCTTGAGCATCGTGTGCTGTTCCCACAGCTTGGTGAAGATCACGTACCAGCTGCCCATCGACATGATCAGCAGGATGATCAGCGTGCTGTGGGCCACCACGTCACCCTGTGTCCACAACGCCTTCAGACCGTAGGGGTTGTCGACCGCTTCCTCGGTGATGGCGGGCGCGGCCGGCGCCGCGGCAGGGGCAGCAGCCTTGGGCGTGGCCGCGGCGGCGGCCTCGGGCGCCGAAGCCGCCTGCGCAAGGACCGGCGTCGGCAGGCTGAAAGCCAGGACGAAACCCGCCACGAGCGTGGCAAGGGTCTTGGCCGCCCAGGAAGGGGCTTTGGTGTTGTGGTGCATGGTCATA
>DAORNK010000118.1:0-214 GCA_035440985.1 Rubrivivax sp. | reverse complement strand
GTCGACGCTGGCTTCGTTGATGACACCGTTGGTGTCCATCGTGAACGACACCACCGTGGTGCCCTGCGCCTCAGCCTGGCGGGCGGCGCGCGTGTACTCGGGCTTTTCGCACTTGGTGGCGAAATCCAGCTTCGGCTCGGTGCGCACCGGCACGCGCGGCGCCACCGGGGCGGGGGGCGCGACCACGGCGGGCGCGGGTGCCACCGTCACGGGT
>DAORNK010000117.1:0-11408 GCA_035440985.1 Rubrivivax sp. | reverse complement strand
AGACCCGCCATCACCGCCGGAAGGAGACTGTGCCAACGCCATCGTGCCCAGCCGGAGATGAAGCGCCAGGTGGGCCAGGCGCCAGAGGTCATGACGCGCAGCCGCCAGGCCCTGCAGCCCACCGGGGCGGGCCATCAGCCAGCTTGCCAGCCGAGCCTGCTGGCCCAGCGCGCGAGGCATCTGCTGCTCGGCCGCCACGCGGCAGGCCTGCAGCAGGCCGGCTTCCACATCCCTGGTCCGTGCACGCGCCAGAACGTCGATGTAGGCCAGGGTGGCGCCGTGTACTTCATGGCGCATCGCGCGCCGTGGTCGAGGCGGGTCGGACACGTCCCCATGCGGCCGTTCGCGCAGCGCCGCGTGCAGGCAGGCCAGTATCGTGATGTCCACCACCGCCTCGTGAAGAAGCGCCAGCCCGGGCTGGTCCGGCAGCGCCGATTCGGCGTCGGGCTCCTTCAAGCCGGGAGCGACACAGGGTGCAGGGACTGCAGACCCTGTTCAGCCGCCAGCCAGTCATCCAGTTCCGCCCCAGGCGTGAAGCCACGCGCTTCGGCGATCCGGTAGGCGGCCTGCGCCACTTGTTCGTGGAGCAAGGCCCGGGTGTCGCCGTCGGAAGGCGCGCTGGAGTCCAGCGGCAGGACGAGATCCAGATCGCGGTGGTTCAGTGCAGTGGGTGCGTTGGGCATGGTCGTCTCCATGGGCAAGGGGTTGAAGGGCATTGGGGTGCAGCACATCGCGGCGCCATTTGCTGCGGCAGCCGCGGCAGCACCGTGCGCACTCTGGGCCGCAGCCATGTCAGGCCCATGACGCGGGGCACCGACACCGAAGCTTCACGACACGGACGCAGGTTTGTCACGGGAGGTCGAAAGCATCTGCGCATGAGCTTCGACCAGACCATCGCCCTGCCCATCGGCAGCGCCGACCCGCCCCACAGCCCTGCATCTCGCGCCGTGGCCGACGCAGCGCCGCTGCTGGAAGCCATCTGGACACGCCACGAGGACGAGCTGCGCGCTGCGCAGCGCCTGCGCTGGCGCGTGTTCGCCGACGAGATGGGGGCACGCCTGCAGACCCCGCCTGGGGTGGAGCCGGGCCTGGACGTGGACCGCTTCGACGCCCACTGTGAACACCTGGTGGTACGCACGGTGGCCTCGGCGACCGCACCCGCACAAGTGGTCGGCACCTATCGCGTGCTGATGCCCGCGGCTGCGCGGCGCCTGGGCGGCCTGTACAGCGACACCGAATTCGACCTGGTGCGGCTGGCGCGCCTGCGCCCCAGCCTGGCTGAACTGGGGCGATCGTGCATTGCCCCGGGTTGGCGCCACGGCGGTGTGGTGCTGATGCTGTGGTCGCAACTGGGCGCCTTCATGCAGCGCAACGGCATCCACTGCGTGATGGGCTGCGCCAGCGTACCCATTCGCGACGGCGGGCGGCAGGCCGCCGACCTGTGGAACGTGCTTCGCCACACCCACCTGGCTTCACTCGACGATCAGGTCACGCCCAGGCTGGCGCTGCCGGTGGACAGCCTGGCCACCGGCGCCAAGGTCGAGCCACCACCCCTGATCAAGGGCTACCTGCGCTGCGGCGGCAAGGTGCTGGGCCCCCCGGCCTGGGATCCGGACTTCTGCTCGGCCGACCTGCCGATGCTGCTGCGCCTGTCGGACTTGCCCGCGGCCTACCGCCGTCGATTCCTGACGGGCAACTGAGGGACAAGCGGGCGGCCGGGCCGACCGGCGTCGCAGCCACACGTCAAGCGACAGGGGCTGTCACGGAAGGGTCACGATGACGAGCCAGCATCGCCGGCTTGTCCTTCCACCGTCGCACAGGCGCAGCTCATGATCCGAGATTTCAGTTTGACCACCCTCGCACGATGGCTGGCTTACGCCGCGCTCGGCGCGGCCCTGCTGGCCGGATGCGCCGCTGAAGATGAAGATGACGAACGCACGCCCATCACCTTGACCCTGGAGAAGATCGGCAGCTACGGCGGCGCAGCGCTGGGAGCGGCTGAAATCACCGCCTTCGACGCGAAGAGCAAGCGGCTGTTCGTGGTCAATGGAGCCAACGGCACGGTGGATGTGCTTGAGCTGGGCACGCCAAGCCAACCGGTCAAGGTTGGCACGATCATCGTGGCCGCCCTGGGTGCCGGTGTGAACAGCGTGGCGGTTCACGATGGGCTGGTGGCGCTGGCCATCGAGGCCGCGCCCAAGACCGACCCGGGTACGGTGGCCTTCTACGAGGCCTCCACCCTGCAACTGCTGCACACGGTGCGCGTCGGCGCCCTCCCCGACATGCTGGTGTTCACGCCCGACGGCCGCCACCTGCTGGTGGCCAATGAAGGCGAGCCCAACAGCTACGGCCTGGCCGACTCGGTGGACCCGGAAGGCTCGATCAGCGTGATCACCGTCAACCGGGGTGGCACGCCCACCGTGGCCACCGCGGACTTCCGCGCCTTCAATGGTCAGGAAGACCTGCTGCGCGCCAGCGGCGTGCGCATCTACGGCCCGGGTGCCAGCGCGGCGCAGGATCTGGAGCCCGAGTACATCGCCCTCAGCGAAGACGGCCGCAGTGCCTACGTCACGCTGCAGGAGAACAACGCCGTTGCGATCGTCGACGTGTCCACGGCCAAGGTCAGCGCCATCAAGCCCCTGGGCACCAAGGACCACCGCATCGCCGGCATGGGGCTGGACGCCAGCGACGAGGATGGCGGCACCGACACCAACAGCGGCACACCGGCCGTCAAGATCGGGCCGCAGCCTGTCAAGGGCCTGTACCTCCCCGATGCGATCGCACGCTACACCGTCGACGGCAAGAGCTACCTGGTGACGGCCAACGAGGGCGATGCACGCGCCGATTGGCCTGGTTTCAACGAAGAAACCCGCGTGCGTGCCCACTGCAGCGCCGGCATGGACCCGACGGTGTTTGCCGGTGCCGACAAACTGATCCTGGACAGCAACCTCGGCCGCCTGCGCATCACCAGCACGCCCAATGGCGGCAGCAGCGGCAAGAACGCCAGCGGACAGTGCAACGAGCTCTTTGCCTTCGGCGCGCGGTCGTTCTCCGTGTGGGACCTGAACCTGAACCGGGTCTTCGATTCGGGTGACGAGCTGGAACAGCGTACCAAGGCCCTGCCCAACGTGGCCTTCAATGCCAGCCACGACAACAACACGCTCGACGGCCGCAGCACGTCCAAGGGACCGGAGCCCGAGGGCGTGGTGGTGGCCCGCTTCGGCGCACGGCACTTTGCCTTCATCGGCCTGGAACGTGTGGGCGGCGTCATGGTCTACGACATCACCATCCCCAGCGCACCCAGTTACGTGACCTATCTCAACACCCGCAGCGGCAGCACGGGCGACCGCGGCCCGGAGGGGCTGACCTACATTCCGGCGGAACAGTCACCCAATGGCCAGCCCCTGCTGATCGTCGGACACGAGGTCAGCGGAACCACCACGGTGATGCAGATCAACCTGCGCTATTGAGTGTCGGCCCGGGGCGCGCTCAGCGTGGGGCGGCGGCCGTGGCCAAGGACGCCACACCGTTGACGCTCCAGGGCGGTGTCCACTCGACGATGTGCAGGCTGCCGTCGGCCTGCTCGACCAGCGCGGTCAGGCTCTCCACCCAGTCGCCATCGTTGCAGTACAGCACACCGTCGATCTCACGGATCTCGGCATGGTGGATGTGGCCACAGACCACGCCCTGCACGCCGCGGGATCGAGCCTCACGCGCCACCGCGGCCTCGAAGTCGCCCACATAGCTGACGGCCCGCTTGACCTTGAGCTTGAGGTACCGCGAAAGGCTCCAGTACGGCAGCCCCACACGGGCGCGCAAGGAGTTCAGGTGCCGGTTGATGCGCAGCGTCAGTTCATAGGCCCAGTCACCCACATAGGCCAGCCACTTGGCGCACTGGATGACACCGTCGAAGTGGTCTCCGTGCGTGACCCACAGTCGGCGCCCGTCGGCCAGCGTGTGAACGGCGTCCGTCATCACGTCCACGCCGCCGAAGGTGTGTCCCAGGTACTTGCGGGCAAACTCGTCGTGGTTGCCCGGCACGAAGATCACCTTGGTGCCCTTGCGCGCCTTGCGCAGCAGCTTCTGCACCACGTCGTTGTGCGACTGCGGCCAGTACCAGCTGCGGCGCAACTGCCAGCCGTCGATGATGTCGCCCACCAGGAACAGGGTCTCGCACTCCACCGCACGCAGGAAGTCCAGCAGTGCCTCGGCCTGGCAGCCCGGGGTGCCCAGGTGCAGGTCGGAGATCCACACCGTGCGGACACGCATCCGCTGGCTGCCCGCGTGGGGAGGCGGCTCGTCGGACACTTCCGGCAGCAACGGTCTGGGCAGGTCATCAAGTCGCATGGCGATCGCCATCGTGGGCAAACGGCGCGACGCGGCTGTGACAACCATGGGGCATTCGCATGACCGCCATGGCCGGCGCCCTTCTTCAATCCGGCTCCGGCAGCCGCATCAGTGCCTGCCCCATACGGATACGCTGGCCTTCACGCAACCCGTCGGCCAACTCGAAACCCGGCGGCGCGAACACGATGATGGTCGAGCCGTGTTCGAACCAGCCCAGCTCCTGGCCCTTCCTGACGCGCACGTCGCAGGGCAGTTCGTGCGGCCCCGGCCAGCGCAGGTGCAGCAGCACATCCAGGCAGTGCAGCCGGATGCTGGCCACCAGGATGGCAGCCACCGGCACCAGCGTCAGCGGGTCGCCGCTGGACAGACGAAGACGGATCACCGCGCGTTCGTTGCGACAGAAGAGGCGCTGCACGCGCTGCAGCGCGATGGGGTTGACGTTCCACGTGTCGCCACTGAGGTAGCTCACGTGTTCGATGCGTGCGTCGTGCGGCGCGTGGAAGCGGTGGTACATGGCGGAGGTCAGGCGCAGCGTCACGTAGGTGCCGCCTTCATAGGGCACGGCCCGTTCGGGCCGCCCCAGGAGCTCCCGCAGGCTGTACGGGAAGCCCTTGGCCTGCAGCACGCTGCCCAGGTGCACCGTGCCGCAGGCGCCCACGATGGCGTCGCAGGGGCTGGTCACCGAGCGGGGGTTCGGGTCCACCGGACGGGCACCGGGCTTCAACTCGCGGGTGAAGCACTCGTGCAGGCTGCCGAAGTGCGCCTGCCGCGCATCGCTGAGGTCCAGTTCGGTGAAGCTGCGCCACACCGCCATCGAGGCCCGCACGACCCAGGGATGGCGCCGTTTGCTGAACCAGCCCATGAAGCGTGTGAGAGCATGGCGCGGAATGCGGTTGGTGAGCAGGAAGTTCAGGTCCTCCTGCAGCAGCAGGCGGTCGCGCCACTGCGCCAGGCTCACGCGCACCTCAGGCCGCCAGTGCCGTCAGGCTGACGGGCGGCCAGGCGGTCTGCACCGGCGGCGGCGCCAGGCCGGCACGGCCGATGCCCTGGTACTCGAAGCCCAGTCGGGCCATCAGGGCCGGGTCGTACAGGTTGCGGCCGTCCAGCACCAGGGGGCGTCTCATCGTCGCGAGCAGTGCCGTGAAGTCGGGGCTGCGGAACTCGCGCCACTCGGTGACCACGAGCAACGCCGACGCATCGTCTGCGGCCAGCAGCGGCCCTTCCACCAGTTCCAGGCCTGGCCGCCCTGCGAAGCGAGCCGCCACGCCCGCCATGGCCACCGGGTCGAAGGCGCGGACCTGCGCACCCCGGTCCAACAGCTGCTCGATGATGGCCAGGCTGGGTGCTTGCCGCAGGTCGTCGGTGCCGGGCTTGAAGGCCAGGCCCCACACGGCGATGCGGTGGCCGGCCAGCGACTCGCCCAGGCGCTGCACCAGGCGCTGCACCAGCAGCAAACGCTGGCGCCCGTTGACCCGTTCGACGGCCTCCAGCATGCCGAGTTCGACACCGGCCGCGCTGCCCATGCGCTGCAGCGCCTGCACGTCCTTGGGCAGGCAGGAACCGCCCCAACCACACCCGGCGTATAGGAAATGCGTGCCGATGCGGGGGTCGCTGCCGATGCCCAGGCGGACCTGCTCGATGTCGGCGCCCAGGTGCTCGGCCAGCGCGGCCATCTCGTTCATGAAACTGATGCGGGTGGCCAGCATCGCGTTGGCCACATACTTGGTCAGTTCGGCACTGCGCACGTCCATCATCAGCATCCTGTCGCGATTGCGCAGGAAGGGTGCGTACAGCGCACGCATCAGCAGCATGGCCTGCTCGTCCTCGACACCGAGCACCACGCGGTCGGGCCGCATGAAGTCGTCGATGGCCGCGCCTTCCTTCAGGAACTCGGGGTTGGAGACGACGGCGAACGGCAGCACCGCGGCGCGGCGCTTGAGTTCCGCGGCCACCGTGGCACGCACCTGCTCCGCAGTGCCCACGGGAACCGTGCTCTTGTCGATGATCACCTTGTAGTCGCTCATGTGGCGGCCGATGGCGGCGGCGGCGGCCAGCACATGGGCCAGGTCGGCCGAACCATCCTCTGCAGCGGGGGTTCCGACGGCGATGAAGATCAGCGTGCCATGGGCCACGGCCATGCTTTCGTCGGTGCTGAAGGCCAGGCGCCCGGCCGCGGCATTGCGCCGCACCAGATCGGACAGCCCAGGCTCGTGGATCGGCATCTCCCCACGCTGCAGGCCGGCCACCCGCGTCGCATCGACATCCAGGCAGACCACGCTGTTGCCCATATCGGCCAGACAGGCGGCCGTGACCAGACCCACGTAACCCGCACCCACGACGCTCACCTTCATGACGGTCTCCGCACTGGACAGCAACGCCCCTTTGCTGGTCATGCTGGGCGCCGCGGATGACGACGGCATGAAGCCCCGCGGTCAAAACCATGACAGGGCAACGCTTCATCAAGTTGTCAACTCGCCGCCCTAGAAGTCGGGTTTCTCATCCAGGTAGGCACTCTGCAGATGGAACCACTTGTCCTGGGCGGTGCGGCCCTCGCCGGCCTTGCGCTCACCTGGCCGCTGGCGCAACAGCGGCTGGAGCTCTCGCTGGCCAAACACCCCTCACTCACCGGCCATGCGTGCATGGCCCGGCGTGTTTCGCGCTGGCTGCCGGGCTACGCGTACGGCGACGAACGCTTCTTCAACGCCGACGACGCACCGGCCGAAATCCAGCAGCGTCGCCGCGCGGCGTTCAAGCTGCTGAGCGCCGATCTCAACGGGCGTCACGCGCGCAGCATCGCGTTGACCCAGCGCGTACGCGAGCAGATCCCCGATCTGCAGTTCACCAGCACCTATCGGGTGCCCTTCCAGTTCAGCCCCTATCTGCGACAGCGTCTGGCTATCGGTGCCTTCGTGCAACACAGCGACGGCGTGTGGGTCGAAGACCTGGACGGCCAGCGGTTCATCGACCTGACCGGGTCCTACGGTGTCAACGTCTTCGGGCACGACTTCTACAAGCGTTGCATCGCCGAAGGCAGCGCTCGCGTCGCGGACCTGGGGCCGGTGCTGGGCAGCTACCACCCTCTGGTGGCGGACAACGTGGCCGAACTCTGTCGCATCTCGGGCCAGCAGGCGGTGAGCTTCCACATGAGCGGTACCGAAGCCGTCATGCAGGCCGTGCGCCTGGCGCGTTACCACACACGCCGGCCTGTGCTGGTGCGCTTCTCGGGCGCTTACCACGGCTGGTGGGACGACGTGCAGCCCGGGCCTGGCAATCCCACGACCCCCGGCCGCACGTTTACGCTCAAGGAGATGGATGCCGACACCTTGCGCGTGCTGCGCAAGCGGCGCGACATCGCCTGCGTGCTGGTGAACCCCCTGCAGGCCTTGCACCCCAACCGTGCGGCGCCGGGCGACAGCGCCCTGGTGGACAGCAGCCGCCAGGCGCACTTCGACCGCGCTGCCTACACCGCATGGCTGCAGCAGCTGCGCCAGGTGTGCAGCGCTCGCGGCATCGCGCTGATCTTCGACGAAGTCTTCATGGGGTTTCGCCTGGCTCCGGGCGGTGCGCAGGAGTACTTCGGTGTACGCGCCGATCTCGTCACCTACGGCAAGACGCTCGGTGGCGGCCTGCCGGTGGGCGTGGTCTGTGGGCAGGCAAGCTGGATGAAACGCTTTCGCGAGGAGCGGCCGGCCGACATCTGCTTCGCCCGCGGCACCTTCAACTCGCACCCCTACGTGATGGGTGCGATGCAGGTCTTCCTGCAGCAACTGCGGAGCCCGGCTCTGCAAGCCCTGTACGCCGACCTGGACACGCGCTGGGACGGCCGCGCCCGGTTGCTCAACGACCGCCTGCAGGCCGCCGGCCTGCCGGTGCGGGTGGCCAACCTGTCCAGTGTCTGGACGGTGCACTACACCCAGCCCTCGCGCTACAACTGGATGCTGCAGTTCTACCTGCGCCAGCAGGGGCTGGGCCTGAGCTGGGTGGGCACGGGGCGCCTGATCTTCAGCCTGGACTTCGGCGACGCCGACTTCGAAGCCGTGTGCCAGCGCTTCACGGCCGCCGCGCAGGCCATGCAGCGCGATGGCTGGTGGTGGCAGGCCCCGGGGGCCAGCAACCGGGCCATCCGGCGCGGCTTGCTGCGGGAGATGCTGCGCGCCCGCTTCTGAAGCCGGCCCCGCCGCAGTGGCGGGGCCCTGATCCTTCAGTGTTGCGGGCCGCCCGAGCGAACGTGGTGCATAGGGTCGATCAGTTCACCGCGCAGCAGGTGCAGCGGCGCGCGCCAATACAGCAGCACGTCGTGGAAAGGGTCTGTCAGGATCTTGGTGGCCCAGACCAGCCCGGTCTGCACATCCCTCAGCAGGAACAGGTGCAAGGTGCGGAAGATCAGCCCACCCACGCCCAGCGCCAGCCAGGCGATGCCCACGTCGTGCAGGTAACCCGTCCAGCCCACCGCCGGCTCGATCAGGCCGCCCAGCGAAGGGGCCAGCCACAGCAGCAAAGGCAAGGCGACCCACACCGTCAGCAGCACCACCTTCCGGCGCAGGTTGTAGCCGACCTTGATCGCCTCCTTGTGCTCGTTGGTGGCCCGGTTGATTTCGTCGTAGCCCTGGGGCTCGAAGAAGAAATGCCCCGCCTGCCGCGTGGTCATCGAGACACCCCAGCCCAGCAGTGCCGCAGCGGCCGGGTCAGTCCACAGCAGCCCATAGGCGGCCAGGAAGCTGAGGGCGCTGATGAAGTGCAGGGTCTGGTTGATGCGGCTCTGGTGGTAGTAGCGGTGGTCGTCCCAACGCTGGGTCTGCAAGGCTTTGAAAAAGTCGGACACCCCAAGCTCCTTGTGTTGCGGTTGACGATGCACGCCTGCCCCGGCCATGGGACAGCGTGACGGCATCGTGACGACCGCGGATGAAGGCGCCATGACGCAGGCGTGTCGCGCACATGACGGCGCCGACACGCCTGGCTACCGAGCCAGGGCCGTCAGCGGCGCCTGGCCTGCTCCAGGGCCGCTTCCAGTTCGTCGATGCGCGCCTGCAGGCGCGCCAGGCGGCCATTCAGCGCGCCGACGTTGAAGAAGGATTCGTCCTCCGCCGGCAATCCGAGCTGGCTGCCGTAGGCGAGCCAGGACGAGTCGTAGACCTTGACGTCCTTGAAGCCCAGGTCGCGCAGCACGGTGGCGGTCTCGGCCGCCCGCACGCCGCTCTGGCAATAGACGATGGTCTCCTTGCCGGGGTCCAGGCCAATGTACAGCTTGCGCAGATCCTCGACCGGCTTGAGGCTCATGCCCGCGCTGTCCCGGGTCTGCCCGCGCTGCAGCTTGGCCAGCGCCTGCGGATCCTGCCAGTTCTGCTCGTAGGGCAGGTTCACCGCCCCCGGAATGTGGCCCCCGCGCAGCGAACGGATGTCCTCGCCCTTGAACTCGCGGACGGTGCGCGCATCGACGATCTGTGCGCTGCGCTGACGTACCGCAGTGGCCACCTCCTCGGTGCTGACCGTCACGCCGGGCTGCGGCTTGAGCGAGAGCGTGACCGGTTTGCGGGCCGCCGCCTGCGTGGCGATGGGCAGCCCGGTGGCCCGCCAGCCGTCGATGCCGTCGTGGAACACGAAGGCGTTCTTCGCGCCGAAGTAGCGCAGCGTGAGGTGGGCGAAGTAGGAGGCTGTGGCGCCGCGTACGCCATAGACCACGATCTCGCGCTGCGGATCGATGCCGGCGGCGCCGAGGATCTTCTCCAGCTGCGGCAGCGGCAGGTAGTCTTCCTTGTTGGTGTCGCGCAGCTCGGCATTCACGTCCCCGATGTTGACCGCACCGGGAATGTGCCCCTTGAGGAACGTGGCTTCGTCGCGGGTGTCCCAGACGAGCGCACCGCGATCGATGGCCTTCTTGACGAAATCGATGTCGACGATCGAGGGCTGCGCCCACGCGCCCGTGAAGAACGTGACCAGTGCGATGACGATGAACCAGCGCTTCATGTGGTGGATCCTGCAGTTGCCGCGCCGCCAGCCGCCTGGCGGCGCACGAGGCATGATGCTACGCCGGGCAGGCCGGGGCCCAGGATGGCGACGGCGCCAGAGCGCTGGCCCCTTGCCGGCGAGCCACGAGGGTGACTACGGCAACTTCACCACCGCAGCGACCCACCAGTTCCAGCACCTGGCCTTCTGCGTCTCACCGGCCGGCATTCAGTCCTGCCGCATGAAGCAATGCTTGCGCTTGCCATAGGCCGGGTCATCGCCAAAGGCGCCCTCGTTGCAGGCAATGCCGTTGAAGGCGCGGCGGGTCACGAAACGGCCATCGACGCCGAAGCGCACCTGGGCCGAGCCCCGGAAGTTGCAGTAGCCACCTTCGTTGCTGCATTGCACCCAGCCTGCGCCGTAGTTGGGATTGCCATTGCCCCAGCGGTAACCCGACTGCTGCCGGCGCTCGTCCACACCCTGGCTGTAGCCGTCGCTGTATTCCCGGTTCTCGCCGTAGTTGTTGTACGAGTTGTGGTACAGGCCGTCGCGGTAGCCGCGCTCGAAGTCGGCTGTCTGCTGTTCGTTGTAGCTGCGGTCGCCGCGATGGTGCGACTTGTGCGCCAGCGCCGCGATGCCAAGCAGGGCTGCCGCGCCGATGGCCACCTTGGCGCCATCGCTCACGCCGGTCTCCTTGCGGGTCTGCCCGCAATCGCTGGCGTCGGTGTTGATGATCTCCTCGAACCTGCCTTCGCGGGTGGTCACGCGCACGCAGACCTTCTGTACGTTGTGCCACCAATAGCTGTAGGCCGCGCTGCTGGACTTGGAGGTGTCGACGTGGGTGTAGCCGCGCTGCTCCAGCGTGGGTTCGCCGTCGCGGCCCCGCGCACCGACGACATCGCGCAGGTCATCGGCCCCCGCGGCGGCGTGCAGCGGCAGGGTGACGCCAACTTCGGCAGCCAGATCACGGGACCACATGCCGCCGCAGATCACCACCTGCCGGGCGTGGATCGGCCCCTGATCCGTCATCACGCCGACGGCGCGGCCATTCTCGACCAGGATCTTCGTGACCGACAGCTGCTCGTAGATCTTGGCCCCGCCCATCCGGGCCCCCTTGG
>DAORNK010000116.1:0-11423 GCA_035440985.1 Rubrivivax sp. | reverse complement strand
GTGGGGACCACCGCGCTGCGCGCGCTGGAGTCCGCCGCCCGGGCCACTGGCCGGCTGCAGGCCAGCACGGGTGAGACCGACATCTTCATCACGCCCGGCTACCGCTTCGCCGTGGCCGACCTGCTGCTGACCAACTTCCATCTGCCCAAGAGCACGTTGATGATGCTGATCAGCGCCTTTGCCGGGCACGCGCACGCGATGGCGCTGTACCGGCATGCGGTGGAGTCGCGCTACCGCTTCTTCAGCTACGGCGACGCCATGCTGCTGCAGCGGTCCTGACCCGGCCGGCTACTGCGCCGCGCCGGTCAGCCAGGCCTTGCGGATGAAGGCACCGCAATCGGCGGACTCATTGCCGCCACCGGCCGCGCCGGACCGCGCCACGATGCCGTACCACGTCTTGCCGGCATCCACCCAGGGGTAGAAGCCAAAGGCCCCGGCGCTGCTGAAGGCTCCGTCGCTGCGCGCGGCGTCGTCCTCCACCCAGTGACCGATCGAGTAGTGCCAATCCAGGCCATTGGTGATGGGCGTGCTGATCGCACCGGCACAGGTGGCGGGGTTGGTGCACACCTTGTGGCTGCCCAGCAGGGTGCCAATCCGCAGCTCGTGGCCCAGCACCTTGCGCAGGAAGCGCGCGTAGTCGGCGGCGGTGGTGCGGACACCGCCGGCCAGCTGCGGCTGGCCGAAGCTGAGTTGGATGTCGCTGCCCAGAAGCCGGCGCAGTTCGGCGGCCAGCGCGGCACTGTCCATCGCGCCCAGGTTCATCCCGCCGGGCAGGCTGGCGTGCTGCTGCATGTGCCCGCCGTTGTAATAGAACTTGCCGACGTGGGCCGGCACGGCGATGTCGTTGTCGCCGCGCGCCGCGCACTCAGCTACGGTATCGCCGGGGAAGCAGTCACCGAGGGCCGCAAAGCGGGTGTAGCCGCTGGTGAAGTTGAGGAACTGCACGTCCTCGGCCGTCAGCGTGCCTTGGCGCCGCTCGGCCACATAGGCCCCATACAGCCACTTCGACGCGGATGCGATGGCCATCTCGGTATTGGCGTCATAGGTGCTGGCATTGCCGGCCTGGTTGATCGACGCGCCGGCCAGGCGCTGGCTGCGGTCGCCAATCTCCCAGTAGAAGGGCCGGATACCGTTGCATGCAGCGTTGTTCTGCGCCGTCGCCGTGGCCGCATTGCCGCGCGCCACGAGGTCGGGGCCCGTGGGTGCTGGCGGGTCCGATCCCGCGCCACCGCCACAGGCCGTGACGCCCAGCGCAGCGATGGCAGCAAGAAACGCCCGGAAGCTTGGGATGCTGAACATGCCTGGTAGCTCGGTCCGAGGAGGCCTTGTTTGTAGCCTCTGCGGTGATGAGCAATGTTGCGCGCCTGCAAACCTGGGTTTCAGGCAGGTGAAGGGCCCGCTCTTCGTGCCCGAAGCCCCCGCCAAGGCCGCCGGTCAATGACCAGCAAAGTCCACCAGTGTATGCAGCGCCAGTCCTGATTCGCGCAGCCGGGCCGAGCCACCCAGTTCGGGCAGGTCGACGATGGCCGCGCCTTCGATCACCACGCCACCCAGGCGCTCCAGCAGTCGCCGTCCCGCCATCATGGTGCCGCCGGTGGCGATGAGGTCGTCGATCAGCACCACGCGGTGGCCCGGCCTGACCGCGTCGGTGTGGATCTCGACCGTGGCCGAGCCGTATTCGAGCTCGTAGGTTTCCTCGACCGTCGTGAAGGGCAGCTTGCCCTTCTTGCGGATCGGCACGAAACCCACGCCCAGCTCGTAGGCCACCACGCTGCCGATGATGAAGCCCCGCGCGTCAAGCCCGGCAATCACGTCGGGCCGGGTGTCGAAGTAGCGGTGCACGAACTGGTCGATCAGGACCCGGAACACCCGCGGGTTGCTCAGGAGCGGCGTGATGTCGCGGAACATCACCCCCGGCGCCGGCCAGTCGGGCACGGTGCGGATGTGCGCGCGTATGTAGTCGGCCGGGGAGGTTTCGAGGATGTCGACCATGATGGCCGGCATCATAGTCAGACCGTCACCCGCGCAGCAGTTTTTCCTCGGCCAGGGCCAGCGGTTCGGGCAGGCCCGACAGCACCAGGGTGTCGCCCGCGGCCAGTGGATGCTCCGGCACGGCCGAGGTCACGCCGCCGGCAGCCCGGCGCACCGAGACCACGCTCACGCCCAGGGCGTGCAGGGCCAGCGCCTCCAGTCGCTGGCCCCGGCAGCGCGCGGCTTCGGGCACCGTCACGCTCTTCAGCCGCGCCTGTTCCAGTTCTTCGACCGTGTCGTCGTCGGCGCCGTGGAAGTAGCCGCGCAACAGGCTGTAGCGCGCGTCGCGGGCGTCGCGCGTGATGCGGATCACCCTGGCCATCGGCACACCGACCAGGGCCAGCGCGTGGCCGGCCAGCATCAGGCTGCCTTCGATGGCTTCTGGCACGACCTCGGTAGCGCCGGCGGCGCGCAGACGGTCGAAGTCGGCATCGTCGATGGTGCGGACGATGACCGGCACCTTGGGCGCGTGCTCCTGCACCAGGCGCAGGATCTTCAGCGCCGAGGGCGTGTCGTGGTAGGTGATGACCACCGCCGCAGCACGCGCCAGGCCGGCGGCCATCAGGCTTTGCAGCCGCGCCGCGTCGCCGAAGACCACGCTCTGCCCGGCGGCCGCGGCCTGGCGCACGCGGTCGGGGTCCAGGTCCAGGGCCATGTAGGGGATGCGTTCCGGCGCCAGCAGGCGGGCCAGGTTCTGGCCGCTGCGGCCGTAGCCGCAGATGATGACGTGCTTCTCGGCGGACATGGCGCGCTTGGCGATGGTGGTCAGCGCCACCGACTGCATCAGCCAGTCGTTGGCGCTGAGCCGGTTGACGATGCGGTTGCTGTTCAGGATCAGCGCCGGTGTGGCCAGCATCGACAGCACCATGCTGGCCAGGATAGGACTCATCCACTCCGCCGCGACCAGACCGTTTCCGGCGCCCAGCGTGAGCAGCACGAAACCGAATTCACCGGCCTGCGCCAGGTACAGGCCGGTGCGCAGCGCCACGCCAGGCTGCGCCCCGAAGGCCCGCGCCAGCGCGGCCACCAGCAGAAACTTGGCAAACACCGGCAAGGTGGTGAGCAGCAGCACCAGCAGCCACTGGTCCAGCACGGGCCGCCAGTCCAGCTTCATGCCGATGGTGATGAAGAACAAGCCCAGCAGCACGTCGTGGAAGGGCCGGATGTCGGTCTCCACCTGGTGCTTGTATTCGGTCTCGGCCACCAGCATGCCGGCGACGAAGGCGCCCAGCGCCAGGCTCAGGCCGGCGTGTTCGGTCAGGTAGGCCAGGCCCAGCGTGACGAGCAGCAGGTTGAGGATGAAGAGCTCTTCGCTCTTGCGTCGCGCCACCAGCGTCAGCCACCAGCGCATGACCCGCTGCCCGCCCACCAGCAGCAGCGTCAGCACCGCCGCGGCCTTGAGCAGCGCCAGGCCCATGGCCCAGGCAAGATCCTCGGCGCTGGAATTCAACGCCGGAATCAGCACCAGCAGCGGCACCACGGCCAGGTCCTGGAACAGCAGCACGCCTATGACACGCTTGCCGTGTTCGCTCTCCAGTTCCAGCCGCTCGGCCATCATCTTCACGACGATGGCGGTGGAGCTCATCGCGATGGCGCCGCCCAGCACCACGGCGCCCTGCCAGGCCATGCGCCACGGCTGGCCCGAAACGACCACATAGACGCTGGCCAGCAGCAGGTGGCCCAGCAGCGTGCCGGCCATCGTCAACACCACCTGCGACGAGCCCAGCCCGAACACCAGGGTGCGCATGCTGCGCAGCTTGGGCAGGTTGAATTCCAGCCCGATGACGAACATCAGGAAGACCACGCCGAACTCGGCCAGGTACTTCACGCCGGCGGTGTCCTTGGCCAGCGCCAGCGCGTTGGGGCCGATCAGCACGCCGACCACCAGGTAACCCAGCATCGGCGGCAAGCGCAGCGAGCGGCAGACCACCACGCCGAGCACGGCGGCCATCAGGTACAGCAGAGCGAGTTCGAGGGTGGTGGCCAAGGCAAGCGGGCTCCAGGCAGGGCTGGTGCCTAGAATGGATCGATCGTACTGGACCATTGCCGATGGCTTCGAGCTCGCCGCGCCCTGCACAACCCTTCGACGCCGACCGCGCCCGCCAGCTGGCGGCACGCACCTTCGAGATCGAGGCGCGCGCCCTGCTGGGGCTGGCGGCCCGCCAGGGTGCCGGCTTTGCCGAAGCGGTGCGCTGCATGCTCGAATGCAGCGGCCGCGTGGTGGTGATGGGCATGGGCAAGAGCGGACACGTCGGCCGCAAGATCGCCGCCACGCTGGCCAGCACGGGCACGCCGGCGTTCTTCGTGCACCCCGCCGAGGCCAGCCACGGCGACCTCGGCATGCTCATCACCGGTGACGTCGTGCTGGCCATCAGCAACAGTGGCGAGGTCGACGAACTCGCCGCCATCCTGCCGGCATTGCGCCGCATTGGCGTCACGCTGGTGGCGATGACGGGCAGACCCGGCTCCACGCTGGCCCAACATGCCGACATCGTGCTGGACAGCGCAGTCGAAGAAGAGGCCTGCCCGCTGAACCTGGCGCCCACCGCCAGCACCACGGCGCAGATGGCGCTCGGCGACGCACTGGCCGTGGCGCTGCTGGACGCACGGGGTTTTCGCGAAGAGGACTTCGCACGCAGCCACCCCGGCGGCAGCCTGGGCCGCAAGTTGCTGATGCACGTGCACGACCTGATGCGCAGCGGCGAAGCCGTCCCACGCGTGGCGCCGCAAGCCAGCTTCGACGCCCTGCTGCGCGAGATGACCGGCAAGGGGCTGGGTTTTGCCGCCGTGGCGGATGCCGCGGGCCGGCCGATCGGCATCTTCACCGACGGAGACCTGCGCCGCCTGATCGAGCGCGGTGGCGATCTGCGCACGCTGCAGGCGCAGCAGGTCATGCACCGCAGTCCGCGCCTGGTTCGCGCCGGCGATCTGGCCGTCGAAGCGGCCGGCCTGATGGAGCAGCACCGCATCACCAGCGTGCTGGTGGTGGATGAAGAAGGTTTGCTGGTGGGCGCGCTCAACTCCAACGACCTGATGCGCGCCAAGGTGATATGAACCCCCCCCGTAGCGCCTGCGGCGCTCCCCCCCAGGGGGGCGCACCCAGCGGCCCGGCAAAGCCGGTTCCGCGGCTGCCGCTTGACGGGGCGCCTCGCGGCGTGGCCGCGTTGTCTTTTTCGCCCGAGCTGCTGCTGCTTGCCCAAGGCCGTGGCTTGGCGATGAAGGCCGCCATCTTCGACGTGGACGGTGTGTTGACCGACGGGCGGCTGTACATCGGCGAACACGGCGAGACCGTCAAGGCTTTCTCCACGCTGGATGGCCACGGCCTGAAGTTGCTCAAGCTGGGCGGCATCGAGCCGCTGGTCATCACCGGTCGCGATTCACCGGCCGTACGGCGCCGGGTGGCCGACCTGGGGCTGCAGCATGCCATCTATGGCGCCCACGACAAGGCCGGCGCGGCGCAGTCCCTGCTGGACAGCCTGGGTGTGGATTGGCCCGACGTGGCGGCCATCGGTGACGATTGGCCCGACCTGCCGCTGCTGGCCCGCGCCGGTTTCGCCTGTGCGCCGGCCAATGCGCATGCCGAGGTCAGGGCCCTGGCCCACCACGTCACCGCGGCCAGCGGGGGGCATGGTGCGGCGCGCGAGTTCTGCGACCTGCTGCTGATCGCCGCGGGCCGCTATGCGGACCTGCTGCAGCGCCACATGCAGACCCTGGACGCCCGCTGATGGCGGCCCATGCCTGGCGCGGCCGGCTGCAGCTGTCGGCCTATCTGCCGCTGGCGCTGATGGCGGCGCTGGCACTGGCCACCTGGTGGCTGCTCAAGAACTCGCCGGTGCCGGCGGCGCCGCTCGAACAACGCCCGGTGTCGAGCGACCCCGACTACACGATGACGGAGTTCTCGCTCGAGCGCTTCGATGGCAGCGGGCGCCAGCGGCTGCGCATCGACGGCGACCGCCTGCGCCACTTTCCGGCCACCGACCACACCGAGATCGACGTGGCGCGCATCCGGGCCGTTGCGGCCGACGGTCGCGTGACGCTGGCGCACGCGCAAAGGGCGCTGGCCAATGGCGACGGCAGTGAAGTCCAGCTGATGGGCGGCGCGCAGATCACCACGCAGGACGCCGCCGGCACGCCGATGATCATGCGCAGCGAGTTCCTGCATTTCTTCGTCGTCCAGGAGCGCGTGAGCACGAATCAGACCGTGCGGCTGCAGAGCGCCGGCACCGAAGTCACCGCCGCCGGCCTGTTGTACGACCACCCCACGCAGAAGCTGGAGCTGCAGGGCCCGCTGCGGGCCGCGTTGTCGCCGCGCGAAGCGGCCCGGCCGGCCGCTTCGGCCCCGGCCCGCTGAGAGTGCCCCTCCGTGGGATTGCCCAGCACGCGCCGGCATGCCAGCATCGCGCGTGCAACCTTGAAGAACACGCCATGAAGATCCCCGTCTTCGTTTCCGGCCCCACCGCCCTGAGCCCCGAGCAGGCGGCCGCGCGGCAAGTGCTGATGGACTTCCTGGACGAGCTCAACCTGGAGCCGCGCGCGCTGGGCCGCACCGACTACCCTTCGGAACTGCCGTTGCGCGAGGTGCTGGTCATCGCGCGGCATTGCGCCGGCGGCATGATCCTGGGCTTCGAGCAGTTCCAGGCCACGGCCGGCACCTTCAAGCGCGGCACGGGCGACGAAGGTGGCGAACGGCCACTCGCCGCTGGCCAGACCGCGGCCTTCCCCACGCCCTGGAATCACCTCGAAGCCGGCATCCTGTTCGGCCTCGGCCTGCCGCTCTTGATCTTTCGCGAGCCGCAGATCAGCGGTGGCGTGTTCGACAACGGCGTCACCGATGTCTTCATCCACAAGATGCCCGGCCCGGCGCTGTCGCCCAAGGAGCGCTCCAACCTCAAGGAAGTGCTGCTCAAGTGGTACGCGAAGGTGTCGGCGCACTACTACAAGACCTGATCAATCGGCGTAGCCTCGCACGGCCGCCAGCAGCTGCTGGGCCTCGCCCGCGAGGGCCGCGCCGGGCCCGGGGCCGAGCACGAATTCAAGCTGGTCCGAAACGGAGCGCCATTCGGCACGCGCTGGCGCGCGGCGCTGCAGGTCGGCGTAGCGGTTGGCGATGTGCGACAGCGAAGGCGCCCCGGCACGGCCCACCAGGTGTTCGTAGAGATCGATCTCGATGAGGCCGGACTCGCTCCAGAAGTCGGGGTCCCGGCGTGAGTTCTCGGTGAGCACGCTGCGCAGTCGCGTCACCAGGCTGGCATCGAGTGCCGCCAGGCTGTTGTCCAACCGGCAGCGCCGCACCTGCGCCGCCAGTTGGTTGATGGCGGGCCGGTCCCAGCTGCCGGGATTGCTGCTGTCGGCCAGCTCCACCGCGTTTCCGTAGGCGGATTCCATCGCCACGGTGCAGTCCAGCTCGGCTGCGGGGTTGCCGGCCAGGCGCTCGATCAGCGCCAGCCGTTTCCAGGCCGATCCGGCCAGGCTCAGGCGCTCCACGGTGGGCAGCAAGGCGCTCAGCGCCAGCAGCAGACGGCGGCCCTTTTCCACGCCATCCCGTGCGGCGGCGAAATCGGCCACCTTGGCGCGCGCGCCCTTGGCCTGCAGGCGGGTCAACGCCTGACGCACCAGCAGGTTGCCCAGCTTTTCGCTGGCCTTGATGGAGGCGCTGGCGTCGTTGCAGCTGAGCGCTTCTTCGTACCAGCGGATCGCGTCTTCGAAGGCGCCGGCCGCGGCGTAGGCCACGCCAAAGGCCTCGCAGACCGCACCGATGCTGCGCCAGCGGGCCGCAAATCGCCCTTCCAGGTGGCCGATGTGCGTGAGCTGCCTGCTCGCCGAGCCGTGGCGCCACTTGGCGTCCACCGCCAGCTTCTCCAGCGCCAGCGTGAGCCCCGGCGGCGAGGCGATGCCTGCATAGTGGTCTTCCAGCGGCACCACCGGCGCCTGGGCGTCGCCGACGTTGGTGCGGTAGCGCCAGCCCGGGTCGCCATAACACTGGTAGGCACCCCAGGTGTTGCCGCCCTCGGCCTTGGCGGCGCGGCGCGCTTCGGCCACGGCCAGGCCGAAGCTGGCACCGTCCAGCAGCCGTTCGTAGAAGCGCAGCGCGAACACGCGCGCGGCTTCGTCGTCCACGGCCCACCCGGCCGCCACGACGCAGCGCACGCCCATGGCGATCAGCTCTTCGGCCACGCCGGCGGCAAATCCCGGTGCGTTGAAGGGCCGCGGTGCGCCGCCGCCTTCGGCCACGGCGCCGCCATGCGCCAGGTGACAGCAGTTGATGAACACCAGTTCCGGCACCGTGCGCATCGCGCGGATCTCGGCAGGCCCCAGCAAGGCCTTGCCGGACAGCACCACCCCGCCGGCGGACTCGGCCGTGGGCTCTTCGCCGTGACCGCTGATGTGCACGATGCGCCAGCGGCGGTCCAGCAGCTTGTTGATGATGGGCCGCGCCGATTCGTTGATCGATGCCAGCACCCGGGTCGGCCCCAGACGCGTGCGCAGCAGGCCCAGCACGGCCTGGGCCTCGGCCTTCGCCGCGGGCAGGCTGCTGTAGCCCTTGCGGCCGGTGAGTGCGGGTTCACCCACCACCAGCACGTCGTCGTCGGCGATCGCATCGCGCCGACCGGTGTCGCGGTTGCTGGCGTCTTCAACGCGCAGCTTGCGCAGCAACCCGGTGCGCAGTGCCCAGGACTCCTGCTGGCCGGCCTGGCCATCGGCCGGGGTGTCCAGCAGCTCCCAGGGGATGGCGGCTGCGGCGCGGTCCAGCTCGAGCAGGATGCCGCCGGTGTGGCGCAGGTAGGGCTCGATGGCCGGCGGCACCAGCAACTGGAACAGCGTGCGGCCGAGCTGTTCGTCGTCGTTGCTGTCGCTGGCTGCGGTGGCCACCAGGTCGTCCACCAGCGCCGCCTGCGTGCTTTGCGCGCGCACCTCGGTGCGCGCGCGCCGGCTGTCCAGCGCAAACTCCAGCGTGCCGTTGCTGGCGTTGCGTGTGACGCGCACGAAGTCGTACTCGGCACCGCGGTAGCTGCTGTCCAGCGGCCGGCGCAAGGGGCCGGTGCCAAAGCGGATGGTGGGCTCCAGTTCGCATTCGTCGCGCCGCGACTCGGACAACAGGCGCAGTTCGCGCCAGGCTTCGCTGGCACGCTCGAGGAACAGCTCCACCAGTTCCAGGCGCTGCACCGGCGGCCAGCCGGTGCTGGCCACACGCTGGTTGGCATCCATCACACCCTGCACGATGGCCCGCGCAGCGGCCCCGGCGCTGATGCCGATGCCCCCGCTGCCCAGCAGCGTGGCGGCGATTTCCACCCGCCCGCTGCTGTGCCCGCGCGAACGGTCTTCGGCCTCGCGCTGCAACCAGCCCAACACGGCCTGGCGCACGGTGGCGGACAGCATCGCGTGGCTGAGCTTGCCCTCCTCGCCCATGCCCACCACGATGGCCGCCGGCGGGCTGGCCCAGCCATTGGGCCGCGCCGGATCGCGCCGCGTGTTGACGAAGACCTGGTGCGTGCCGCAGGCGTCCGGGTAGCTGCCGGCCTTCAGGTTGAGCGCGGTGGACATGGTGCCGCCGATCAGTTCGTCCACCACGCTCTCCGTGCCGGTGAGCGCCAGCGAGCGGTAGTGGCCCAGGAACAGCGGCAGGCGGTTGAACGCCAGGTTGCCGTTGACCACCGTCACCTGCAACGCCGGGCCCTGCCGTTCGCGCGCCGGGGTCGGCAGATCGATGCCGCGCACGTTGAAGACCTCACCTTCGGCGCCCGGCGGCATGGCCAGTGCGCGACCGCGCGAAGGCCGGCTGGCTTCGTGGCGGACGGTCTGCGCTGCGGCGGCCCCGGGTGCACCGCGTGTGCCGGCCAGGCGCGGCAAGCGGTCGGTCGTGCCGTTGACCAGCAACTCGTTGAAGGCGTCGAAGGCGGACTTGGCGCTGGGCAGGCTGCCGTGTTCGGAATCCAGCGTCCAGGTGCGCACCCCGGGCAGCAGGGCTTCCTGCAGCGGCACGCGGCCGTCGCCACCGTCCACCGCATTGAGATAGACGAAGCCTTCGTCCTCGCGCCACTCGAAGCCATCCGGCGTGAACTTGGCGCGGCCCACCACCAGGGCCAGCTTGTCGGCAAAGCCGGGCAGCGCGCTGCGGCGCTGTTCGTCCAGCCGCTGGCGCAACGCACGCGCCTGGTCCAGCACGGCTTGCGAGGGCACGCCCCATTCGTAGACGGCCAGCTGGTCGTCGCGATCGGTCTCGCCCAGCCAGTTGCGATGCCACCAGCTGCGTTCGCGCAGGTGGGCCAGGTCGCGCCGGGCCAGGTTGCGCCAGGTTTCTTCCTGGTCCAGCGCCAGCCGGGGGTCGGTCAGCCCGGCCTGGAGCTGGATGAAGCCGGGCATGCCGGCCATCAGCTGGCGCGCCGCCTGGTCCTGGAAGGGGGAGCCGACGGCCGCCAGCGCATTGCCGAAGCTGTCGTCACCCGACAGCACCTGCATCGGCGCCCACGAACCGCCGTTGGGCGTGCCCAGCATCACCAGCCGCGCCTGCGGGTGCGACATCAGGCGCTGCCAGATAGCCGGGCATTCGAGCTGCATCGTGCGCGCCACCACACCGCCCATCGAATGCACAAGCAGCCGCACCGGCTGGCCGGATTCACGGCGCGCGTCCAGCGCGGCCTGCACCTCCTCGCCCAGGCGGCGGGCTTCTTCTTCGATCGGGCGGCGCCAGTCGAAGGAAAACTCCACCACCTCGTGTTCGCCCTGCAGGTGGCGGATCAGTGCGTCATAGACCATGCCGATGGCGCCGTCGGGCGCCACCTGGTCGGCCCCCTCGGGCTGGTAGCGCAGTTCGTCCAGGCCGCCCAGGATGCGCAGCCCCAACCAGATGCGCCGCTCGCCGACGCGCAGGTTGCTGCCCAGGATGCCCGGCAGCACGAACACCGCCGGCCGGTGGCTCTCGCTGCTGCGCGCCAGCCCGGCGCGGGTACCGGTGGACGATTCGCCGGCCCAGGACATCGGGCCTATCGGCCGGTAGCCCTGCGGGTCGCGCTGGGTCAGGCCACCCACCACTGCATCCACCGCGACGCGGTTGGAGAAGTAGTTGAAGTGCGTGGACTTGCCGCCCTGGTCCAGCACGAAGGCCGCAACCTGGGCGCGTGGCGCGCCGCCGTACATCGACCGTGTCTGCACGACGATGTCGTTGTCGGTCCAGTAGAAAGCGTCGGCGGCCAGCGTCTTGAGCCAGCTGCCCACCGATTCGCCTTCCAGGTCGCCGGCCACCACGTACAAGGCGCCGGGAATGCTGCCGCCCGGGCGGTTGAGCCACTGCACCAGCGGGCTGGCCGGGATCATCGCGGCCAGGCCGGGGAACTCCAGCGGATCGCGCCGCTGCTGCGCCACGCCGTTGAGGAAGTCCAGCAGGCCCGGCAGCA
>DAORNK010000115.1:0-11480 GCA_035440985.1 Rubrivivax sp. | reverse complement strand
GCTTCGAAGCCGGCGGCCGCTTCACGCAGGCGCTGCAGCCGCCAGGGGCCGGCACGGTCGAAGTCGCTGCGGGCGGAGTCGAAGCCGCCTGCCGGCAAGCCGGGCGCGGCCAGCCAGCCGCGTTCAACCAGGGGCTCCAGCGCCACCAGCGCGGGGCTGCCGGCAAAGGCCGACAGGCTCATGTAGGGCGAATCGCCCGGCCCCACCGGGTTGATGGGCAGCAACTGCCACAGCGTCTGTCCGGCGGCGTGCAGCCAGTCGACCATGCGGTGGGCATCGGGCCCGAGGTCACCCGTGCCGTGCGGCCCCGGCAGCGAGGTGAGGTGCAGCAGGATGCCGGAGCTGCGAGCGGGCAGTTTCATGCACGATGAAGCCGGGTTCCCGGCCGCTTTGACAATGTAGTAATGCTACATCGAGGACTTCCGGGTCGTGCACTAAGTGTCTGATTTGCAAGGGTAAACGCGAGAACCTTCGCCTTGCCGCCGGGTTGTTGGGTGCTTGTGCGGCCTGTATATTCTCTACAAAGCCGCGGCCAGCAGCGAGGCCCCGGCGTGGAGAGCAGACGTGGCCGATGTGAAGCTGTCCGGGGTTGGCAAGGCCTACGGCGACGTGAAGATCCTGAAGGGTATCGACCTGGAGATCCGCGACGGCGAGTTCATGGTCTTCGTGGGCCCCAGCGGCTGTGGCAAGAGCACCCTGCTGCGCGTGATTGCCGGGCTGGAGGACATCACCGAAGGCGAGTTGCGCATCGGCGGCCGCGTCGTCAACGACGTGCCACCGGCGGAGCGCGGCATCGCGATGGTCTTCCAGAGCTACGCGCTGTACCCGCACATGAACCTGTTCGACAACATGGCCTTCGGCCTCAAGCTGGCCAAGTTGCCGGCCGCCGAGATCGAGACCGCGGTGAACAACGCTGCGAAGATCCTGCACATCGAGCACCTGCTGCAGCGCAAGCCCAAGGACCTGTCGGGCGGCCAGCGCCAGCGCGTGGCGATAGGCCGCGCCATCGTGCGCAAGCCCGAGGTGTTCCTGTTCGACGAACCGCTGTCCAACCTGGACACCGCCTTGCGCGTGAAGATGCGCTACGAGTTCGCCAAGCTGCACGAGCAGTTCAAGACCACGATGGTCTACGTGACGCACGACCAGGTGGAGGCGATGACGCTGGCCGACCGCATCGTCGTGCTGCAGGCCGGCGTGATCGAGCAGGTCGGTGCGCCGATGGAACTGTACGAACACCCCTGCAACCTGTTCGTGGCCGGCTTCATCGGCAGCCCGGGCATGAACATCCTTCACGCCACGCTGGTGCAGGCCGAAGCCCGCGGCGCCACCGTGCGGCTGGGCGGCGGCGAGACCATCCGCTGTGCGGTGGATGCGTCGGCCGCCAAGCCTGGTGACGCCGTCAGACTGGGGGTGCGGCCCGAACACCTGTGCGCCGGGGTGGCCGACAACGCGCTGCAGACCACCGTGACCTTCGTGGAGAGCCTGGGCAGCATGACCTACGCGTACTGCAGCAACCCCGGTGTGGAAGATGTGGTGACGGCCGCCGTCGAAGGCGACCGGCGGGTGGACGCTGGTCAGCCGCTGCCGCTGGGCGTGCCGGCGGAGAAGACCTACCTCTTCAACGCGCAAGGCCGCGCTTTCCCGCGCCTCGTGGCGGCCGGGCATCGGCATGCGGCTTGAACGCAGCGCGCTGGCGCTGCTGATCGGCCTGTGGCTGGCGGCTGCAGCGCAGGCGCAGACCCCGCTGCGCCTGCTGGTCTGGATCAACGGCGACAAGGGCTACAACGGCCTGCAGAAGGTGGGTGATGCCTTCGCGCGTGAAAGCGGCGTGCAGGTGGTGGTGCAGCACCCCGAAGGCGCGCCGGACAAGTTCACCGCCGCCGCTGCCGCGGGCAAGGGCCCGGACATCATGTGCTGGGCGCACGACCGCGTGGGCGAATGGGCCAAGAGCGGGCTGGTGGTGCCGGTGCGGCCGGCCAAGGCGCTGCGCGCGCAGATCGACGACGCGGCCTGGGCCGCCTTCACCTACCGCGGCCAGACCTGGGGCTACCCGCTGGCCATCGAGACCATCGGCCTCATCTACAACAAGGCGCTGGTGGCCACGCCGCCGGCCAGCTTCGAGCAGATCATCGAGATCGACCGGCAACTGAAGGCCCAAGGCAAGGGCGCCATCCTCTGGGCCTACAACAACAGCTTCTTCAGCTGGCCGCTGCTGGCCGGGCCGGGCGGGTTCGTCTTCGGCCGCACGCCGCAGGGCGACCTGGACCCCAGGCAGATCGGCGTCAACACGCCCGGCGCGGTGGTCGGCGCGCAGATGCTGGACCGCCTGATCCGCGATGGCCACATGCCCAAGGGTGCGCGCTACAGCGAGATGGAAGGCGCCTTCGCGCGTGGCCAGGTGGCGATGATGATCAACGGCCCCTGGGCCTGGGACAACGTCAAGAAGGTCGGCATCGACTTCGGCGTGGCGCCCATCCCCGCCATCGCCGGCAAGCCCGGCAAGCCCTTCGTGGGCGTGCTGGGCTGCATGATCACCGCGCCCAGCAAGATCAAGGACGTGGCGCGCGAATTCATAGAGAACCACCTGCTGAAGGTCGAATCGCTGAAGACCATCGGCGCCGATGTGCCGCTGGGCGTGCCGGCCAACAAGGCCTACTACGACGAACTCAGCGCCGACCCGCGCATTGCGGCGACGATGGCCAATGCGCGGGCGGGTGAGCCCATTCCCAACATCCCGGAGATGGGGCGCTTCTTTCCGGCCATCGATGCGGCACTGGAGGCCATCACGAATGGCCGCCAGAGTCCGAAGGACGCCTTGGACGGCGCCGCCGCGCGCATGAAGCAATGAGCACCGACGCCGTCCCGGCAGGCCAGGCGAAGCCGGTTCCACGGCTGCTGCTGGGTGGCGTGCTCGTGTTGGCCGGTCTGGCGCTGCTGTGGCTGGTCTTCAGTCTGTGGGCCGCCGGCCAGGCGATGACGGCGGTGGGGGCGCTGGCGCTGGGCGGCAGCGCGCTCTATGTCTACGGCACGGCGCAGAGCCTGGCCTGGAAGTACCTGTTTCCGGGCGTGGCGGGCATGCTGCTGTTCGTGGCCTTTCCGCTGCTGTACACGGTGCAGATCGGCTTCACCAACTATTCGTCCAGCAACCTGCTGGACCAGGATCGCGCACGCGCCTATCTGCTGGAGCAGACGGTGGCCGACGAGGCCGGTTCGCGCGCGTTCACGCTGCACGCCGAAGGCAGCGCGCACCGCATCCGACTGATGCCCGAGGAGGGCGGCAGCGAGGTGCTGGTCTCGCCGCCGCTGGTGCTGGCCGCCGGGGCGGCCGCGCCGGTGGCCATGCAGCCCCTGGGTGCCACGGTGCTGGCCGCGCCGGCCACTTTGAAGGAACTGGTGCGCCAGCGCGAGGGGCTGGCCCGGCTGCAACTGCAGTTGCCCGACGGTCGCATCATCCGCTACGCCGGTCTGCGTGAGTTCGGGCCCATCGCCGCCTTGTGGAAGCCTGGTCCCGAAGGGGCAGTGATCGAGACCACCACCGGCACCGTGTTCAAGCCCAACCGCGTGAGTGGCTTCTTCGAGAACACCGCCGGCGAACGCATGCAGCCCGGCTTCAAGGTCGGCATCGGCTTTGCCAACTACACCCGCATGCTGCTGGACGCCGACTTCCGCGGCCCCTTCGTCAGCATCTTCATCTGGACGGTGGTGTTTGCCGGCCTCACGGTGCTGTTCAGCACCGCATTGGGCATGACGCTGGCTGTGCTGCTGGAGTGGCCCGCGCTGAAGCACCGCACGCTGTACCGCACGCTGCTCTTCCTGCCCTACGCGGTGCCGGGCTTCATCAGCATCCTGGTCTTCAAGGGCCTGTTCAACCAGAACTTCGGCGAGATCAACGCCATCCTGCACGCCCTGCTGGGCGTGCGCCCGGCCTGGTTCGCCGACCCGCTGCTGGCCAAGGTGATGATCCTGATCGTCAACACCTGGCTGGGCTACCCGTACATCATGATCCTGTGCAGCGGGCTGATCAAAGCCATTCCCGGCGATCTGTACGAAGCCAGCGCGATTGCCGGCGCCAAGCCGCTGACCAACTTCTTCAGGATCACCGCGCCGCTGATCGCCAAGCCGCTGACGCCGCTGCTGATCAGCGCCTTTGCCTTCAACTTCAACAACTTCGTGCTGATCTCGCTGTTGACGGACGGCCGGCCGGACTTCCTCAACACCAAGCTGCCGGCGGGCACGACCGACATCCTGGTCAGCTACACCTACCGCATCGCCTTCACCGACAGCGGCCAGAACTTCGGCCTGGCGGCGGCCATCAGCACGCTGATCTTCGTGATGGTGGCAGTGATGGCGATGGTGCAGTTGAAGATCACGCAGCGAGGGGAAGCGCGGCGATGAGGCGCCTGTCAAATGCACTCTGCCCACTGCGCCGCGTGATCAGGCGCCAGGGGTGCCCTGTTGCGCTCATGTCCCCCTTTGCCAGCCTGCGGCTGTCAAATTCCTCCTCTACTTCGCTCCACAGGGCACCCCTACCGCCTGATCTGGCGCCGGCACCGGTGTTCGAATCGGGCGTGCCACCAGCGCTGGCTGCGTCGGGGGCAGGGTGCCTGGCGCAGCGAAGTAGAGGGGGAATTCGGCGACCGCAGGTCGACGAAGGAGGACATGAGCGGAGCCAGGCACCCTGCTCCCGGCGCTCGCGCCACTGCAGGCCCGCGTCTGCGAGCCCTGTTAGCCGATGCAATCTGGAGTCACGTTCATGATCGTCACCGGCAAAAGCCAACGCTGGCGCGTCTTCGCTGCCCACGCCGGCCTGTGGGTCCTGCTCGCCTTCACGCTGTTCCCCTTGCTGGCCGTGGTCAGCATCAGTCTTCGCCCCGGCAACTTCGCCACCGGCTCGCTGATTCCCGCCACCATCAGCTTCGAACACTGGCAACTGGCGCTGGGCATCCCGGTCAAGCAGCCCGACGGCACGGTGGTGCAGCCGCCGTTTCCGGTGCTGCTGTGGTTGTGGAACAGCATCAAGGTCGCCACCATCTCGGCGCTGCTCATCGTGGCCATCAGCACCACCGCGGCCTATGCCTTTGCGCGGCTGAAGTTTGCGCGCAAGCAGTTCATCCTCAACAGCATGCTGCTGCTGCAGATGTTCCCGGTGGCGGTGGCGCTGGTGGCGATCTACGCCATCTTCGAGGGCATCGGCACCCAGGTGCCGTGGCTGGGCATCGAGACGCATGCAGGCCTGATCGTGGCCTATCTGGGCGGTGTGGCGATGCACATCTGGACCATCAAGGGCTACTTCGAAACCATCCCGCAGGAGATCGAAGAAAACGCCAAGGTCGACGGTGCCACGCACTGGCAGGCCTTTCGCCATGTGCTGCTGCCGATGGCCGTGCCCATCCTGATGGTGGTCTTCGTGCTCGCCTTCATCGGCACCATCATCGAATACCCCGTGGCCAGCGTGCTGCTGCGCGAAGAGCCCAACCTCACGCTGGCGGTGGGCAGCAAGTTCTACCTCTACGAACAGAAGTACCTGTGGGGCGACTTTGCCGCTGCCGCGGTGCTTTCGGGGCTGCCCATCACGCTGGTCTTCCTGCTGGCGCAGAAGTGGATCGTCTCGGGGCTCACGGCCGGCGGTGTGAAGGGGTGATCGTGAAGCGGATCGTGTGGACGGCGATCTGGCTGGCTGCATGGTCGGCGCCGGCCAGGGCCGGTGTGTACGAAGACCGCGAACGCGACTGGCGCAACGGCGCCATCGTCTACCAGGTCATCGTCGACCGCTTCGCACCCAGTGCCGATCTGGAGGCCAAGCGCGCCCTTTACCCGGCGCCCAAGGTGCTGCGGCGCTGGGACGAAGTGCCGCAGCGCAACGAGGAGATTGCGCCCGGGACGCAGATCACGCGCCACGAACTCCACTTCTGGGGCGGCGACCTGCAAAGCCTGACCGCCAGGCTGGACCACGTCCAGACCCTGGGTGCCAACGTGCTGTACCTCAACCCCATTCACCTGGGCTTCACCAACCACAAGTACGACTCGCTGGACTTCCACGCCGTGTCGCCCGAATACGGCACGCGTGCCGACGTGAAGGCCCTGGCTGCCGAACTGCACCGCCGCGGCATGAGACTCGTGCTGGACGGCGTGTTCAACCACATGGGCCGCCATGCGCCAGCCTTCACGCGGGCCGAGGCCGACCCGAAGGCGGCCACACGCAACTGGTTCGTTTTCGGCCCGCAGTTCCCGGGTGGTGCGCGCACCTGGAAGGGCGTGCTCAACCTGCCCGAGCTGAACCTCGAGAACCCCGCCGTGCGCCAGCACATCTGGGCCGGCCGCGACTCGGTGGTGCGCAGCTACCTGCGCGACGGGGCGGACGGCTGGCGCCTGGACACCGCTTACGAGCTGGGGCCCGTCTACCTGTCGCAGCTGACCGCCGCCGCACATCTGGAAAAGCCCGGCTCGCTGGTGGTGGGCGAGATCGCCAACCACCCTGGCGGCTGGATGCCGGCGATGGACGCGGTGATGAACTTCCACTGGCGCACCCTGCTGCTGGGTCTGGCCAAGGGTGAGATCGGTGTGGCGCAGGCCGGCGCCGTGATCGAGCGCACCGTGGCCGACGTGGGCACCGAACCCTTGCTCAAGAGCTGGATCCTGCTGGACAACCACGACGTCAAGCGTGTGGCGACCGAATTGCCCGAGACGGCCCGGCGCCGGCTGGCGCAGGTGCTGCAGTTCACCCTGCCGGGTTCGCCCAATCTGTACTATGGTGCCGAGGTCGGCATGACCGGCGGCGACGACCCCGCGCAGCGTGGGCCGATGCGCTGGGACCTGGTGAGCGAGAACCACCCCGAGATGATCTGGACCCGCCAACTCATCACCCTGCGCCAGCAGCATCGGGCGCTGCGCGTGGGCGACTACCGCAGCGCCACCGCTGGCCGCCTGCTGGCCTTCGAGCGCCACACCGACCGCGCCGCCGACAGCGTGCTGGTGCTGGCCAACCCCGGCGACCAGCCTGTGACGGAACTGGTGCAGTGGCGCCATGGGCTGATGATGGATGGCAACCGGCTGATCGACCTGCTGCCACCGCCCCCGGGCAGCGCGCCGGCCTTCGTGAACTCGGGATTCGTCCGCATCACCGTTCCGGCGCTGGGCGTGCGCGTGCTGGCACCCGACACCGCCACCCAGGCCGACGGCTACTCCGTCTACAAGCGAGTGCACTGAGCTTTGCCGGCTCGGGCGCTGCGCTGGATCGAACCCCCAACCTGTCGTACAGCCATGCAATACGCCAACCGCTTCGACATCGAACTGCAAGGCGTCTTCGAGACGCGCGAGAAGGACTGGCGTAACGGCGCCGTGGTCTACCAGGTGCTGGTGGACCGCTTCGCACCCGCGGCCGACCTGGCTGCCAAACGCCATCTGTACCCGGCGCCCAAGACGTTGCATCCCTGGCAGGAGACGCCGGCCAAGGGCCGCTACCTGCCCGAGCACCGGCTGTGGAGCCACGAGCTTGCCTTCTGGGGTGGCGACCTGGCCAGCACCGCAGCGCGGCTGGGTTATGTGCAGGACCTGGGCGCCGATGTGCTGTACCTCAACCCCATCTTCCACGCCCTCACCAACCACAAGTACGACGCGCTGGACTACCTGCAGGTCGCGCCCGAATACGGCACACGCGCCGATGTGCGGGCCCTGGCCGACGATCTGCACGGCCGTGGCATGAAGCTGGTGCTGGATGGCGTGTTCAACCACATGGGGCGCAACTCGAAGTTCTTCCAGCAGGCGCAGGCCGACGAGAACAGCCACTACCGTGACTGGTTCGTGTTCGACGCATCCTTCGAAGGCGGTGCCCGCGCCTGGTGGCGCGCCCAGAACCTGCCCGAGCTCAACCTCGAGAACCCGCGCGTGCGCGAGCACATCTACGCGGCGCATGACTCGGTGCTGCGCAGCTACCTGCGCGACGGCGTGGACGGATGGCGGCTGGACGTGGCCTTCGACATCGGCTTCGTCTTCCTGGAGCAGCTGACGCGGGCGTCGCATCAGGAAAAGGCCGGCTCGCTGGTCGTGGGCGAGATCGCCAACTACCCCAAGGAGTGGTTCCCCAGCGTGGACGCGGTGATGCAGTTCGTGCTGCGCGGCCTGACGCTGCGCCTGGTGGATGGCGAGCTGGACGCGCCGACCTACGGCCGCATGCTCACGCGCCTGGTCGAGGAAACGGGCATCGAGAACATGCTCAAGAGCTGGATCTACCTGGACAACCACGACACGCCGCGGCTGGCCACCACGGTGCCCGACCGCGCCGCGCGCCGCCTGGCCCAGGTGCTGCAGTTCACCCTGCCCGGATCGCCCAATCTCTACTACGGCAGCGAACTGGACATGGCCGGCGGCGACGACCCCGAGATGCGCGCCCCCATGCGCTGGGACCTGGCCACCCCCGACAACGCCACCCTGCAATGGACGCGGCAGCTGATCCGCCTGCACCGCGAGCACCGCGCGCTGCGTGTGGGCAACTACAGGCCCATCTGCAGCAACCGCCTGCTGGCCTTCGAACGCTACACCGACCGCGCCGCCGATACCGTGCTGGTCATCGCCAACCCCGGCGACACCGAGATCAGCGAGACGCTGATGGTGGCCAACAGCAAGTTGATGGACAGCACGCGCCTGGTCGACTTGCTGGACCCGACAAGCCATGGGTCGGAGATCCGCGTGCGTGCGGCGTTGCTGCAGCTGACGATGCCGCCGCGATCGGTGCGCGTGCTCAAGCCCGATACCGAGCCCGACGGTGGTTATTCCAGCTACAAGCGGGTGCGGTGATCCGCCGTGCCTTGGCGGCCCTGCTGCTGGCCGCACCGACGTGGGTCCAGGCCGATGCGGGCCGTTCGGCATCCGCGCCCTGCACGCCCGACCCGCTGGGCGGTCGGGCCCTCTATCTGCGGGGCAGTTTCAACGGCTGGGCGGCATCCGACGCGCAGCGGTTCACCTGGGCCTGCAGGCGTTGGGAACTGGTCACCCGGCTGCAGGGCGAGCACCGTTTCAAGCTCGCCGATGAAGGCTGGAGCGCCGACGCCGATTGGGGGGCGGCAGACGGCGCAGCCCTGGTGTTGCGCGGCCCCGAGATGCGGCGCAACTTCGCCGGAACCTACCGTTTCACGGTGACCATGAACGAACAGCGCCAGGCTCACCTGCAGACCGAGTCCTGCCCGGTCAGTGAAGGCGGCCCGCCGCTGGGCGCCACCACGCTGTTCCTGCGCGGCACGCCCAACAACTGGGCGGCGCTGGACGACTACGCCTTCCAGTACAGCTGCGATGCCTACTACCTCAACGTCAAGCTCAAGGGGCGGCACGAGTTCAAGATCGCCGACGCCGCCTGGCTGCCCGCCAGCACCGTCGCCGCCGACGGCAACGGCCAGGCCAACTTCGTGCACGAGTTCCAGGGCGAGCACACGCTGCGCCTGGCCTGGGCCGGTGGCCGGCCGCGGCTCGACGTCGGACCGTTGAGCTTTGCCGACCCGCGCCAGGCGGCCGTCACCGACCCGGTGGCGCTGAGCCTGCGCTTCGACTCGCGCGACGAATCCCACAAGGCGCCCTTCGGCGCGTTGCCCGCGGGCACCGAGCTGCAGTTCATGCTGCGCGCCGCGCCTGGGGTCGAGGCGCTGACGCTGGTGATCGAAAAGCGCCGGCTGCAGGGCAACCAGGAACAGCTGGCCTACGACGAAGCTGCACGTGTGCCGATGCGCAGGCAAGCCGGCGCGGCGGGCGAGCCCGAGCGCTGGACGGCTCGTCACCGGTTTGGCGATGTGGCCGTCTACGGCTACTGGTTCGAAGCGCGCATCGCGGGCCGGCTGTATGCCTACCAGAACAACACCGATGCCGTGCACTGGACGCGCGAGAAGGGCAGCGGCGGCCTGGGCGCGGTGGCCGGCAAGCCGCCCACCCCAGCAGCGCTGGGCGGCGTCCGGCGCTTTCGCCAGACCATCTACGCGCCGGACTTCCGGGTGCCGGACTGGGCGCCGGACATCGTCTACTACTACATCTTCCCCGAGCGCTTTCGCAACGGCGACCCGTGCAACGACCCGCTGCCCGGGCGCGACAAATACCACCAGCACACGGTGGAACGCCACCCGCGCTGGATGGACAGGCCCTACAAGCCGGGCTCGGGCGACGGCAGCGACGCCGTCCACAACAACGACTTCTTCGGTGGCGACCTGGCCGGCATCATCGACAAGCTCGACTACATCCGCGACCTGGGCGCCAACACGATCTACCTGACGCCCATCTTCCGCGCCGCCAGCAACCACAAGTACGACACCGCCGACTACCGCAACGTCGACCCGGCCTTCGGCAGCAACGCCGACTTCGAACGCCTGACGCGGGAAGCCGCCCGGCGCGGCATCCGCGTCATCCCGGACACCAGCCTCAACCACACCGGCAGCGATTCGATCTACTTCGACCGCTATCGCAACTTCGGCGGGCAGGGGGCCTTTGCCGGCGGCCGCATCAACCCCACGTCACCCTACGCCAGCTGGTACCGGCTGGACCCGGGCCAGCGCGACCCGGACAAGCAGTACCAGGGCTGGGTCGGCGTGAGCAGCCTGCCGGAACTGGACAAGGCCAGCCCGGCCTGGCGGCGGTTTGCCTACGAGGCACCCGATGCCGTGATGAAGCTGTGGCTGGACCGCGGTGCGTCCGGCTGGCGCATGGATGTGGCGCCCTGGGTCAGCGACGATTTCTGGCGCGGCTGGCGCGCGGCCATCAAGGCCCACAAGCCCGATGCGCTGACGGTGGCCGAGACCTGGTTCGACGCGTCCAAGTACTTCCTGGGCGACATGTTCGACAGCACGATGAACTACATCTTTCGCAACGCGGTGCAGGCCTGGGCGGCCGGCGGCCCGGCGGGTGAGATGGTGGTGCAGCTCGAACACCTGCGCGAGGCCTACCCGCCGCAGGCCTGGTACGCCCTGATGAACCTGCTGTCCACGCACGACCAGGCGCGCGCCTTGCACCACTTCGGCTGGCACGATGGCGTGAGCGATGCGGTCACCATCGCCCAGGCCAAGGCGCGTCTGAAGCTGGCCGTGCTGTTCCAGATGACCTACCCCGGCGCACCCACCGTCTACTACGGCGACGAAGTCGGTGTGACCGGCGGTGACGACCCCTACAACCGCGCGCCCTATCCCTGGGCCGACGAAGGCGGGCAGCCCGACCTCGCGTTGCTGGCCGATTTCAAGGCCATGATCGCCCTGCGCAACCAGCATGCCGTGCTGCGCCGGGGCAGCCTGGGCGCGCCGCTGTTCGTCGACGCACATGCCGTGGTGCTGCCGCGCCGCCTGGGGCAGCAGTGGGCCGTCACCGCGCTGCACAACGCGGATCAGCCGCGGCGCATCGGCGTGACACTGCCCGCCGGCGCACCGGCCACCGGCTGGGTCGATGCGCGCAGCGGCGCGCAGGTGCCGGTGGTGGAGGGCCGGCTCTGGGTGGACCTGCCGCCGCTCTTCGGCACC
>DAORNK010000114.1:0-11493 GCA_035440985.1 Rubrivivax sp. | reverse complement strand
GACCTGGCTTCTGCGACGGCAGCGGCACCGGTTGCGGCCACGCATCGCTGGCGCTGGAGGGGGCTGGCGCCCGTGCTGGCCGCCGGACTGTTCAGCGGGGCGCTCGCCGCGATGCTCGTCCGGGGCCTGGCCGGCTCTGCCGCCGCCGTCGACCTGCCGCCTGGCATGCATCACGAAGGCGTGGCCATCAGCGCAACGCACCCGCTGCTGCAGGCGCCACCCAGTGCCGGCCCCGAAGTGCAACGCCTCACCCTCCGGCAGGGCTGCGCCTGGGCGCAACCGGGACGCAGCCCGTACCGTGGCGATGTCGAACAGGCATTGGTCACCGCCCGCCTGCCGACCGAGGTCGTGCAGCGCATCGCGCTGAAGGTCCGTGCGGGCCAGCCCGATGACCGGCTGCAGATCAGCAATGCCGCCATCCGCGCGCAGCGCGATGCGCGCGAGTTCGACCCGCGCAACCTGGCCATGACCTACGCACGCACGCTGTGCGTGAATACGCGGGTCAACTTCAAGCCGGGCCACACGGAAGCCGCCAGCCTGTACGAAGCCGCTGACCAGCAAGGGCGCCTGCACTCGGTGATGGTGCCGGATGTATGCGGCAACGTCTCGGTGCTGGGGGTGCGCATGGAGCGCCGTCGCGCCCAGGCGGTACCGGTGCTGGCCGATCCGGCCGGTGATTCCATCCCGGTGCTGCGCACCGTGTGGGTGGAGGACGATCCTGATGGTCGGGTGCGCCAGGTAGCGGAGCCGGGCACGCTGGCCAACGTCCTGGCCGGGCTGGCAGCCGCGGTGGCCGTGGCCGGTTGGCGGCGCAGCCGTGCCCGGGGCCGGCCCAGGTGAAACTGTGTAAAGCCGCGCACCACGCGTCATCAGCCATCCGGCGCAGGCCGTTGAAGCAAGACCACTCTTCCCTCGGGAGATCTGCGATGACGTCCCGCCCCAACCCCCGCCGCGCCCTGCTGCTGGCCCTGGGGGCCAGCAGTCTGCTCAGCGCCTGCATCGTGGTGCCTGCGCGGGGCCCCTACGGCACACGTGCGCCCGCGCCGCCCGATGACGATGGCGTGGTCGACGCCGAACCGCCGCCGCTGCAGAACGAGATCATCGTTGCCGCACCGGGCCCGGGCTTTTTCTGGATCGCCGGTTACTGGGCCTGGCTGGGCGGCCGGCACGTCTGGATTCGCGGCCACTGGGAGAACCACCGGCCGGGCTGGTGGTGGGTACCGCACAGCTGGTACCGCCACGGCCGTGGCTGGCGCGCCGCGCCAGGGCGCTGGGAACGCCACTGACCGCGGCACGGCCCTCAAGCGTGAAATCGCGTTCCGGCCTTCGCCAGCCACGCAGGTCCTTCCGGACCTGCGTGCGCGGGCTCAGAGCTGGCCCCGCAGGCTGATGGCGGGCCAGCCGCGCCGGGCCGCTTCAGCCGCCAGGCGTTCGTCGGCGTCCACGACCACCGGGTGCCTGACCGTCTGCAGCAAGGCCAGGTCGTTCATCGAGTCGCTGTAGAAGCGGCTGTCACAGTCGTTCAGCGCGAGGCCCTGGCCGGCCAGCCAGGCGTTCAGACGCGTGACCTTGCCTTCACGCATGTTGGGCGCGCCGCGCAGGCGGCCACTGAGCATGCCGTCGGGTGCCACCTCGCATTCGGTGGCAATGAGATCCGGGATACCCAGGTGCGCCGCCGTGCGCTCGGTGATGACGCGGTTGGTGGCCGTGCTCAGCACAACCCGGTCGCCGCTGCGCAGGTGCCGCTGGACCAGCGCGTGCGCGGCGGGGCTCAGGCGCGGCGCGATCTCCTCGTCCAGGAACCGGACCAGCCACGGTGCCCAGCCGTCCACGCTGCGACCGGCCAGCGTACCGACGTAGAACTCGCAGTAGGCCACCGCGCTGACGGTGCCGGCACGGTAGTCGTGCTCCATGGCCGCATTCAGCGGCCCGAAACGCTCGCGCGCCAGCACGCCTTCGCGCATCAGGAAGTCGCACCACAGCGTGTCGCTGTCACCCTGCAGCAACGTGTGGTCGAGATCGAAGACGGTCAGCTTCAAGTGGCCGGCTGCCCGCTGGGAATGCCCATCTCGCGCAGCGTGTCGGCCACGGCGGCAACGGCCTGCCGCATCTCATTGGCGCCGATGGCGCCGATGCAGCCGACGCGGAAGGTCTCCACCTGCGTGAGCTTGCCCGGGTAGAGGATGAAGCCGCGCGCCTTGGTGGCTTCGTAGAAGCGCCGGAACTCGTAGGCCGGGTGGGCCGGCGCGTGGAAGGTGACGATGATGGGCGCCTGCACCTCGGGCCGCAGGAAGGGCTTGAAACCCAAAGCCGCCATGCCGTCCACCAGCACGCGGCAGTTCCCGGTGTAGCGCGCCAGCCGGGCCTTGCGGCCGCCTTCTTCCTGGAACTGGCGGATGGCTTCGTCCAGCGCGACCAGCACGTGGGTGGGCGGCGTGAAGCGCCACTGGCCAGTCTTTTCCATGTAGACATGCTGGTCGTGCAGGTCCATCGCCAGGCTCTGGCTCTGGCCGGCGCAGCCGTCGAGAATGGCCTTGCGCAGGAAGACGAAGCCCATGCCGGGCACGCCTTCCAGGCACTTGCCGCTGGCCGCCACCAGGGCGTCGAAGCGCAGCTCGCGCGCGTCGATGGGCAGGGCCCCGAAGCTGCTCATCGCATCGACGATCAGGCCCTTGCCCATCTGCTGGCACAGCGCCGCGACCTCGGGCAGCGGGTTGAGCACGCCGGTGCCGGTTTCGCAGTGGATCAGCACCACGTGGGTGATGGACGGGTCGGCCTTCAGATGCTGCTCCAGCACCGCCGTCGAGACGGGCGCTTCCTCGGCCTGCGGCACCACGGTGACGCGGCGGCCCATCAGCTGGGTGAGCCTGGCGGCGCGCTTGCAGTAGGCGCCGTTGTCCATCACCAGCACATGCCCGTCGCGCGGCACCACGGTGGCCACGGCCGCTTCCACGCTGAAGGTGCCGCTGCCCTGCAGGGGCACCAGCACATGGCTGTCGGCGCCGTGGATGATGTCCAGCAGCGCCGTGCGCACGCGCGCCGTGACAGCGATGAAGTCGGTGTCCCAGCTGCCCCAGTCCTTGAGCATGGCCAGCTTGGTGCGCAGCGTCGTGGTCAGCGGGCCGGGGGTGAGCAGGATGCGGTCGCGGTCCATCGTTTCGTCTCCGTCAGGGGTTCTTCCAGGCCTGGGTGTGGCGGTCGATCCACCCCGACAGGGCCATGAACAGCAGCGTGGCCACGGCGTTGGCCGCGGCGATCAGCACCGCCATCGCCGCGGCGGCGCCGATCTCGCCGGCTTCGTCGAGGTTGAGGATGGCGATGGCCGCCAGCTTGGTCTCGGGCGCGTAGAGGAAGACCACGGCCGAGATCGTGGTCATCGCGTTGATGAAGAAGTAGCGCGCGATGTCGACCAGGGCCGGCGTGCAGATCGGCAGCGTGACGCGCCAGAAGGTCCTGTAGAACGGCACCTTCAGCGAAGCGGACACGGCTTCGAACTCCGGGTCCAGCGCCTTGAGTGCGGTGACCGCCGTGAGGTGGCCCGTGGTGTAGAAGTGCACGATGGTGCACAGCGTCAGCAGCGTCAGCGTGTGGTACAGCCCGTGCAGCGGATTGGCCGGCTGGTTGAAGAAGAAGATGTAGGCCAGCCCCAGCACCAGGCCCGGCACGGCCATCGGCAGCATGGCCAGCAGGCGCACCGCCGTGCGCACCGGGGCCGAGCCCTGGGTCTTCTCGAGCAGGTAGGCGCCGATGAAGACCAGCACCGTGCCTGCCACTGCCGTGCCGCTGGCCATCAAGAGGCTGTTGACGAAGGCGTCGCCGACCTCGGCATCGACCAGGCCCATCGTGTAGTGCTTGAGGCTGGGCGCCAGGTTGTAGGGCCAGAAGCTGGCGAAGGACGCGAACACCGCCATACCCAGCATGGCCAGGATCAGCGCGCACACGGCGGCGCAGTACAGCGACATCAGGCCGTCGAACAGCGGCGCCGGCTTGGCGCGGTAGGGCACGGCGCGCGCGGTCAGCAGGGCCGTCTGCTTGCGGCTGACCCAATGGTCCACAGCGAAGGTCAGCACCGCCGGCGCCAGCAGCAGCAGGGCCACCACGGCGCCCTTGTTGAAATCCTGCTGGCCGATCACGAGCTTGAAGACATCGGTGGCCAGCACGTTGAAATCGCCTCCGATCACCTTGGGGATGCCGAAGTCGGTGATGACCAGCGTGAAGACCACCAGCGCGGCGCTGATCAGCCCGTATTTGGCCCCGGGCAGGGTGATGGTGAAGAACTTGCGCATGGCGGTGGTGCCCATCGCATCGGCGGCCTCGTACAGCCGCGCGTCCGACGCGGCCAGCGAGGTGACGAGGATCATCAACGCGTGCGGAAAGGTCGAGAAGATCTCCGCCAGCACGATGCCGGGTGCGCCATAGATCTGCGCCACGCCCAGCGCCTGCATCCAGGCCTTGAGCACGCCCTGGTTGCCGAACCAGTAGATCAGCGAGATCGCCGACAGCAGCGAAGGCGCCAGCAGCGGCACCAGCGTGATGCCGCGCGCCAGGCCCTTGAGCCGCATGCAGCTGCGCGTGAGCGCGTAGGCGAACAGGAAGGCGGTGGGCACGGTGTAGGCGGTGACCAGCAGGCTCACCCACAGGCTGTTCCACACCGATTGCAGCAACGCCGGCGTGCGCGCATAGGCGATGAAGTTGGCCAGGCCGACGAACCGCTCGGCATCGTCCTGCAGCGCCTTCTGCAGCAGGGTGAGCAGCGGCGCGGCCAGCAGGGCCAGCAAGGCCAGGGCGACAGCGGCCAGCGCCACCTGCGCCAGCCGTTCGGTCCAGTGCACGCGCTGGCGCGGCACTGCGGCCACGAGGGCCTGGCCGTTCACGAGAACACCCGCATGCGCTCGGGCAGCAGGCGCAGCGGCAGGCGGCTGCCTTCGTGCAGCTGGGCTTCGGCCAGGTAGTTGAGCGACAGGTAGACCGTGAGGGGCAACGGGCCCAGGCTGGCCGCGGCCACGCGCACCAGGCAGTACGGGCCCATGAACTCGATCTTCTCGATCAGGCCTTCGAAGACATTGTCGTCACCCGGCGCGATGGGCCGCGCCAGCACATCCTCAGGCCGCAGGTAGACGCGCAGTTCGCGGTCGCCGGCGTGTCCGTGCACCGACGCATGCTCGCAGCGCAGCCACTGCTGGCCCACGCGCAGCCCGCCGCCTTCGGCGCGCGCCGGCAAGGCATTGATGCGGCCCACGAAGTCCGCCACGAAGAGCGTGGCCGGGTCGCGGTAGACCTCCATCGCCGTGCCCACCTGTTCGATCACGCCGTGGTTCATCACCACGATGCGGTCGGCCACCGCGAAGGCCTCCTCCTGGTCGTGCGTGACCATGATGGTGGTCACGCCCAGCTGGCGCTGCAGGCTGCGGATCTCGCTGCGCAATTTGACGCGCACGATGGCATCCAGCGCCGACAGCGGCTCGTCCAGCAGCAGCAGCCCCGGCGAGGTGGCCAGGGCTCGCGCCAGTGCGATGCGCTGCTGCTGGCCACCCGAGAGCTGGGCCGGGAACCTGGCTTCGCTGCCGGGCAGACCCACCAGCGCCAGCAGCTCGCTGACCCGCGCCTGTGCCTGCGCCCTGGGCACCTTGCGATTGACCAGCCCGTAGGCCACGTTGTCGGCCACGCTCAGGTTGGGGAACAGCGCGTAGCTCTGGAACACGATGCCGTAGTCGCGTTCGGCCGGCGGCAGCGTGGAGATGTCGCGCCCGGCCAGCTCGATGCGACCGGCGCTTTGCACCTCCAGCCCCGCGATGATGCGCAGCAACGTGGTCTTGCCGCAGCCGCTGGGGCCCAGGAAGCAGACGAACTCACCCTGCGCAATGTCCAGGTCCACGCCCTTGAGCGCGGTGAAGCTGCCGAAGTCCTTGCGGACCCCGGCCAGGCGCAGGTAGGGCTGGTGAGCCTCTGCCACCGTCACTTCTTGGGTTCGGACTTTGCGTTGTAGCGCTTGTTCCACTCGGCCAGGATGCGCTCGCGGTTCTCGGCCGCCCAGGCGAAGTCCATCTTCACCAGCCGCGCCTCGTAGTCCTTGGGCACATTGGGCAGCGGCGCGGCTACGCCCGGCTGCGCGGTGATGGCGAAGTTCTTGCCGTACAGGATCATCGCGTCCTTGCTGCTGGCCCAGTCGGCCAGCTTCTTGGCGGCGGCCAGCTTCTTGGTGCCCTTGTGGATGGCAAAGGCCTCCAGGTCCCAGCCCAGGCCCTCCTTGGGGAAGACCAGGTCGATGGGGGCGCCCTTGGCCTTGTTGGCATTGGCGCGGTACTCGAAGCTGATGCCCACCACGAACTCGCCGGCGGCGGCCATGTTGCACGGCTTGGAGCCGCTGTGCGTGTACTGCGCGATGTTCTCGTGCAGGCCGTCCATGTACTTCCAGCCGTCACCGGCGCCGTTCTTGTCGCCCCACAGCGTCAGCCAGGCCGTCACGTCGAAGAAGCCGGTGCCCGAGCTGGCCGGGTTGGGCATCACGATCTGGCCCTTGTAGGCCGGCTTCAGCAGGTCCTTCCAGGTCTCGGGCTTGGGGATGGCCTTCTTGGTCGCTTCCACCGTGTTGAAGCAGATGGTGGCACCCCACACGTCCATGCCGAACCAGGCTGGCGGGTTCTTCTTGTCGATGTACTGGCTCATGATGGCGTCGGCGTTCAGCGGCCGGTACGGTTCGAGCATGCCGTTCTTGTCGAGCAAGGCCAGGCTGGAAGCGGCCACGCCCATCACCACGTCGGCCTGCGGATTGGCCTTTTCGGCCAGCAGCTTGGCGGTGATGACGCCGGTGCTGTCGCGCACCCACTTCAGTTCGATGTCGGGGTTGACCTTGTTGAAGCCCTCCTGGTAGGCCTTGAGCTGATCGGTTTCCAGCGCCGTGTAGACCAGCAGCGTGGTCTTCTGGGCCATGGCCGGCAGGGCCAGCGCCAGCAGCGCGCCGGCCGCCAGCACCGACAGGGGTCGTGCAATGCGCTTGAAAGACATGAGGGTCTCCTCTGGGGGCAAGGTTGGACAAACCGGGCAGCATGCGACGCCCGCATGGCAGCCGTGTGACAGCGCCTTGCAAGACGCGCGCCCGGGCCGCGGGTGCGAATGCGGAACAAAGAACGCGGGATGAAGAACGCGGGAAGAATCTAGCCCGCCCGCTCCAAGCATGTCAACGGTAGTCAGCCTATTGTTGACAATCTGCGATCTGCGTTTTCCAATGCACCGCATGACCGCCCCGCTGCACCCGACCATCGCCCTGCTGCAGTCCAGCTCGCTCACCTCGGTGGTGCAGCAGGAACTGGAACGGCGCATCGTGCAGGGCGAGCTGGCCCCCGGCGCCAAGTTGATCGAAGCCGCGTTGGCCGAATCGCTGGGCGTTTCGCGCGGGCCGGTGCGCGAGGCCTTCCGCATGCTCGAAGAGACCGGCCTGGTGCGGCAGGAGAAGAACCGCGGCGTCTTCGTGCGGCACATCCCGCTGGCCGAGGCGCTGGAGATCTTCGACCTGCGCGCGATGATGGACGAAAGCGTGGGGCGGCACCTGGCCCAGCACATCACGCCCGAGCAGTTGCGCCAGGTCAAGGTGATGGTCGACGCGATGGAGCGCAGCGTGAAGACCGGTGATGCCGACACCTATCACCTGCAGAACCTCGAATTCCACGACACGCTGGTGGCCTTCACCGGCAACCGCAAGCTGACCACGCTGTACCGGCGGCTGATCAACGAGCTGTCGCTGTTCCGCCGCATCAACCTGGCCGATTCGACCCAGCTGCCGGTTTCGGCCAGCGAGCACCGCGGCATCGTCAAGGCCATCGCCTCGGGCGATGCGCTGGCCGCCGGCCGGGCCATGCGCCAGCACGTGCTGGACAGCAAGCAGCGCACGCTGCGCAACAACACGCCGGCGGCCCCCGCGCCCGCGGCCACGCCCCGCAGAAGGACAACCCATGCTTGAAGTCAACGGCCGCAGCTATGCCCTGCCCAAGCAGCCCACCGTGGTGGTCTGCGTGGACGGCTGCGAACCCGACTACCTGGCCCAGGCGGTGGCCGGCGGCCACATGCCGTGGATGAAGCGCGCGCTGGCCCAGGGCACGGCGCTGCTGGCCGACTGCGTGGTGCCCAGCTTCACCAACCCCAACAACCTGAGCATCGTCACCGGGGTGCCGCCCAGCGTGCACGGCATCTGCGGCAACTACCTCTTCGACGTCGACAGCGGCGCCGAGGTGATGATGAACGACCCCAAATGGCTGCGCGTGCCCACCATCCTGGCCACGCTGAACCGCGCGGGCAAGACCTGCGCCGTGGTCACCGCCAAGGACAAGCTGCGCCAGCTGTTGGGCAAGGGCATGGTCATCGGCCCCACCGGCATCTGCTTCTCGTCCGAACAGGCCGACCGCTGCACGCTGGCCGGCAACGGCATCACCGGCGTGCTGGATCTCGTCGGCCAGCCGCTGCCCGATGTCTACAGCGCGGCGCTGTCGGAGTTCGTCTTCGCCGCAGGCGTGCAGCTGATGCACACGCGCCGGCCCGACGTGATGTACCTGTCCACCACCGACTACATCCAGCACAAGCACGCACCGGGCACGGCCGGCGCCAATGCCTTCTACGCGATGATGGACGGCTACCTGGCGGCGCTGGACGAGATGGGCTGCGTCATCGCGCTGACCGCCGATCACGGCATGAACGCCAAGACCTGGATGGACGGCACGCCCGACGTGGTCTACCTGCAGGACCATCTCGACGGCTGGCTGGGCACCGGGGCGGCGCGCACCATCCTGCCCATCACCGATCCCTATGTGGTGCACCACGGCGCACTGGGCTCCTACGCCACCGTCTACCTGCCGGCGGGCACGCTGGCCGAAACCGCGGCACGCATCCGGGCGCTGCGCGGCGTGGAGCGGGTGCTGACGCGCGCCGAAGCCGCCGCGGCCTTCGAACTGCCGGCGGACCGCATCGGCGACCTGGTGGTGGTGTCGGAACGCTCGGTGGTGCTGGGCACCGCCGCCTCGCGCCACGACCTGAGCGCGCTGGAGGTGCCGCTGCGCAGCCACGGCGGCATCTCCGAGCAGCGGGTGCCGCTGGTGCTGAACCGCCGCATCGAAGGCCTGCCGGCCGACCGCCGCTGGCGCAACTTCGACGCCTTCGACCTGGCCCTCAACCACGCCCAGTAAGGATCCAGCACCATGCGGCAGGAAGCCTTGCGCATCGCCGGCCAGCGCATCGGCACCGACGACCGCGGCGCGGAACGCCGCATCGCCGTCCACAACCCCCACACCGGCGCCGTGGTGGGCAGCGTGCCCAAGGCCACGGCGGACGAGGTGAACCACGCCTATGCCGTGGCGCAGGCCTTCAAGGGCCGGCTGTCGCGCTTCGAGCGCAGCAACATCCTGAACCGCGCCGCCGCCCTGGTGCGCGAGCGCAGCGCCGACATCGCCGCACTGATCACCGCCGAGTCCGGCCTGTGCCTGAAGGACAGTACCTACGAAGCCGGCCGCGTGGCCGATGTGCTGATGTTCGGCGCCAGCGAGTGCCTGAAGGACGACGCACAGACCTTCAGCTGCGACATCACCCCGCACGGCCGCCAGCGGCGCGTGCACACGCAGCGCGAACCGCTGCTGGGCGTGATCACCGCCATCACGCCCTTCAACCACCCGATGAACCAGGTCGCGCACAAGGTGGTGCCGGCGGTGGCCACCAACAACCGCATGGTGCTCAAGCCCAGCGAAAAGGTGCCGCTGTCGGCGCTGCTGTTTGCCGACCTGCTCTACGAAGCCGGCCTGCCGCCCGAGATGCTGCAGGTCGTCACCGGCGACCCGCGCGAGATCGCCGACCGCATGCTCACCCACCCCGCGGTGGACCTCATCACCTTCACCGGCGGCGTGGCCATCGGCAAGTACATCGCCGGCAAGGCCGGCTACCGGCGCGTGGTGCTGGAGCTGGGCGGCAACGACCCCATCATCGTGATGGAAGACGCCGACCTGGACGAAGCCAGCAGCCTGGCCGTCCAGGGTTCGTACAAGAACTCGGGCCAGCGCTGCACCGCGGTCAAACGCATGCTGGTGCATGAAAGCGTGCGCCAGCGCTTCACCGACCTGGTGGTGGACAAGACGCGCGCCTGGCGGCACGGCGATCCGGCCGACCCCTGCACCGAGATGGGCACCGTCATCGACGAAGCGGCGGCGCGGCTGTTCGAGGCCCGCGTGGGCGAGGCCGTGGGCCAGGGCGCGCGGCTGCTGGCCGGCGGCCAGCGCCAGGGTGCGCTGTACGCGCCCACCGTGATCGACCTTGTGCGCCCGGAGATGACCGTGGTGCGCGAAGAGACCTTCGGCCCGGTGTCGCCCATCATCGGCTTTGCCGACATCGACGAAGCCATCCGCATCAGCAACGGCACGGCCTACGGCCTGAGCTCGTCGGTGTGCACGCAGCGGCTGGACTACATCACCCGCTTCGTCAACGAACTGCAGGTGGGCACCGTGAACGTGCGCGAAGTCCCGGGCTACCGGCTGGAGTTGACGCCTTTCGGTGGCATCAAGGACTCCGGCCTGGGCTACAAGGAAGGCGTGCAGGAAGCCATCAAGAGCTTCACGAACCTGAAGACCTATTCGCTGCCCTGGATCTGAAAAACGGGCCGAATCGACACGCGTGATCCACCTTCTCAACCTGCTGGCCGCCATTGCCCTGCTGGTCTGGGGCACGCACATCGTGCGCACCGGCATGCTGCGCGTGCTGGGCGAAGACCTGCGCCAGGTGCTGGCCAGCAGTTTCGGCAACCGCTTCAAGGCGGTGGCCGCGGGCCTGGGGGTGACCAGCCTGGTGCAAAGCAGCACCGCCACCTGCCTGATCGTGGCCTCGTTCGTCGGATCGGGACTGGTCACCACATCGGCCGCGCTGGCCGTGATGCTGGGCGCCGACATGGGCACGGCGCTGATGGCGGTGGTGTTCTCCTTCGACCTGTCGTGGCTGAGCCCGCTGCTCATCTTTGCCGGCGTGGTGATGTTCATCAGCCGGCAGAACACCAACACCGGGCGCCTGGGCCGGGTACTGATCGGCCTGGGCCTGATCACGCTGGCGCTGCAGCTGATCGTCGGCGCCACCAAGCCGTTGACCGCGGCGCCGGCCGTGCGCGCACTGTTGCTGGCCCTGCCCAACGAGGTGCTGCTGGACATCCTGGTGGGCGCGGTGCTGGCCCTGCTCTCGTACAGCAGCCTGGCCATCGTGCTGCTCAGCGCCACGCTGGCGGCGCAAGGCATGCTGCCGGCCACGGTGGCGCTGGGCCTGGTGCTGGGCGCCAACGTGGGCAGCGGCGTGCTGGCCATCATCGTCACCAGCCAGAGCAAGCCCGAGGTGCGCCGCCTACCGCTGGGCAACTTCTTCTTCAAGCTGGGCGGCGCGCTGATCTTCATCCCGCTGATTCCGCGCGTGCACGCCGAGCTGCAGCAATGGGTGGCCGAGGTGCACCAGCAGGTGGTGCTGTTCCACCTGGGCTTCAAC
>DAORNK010000113.1:7735-11529 GCA_035440985.1 Rubrivivax sp. | reverse complement strand
CCTGGGCCAGTGGCCCGATGGGCGCGGCTGCAACGGCCAGCGCTTCGGCCCGCAGCGCACCATCGAACTGCAGCGTGGCTTCGGGCGCCGCAGCGGCCGAGACGCTCGAGACGCCCGCCGCGCCGACGCCCAGCGCTGCGGCAAGCAAGGTGCGGCGCGCATTCATTCGAGTTGCGGATTGCGGGCCAGGAACATCGGGTTCAGCCACGCCGCCGGCACGGTGTGCGGCTTGCGGCTGAGGTAGCGCACGCGCGTCAGCTTGCGTGACGAGAGCTCGTCCTGCAGCTGCATCTCGGCCACCTGCGGCACGGCGCTGGCCGCATCCATCACGAAGCGGGCCCGCTTGGCCAGCTTGTCGCTCAGCACGTAGAGATCGGCCTTGACCGGCTCGTGGCGGGCCTTGCCCAGCCACAGTTCGATGCGCTGGTAGCTCACGCCCTTGCGGCTGGCCTGCAGGTTCAGGCGCAGGCAGGCCTGGGCGGGCTCGCCGCAGGGTTCTTCGCCGGCCAGCGTGCCGGTGTAGTCGTCGGCCCAGCTCAGCGTGGCGATGTCGCCGATGCTGGCGTCGCCCAGCAGCTTCTGCATCGGTGTGATGCGCATGGCGCGCTGGCTGCCGGGCATCAGCAGCCAGAAGTCGTCGCCCAGCATCAGCACCTTCTGGCCCTGCTCGGCCGGGCTTTGCATCAGCACCAGGGAACGGTGCTCGGCCTGCGCGAAGACGCGGTAGCGGCGTTCCTTGTCCGGCGTGCCGTCGGCGTGGGTGATGGTGACCTGGGTCTCGACCTGCAGGTTGTCCGCGCCCATGCGGGTGCGGTCGGCGGCCTTGAGCAGGCTGGGCACGTCCGGCACGGGTGCGTCCGCGGCGGCACCCAGCGTGGCCAGACACAGGATCAGCGCCGCCGTGCGATGTCGGGTTGGGGCTTTCATCGTCGCCACTCCTTCAGGTGTGGGCCAGCGCCTGCACCACCGGCGTGTGCACTGTGCGGCGGGCCACCAGCAGCGAAGCGCAGGCGGCCAGCAGGGTCATGCCCAGCAGCGTGGCCGCATACAGGCCTGCATCGATGCTCACGTTCAGCGCATAGCCCTGGCTGCTGCCAGGCGGCGGCGGCATCTGCACCGGCACCACATAGAGCAGCAGGCTCACGCCCAGGGCCAACAGCCCACCCAGCAGTGCGCCCACGCCGCCTAGCACCAGACCTTCCAGCGCCAGGCTGCCCATCAGCTGGCGTGGCAGCGTGCCCAGCGCACGCAGGGTGCCGATCTCGCGCGTGCGTTCGATGACGGCCATCGCCATCGCATTGGTCACGACGAAGACCACGATCACGGCAATGATCAGGCCCAGTGCACCGAATATGCGGTTGTACAGGCCGCGCACGGCGGCGTAATAGAAGGCCTGATCCTGCCAGGTCTGCACGCGCAGCGCCGGGTTCGCCGCCGCCACACGCTGCTGGGCCGGCTCGGTGTGCTCCATGCGAGCCAGGTAGACCCCCAGTGTGGACACACGCTGCGATGCCAGCAGGCGCTGGGCAGTGGCCAGATCGGTGTAGACCGCACGTTTGTCGATGTCGGGCACGCCGCTGATGAACACGCCTTTCACTCGCACATCCAGCGCGTTGAGCGCGCCTTCGGCCGTGGTGGCCAGCAAGGTCAGGCTGCTGCCGGGCTGGGCCTTCAGGCTCTTCGCCAGGCCATCGCCCAGCATCACTTCGGCCTCGTTGGCTTCCGAGGCCAACACCTGGCCGGCCAGCATGGTCAGGAACGGCCCCTTGACGGCGAACTCACGGTCAGGGTCCACGCCCGTGCCCAGCATCACGGCGGACTTCTCGCCATTGCTGATGAGGCCGCTGAAGGCCACGCGCGGCAGCACCTGGCGCACTTCGGGGTCGGCCAGCAGGGCCTTGCGCAAGGCGGCGTGGTTGTCGATGCCGTGCTGCAGGGGCACGTCCTCGTCCTGGCTGAATTGCGCCGGCGTGCCCAGCACCAGGTGGCCGGTGGCGCGCGCCGCGGCCTGGGCCAGCGATTCATAGGTGTACAGCGCAAAACCACCGGCCAGCAGGATGCCGGCCGTGCCCAGCGCCGCGATGGACACGGTAACGGCCGAACGCCGCCGGTTGCGCAACGTGTTGAGCACGGCAAAGCGAAGCCACTTCATTGCAGGGTCCCGTCCAGCAGGGCCAGCACGCGGTCGCAGCGCTGCGTCAGGCGACTGTCGTGCGTGGCGATGACAAAGGCCGCACCTTCGGCGTGGCAACGTTCGCGCATCAGGGCCAGCATCTGGTCGGCGGTGTGCGAATCCAGGCTGGCTGTGGGTTCGTCGGCGATCACCAGGCGCGGCCGCTTGACCAGGGCACGCGCCAGGGCCACGCGCTGACGCTGTCCGCCGGACAAGGCATCGGGCCGGTGCAGGGCATGCTCGTGCAGACCCATGGCGTGCAGTTGCTGCGCCACGCGCTCACGCCGCTCGGCCGTGGGCACGCCGGCGATGAACAGCGGGTAGTCCACGTTCTCGGCCACCGTCATCACCGGCACGAGGTTGAAGTTCTGGAAGACGAAGCCGAGCGCATCGCGGCGCAACAGCGTGCGGCCAGTTTCGTCCAGGTACTGCACGGCCTGGCCGCCCAGCAGCACCTGGCCACTGTCGGGCGTGTCGATCAGACCGCAGAGGTTCAGGATGGTCGTCTTGCCGCTGCCCGAAGGCCCGGTCAGGGCCAGCAGTTCGCCGGGCTGCACCGTCAGGTCGACACCGCGCAGCGCAGGAATCACGTGCTGACCCAGGCGGTAGGTCTTGGTGGCCTGGCGCAGCTGCACCACCGGCAGGGCGGCGTTCATTGCGGCAGGTCCTTCAGCGCCGCCCGGGCGGCCGCTGCCTGGGGTGCGTTCTGCGCCAGCACCAGTTCGTACCAACGCCGGGCGTCGGCCCCGCGCTGGTCCTTCTGCGCCTGCCGGCCGGCGCGCATCCACACCACGCCGCGGAAGGGCAGGGGCGAAGCGGCCAGCAGCGGGCTGTCCAGTACCTGCTGCAGCAGCCTGGCGCCACGCTCGCCACGGTTCATGAAGCCCGGCACGGCCAGGAAGGTGTTGGCGGCCGTGAGGCGCGTTTCCAGCACGGCCGGCGTGCTGCGGTACAGCGGCGCGTCGTGGGCCGGCGTCAGCAGCTCCAGCGCCTTGTCCAGCAGGGCCAGGCCGTCTTCGGCGAAGCCCAGCTTCTTCCACGGCAACATCGTCGTGGAGGCCTTCATCGCCGTGGCGGCACCGCTGTAGGCCAGCAGCACGGGATTGGTCGGCTCGGCGCGCTGCAGGGTCTGGAAGGCATCGGCCGCGCGCTGCAGGGCCGCCGCGTCGCCCGCCTGAGCGGCGTCGAAGTCCTTGGTGGCGGCCAGGAAGTCGGCTTCGGTAGCCGCCAGAAGCGGCCCCATGGGCAGCATCAGGCTGGCGCCCAGAAGGGCCAGCGTCCGCGTGGCCTGCCGGCGTGAAGGGTGCGGATGGTTCATCGGGAAGTCCCAAAGGCTTGTCGGTGCCAGCAGACTAGGTGGGCACGGCGCCCGGTGCAGCCGCCGTGCGACCGGGCGGCCCGCTGCGGCGCGAAGCGTCGCGCGAGCGACGCGAACCGCGGCGCACAATCGACGGTGCCCCAGCCACCGGACAGCCCTGGATGCCAGCCTCTGCCGACCCCGCCCTCACCTTCGACCACATCGTCATCGGTGCCGGCACGGCCGGCTGCCTGCTGGCCAACCGGCTGAGCGCCGACCGCAAGCGCCGCGTGCTGCTGATCGAAGCCGGCGGCCGCGACAACT
>DAORNK010000113.1:0-7631 GCA_035440985.1 Rubrivivax sp. | reverse complement strand
TACCCCCGCGGCAAGGTGCTGGGCGGCTGCAGCAGCATCAACGGCATGATCTACATGCGTGGCCAGTCGCGCGACTACGACGACTGGGCTCAGGCCTGCGGTGATGACAGTTGGCGCTGGGAAGCCTGCCTGCCCTACTTCAAGGCCCATGAAGACCACTGGCGCGGCGCCAGCGCCGCCCATGGCGCGGCGGGCTTCGACCCCAGCGGCGCGCGCAGCGGCGGCGAGTGGCGCGTGGAGAAGCAGCGCCTGCACTGGGACATCCTGGACGCCTGGGCCGAAGCCGCCGTGCAGGCCGGCATCGAACGCACGGACGACTTCAACACCGGCAACAACGCCGGCGTGGGCTACTTCGAGGTCAACCAGCGCCGGGGCTGGCGCTGGAACACCACCAAGGCGTTCTTGAAGCCCGCGCTGGCGCGCGGCGAGAACCTGCAGGTGTGGACCGATTCACCGGTGGCGCGACTGGTCTTCGAACGCGGCGCACAGGGACTGCGCTGCGCGGGCGCCCAGGTGCGCAACCCGCAGGGCGTGGTCACCGTGCGCGCTATGCACGAGGTGCTGCTGTGCAGCGGCGCCATCGGTACGCCGGCCCTGCTGCAGCGTTCGGGCATCGGGCCTGCCACCTTGCTGCAGCAACACGGCATCACCGTGCAGCACGAAATGCACGGTGTCGGCGAGAACCTGCAGGACCACCTTCAGGTGCGCGCCGTCTACCAGGTGCAAGGCACGCGCACGCTGAACACGCGCGCCAGCTCGCTGTGGGGCAAGGCGATGATCGCCGCGGAGTACGCGCTGAACCGCTCCGGCCCGATGAGCATGGCACCTTCGCAACTCGGCGCCTTCGTTCGTTCATCGCCCGAGCGCGAATGGCCCAACCTCGAGTACCACGTGCAGCCCTTGTCGCTGGATGCCTTTGGCGAACCGCTGCACCGCTTCGACGCCATCACCACCAGCGTGTGCAACCTCAATCCGACGAGCCGCGGCCATGTGCGCATCACCTCGCCCGAACCGGACGCGGCGCCTTGCATCGCGCCGATGTACCTGTCTACCGACGAAGACCGACGCATCGCCGCCGAGAGCCTGCGCCTGACGCGCCACATCGCCGCGCAACCCGCGCTGGCACGCTACCGGCCACAGGAATACAAACCCGGCGTGCAGTTCCAGAGCGACGAGGAACTGGCGCGCCTGGCCGGCGACATCGCGACCACCATCTTTCATCCGGTTGGCACCTGTCGCATGGGGCGCGCCGGCGAGCCGGGTGCGGTCGTCGACTCGCGCTTGCGGGTGCAGGGCGTGGCCGGGCTGCGCATCGCCGATGGCAGCATCATGCCCAGCATCACCAGCGGCAATACCAACTCACCGATTCTTATGCTGGCCGAGCGTGCCGCCGAATGGGTGCAGCAGGACCTGCAGACCGGCTGAATCGGCCCGTCCTGGCAGCTGGGTCCCCCCAAAAGGTCTGGCCGCCCCCCTAGGACGCATGGGCGTTGGCCGCTTGGCAAGGGCGGCTTTCGCGGGCATCTTCAGGTCGTCGGGTTTCAACCCCCGGTTCCAACACGATCCTGCTGGAGTCATGCCATGCCCGCCACCCTTGCTTTCGGCTCGATGGGGCCACTCGTCAAACAACTGCAGGAAAGCCTGAACCGCCTAGCCACCCAGTTGCCGCGCCTCACGCCCGACGGCCAGTTCGGCCCCAAGACGCGCGGCCGTGTGATGGAACTGCAATCAAGCAACCAGTTGCCAGCCGATGGCATCGTCGGGCCCATGACCTGGGAGCTGCTGGCCCGCCTGCTGCAGCAGGTGGCCGCGGGCGGCGTGCCCATCGCGCCCGGCATGAAGGCCAGCACCTTTGATGTGCTGCGCCCCCTGGTGCTGACCATTGCGCAGATGCACATGGGCAAGGTCGATTTCAGCCAGATGATCGGCGGCCGCCCCAGGGGCATCGACTTCGTCAAGGAGGTCTTCCAGTTTGCGGCCAACCAGACGCTCACCGACGCGAACTTCCGCGCCAACGGCACGGGCAGTTGGATGCCCACGCCGTGGATCGGCGTGCACGGCCAGGTCAAGAGCTGGTGCGGCATCTTCGCCGTCTACTGCTACCGCAAGGCGGGCATTCCGGTGCGCTGGGACCTGGGCGTGGGCGGGCCGGTGGGCCCGATCCGCTTGCGCACTTTCAGCCCCGGTTTTGCGGCCCTGCTGAAGCCGGGCGACATCGGCGGCGTGGCCACCAAGAGCCACCACTTCCTGATTGAAACCATCCACGGCACCGGGCCGATGCCAAAACTGACCACCATCGACGGCAACACCGACTTCGGTCGTATCCAGCGTCGCGACAAGCACCGTGTGGGCACGGACAACTTCAACGCGTACGAATTTACGCAGTGAGTTGCAGAGGCGCGGTCGCATCCCTAGAAAGAAGTCGCCCGGGAAGTGTCGCAAGGCCGCCGATCCATGGACCATGCAGTGCCCTTCATTCCATCGGAGACGCGCATGCCCCGCACACTTTGGATCCTGGCCCTCCTCATGCCGACGCTGGCGGTCTGCCCGGCCGCCGCCAAGGGACCATTCGTCGCCACCGTGCACTTCGCCCAGTGCACCGAATTTGTCGGCGTGGCACCTGTCGATGCCGCCAAGGCCAGGGCCTTGGTGCCCACTCAGTACACGCCTGTGGCCGATGCGGCCGGTGCGCGCCTGGTGGTACGGGCAGCGGACTGCGCCAGCGTGCGCGTGGGCACGCTGCCCGCCAAACCGGGCCGTGTGGCGCAAATCGGCATCATCATCCTCTCGCCCGATAGCACGGCCACCGACCCCAACACTGCCATCAACAACTACACCCTCACCTATGCCAGCGACGCACCGGCACTGGTCAGCCTGCTGCGCGCTGCGGGCGTGCCGGCCGCGCTGGACCTCGGGCTGGCCTACGAGGTCAGCCCACCCGCCGGCAGCGGCAGCGAGTTCTATGTGGCCGTATCGCCCGAACTGGACGCTGGTACCGGCCATCGCGCCACCTGGTTCCTGCATGGCACCGTCAATTCGCCTGTGGTGCCCACGACCTTCCTCGCCAACTGGTGGCGACGCGGAGGTGGGCGCGAGGTGAAGATGGCCACCGACATCCCGGTCATCAGTTTCGATTTTGCTTCGCAGGTGCGCTTTGCCACGTCGCGTCAGAACGCCGTGGGAGGGCTGCTGGGTGCCAACGGCCTGGCGAGCTTTCCACTGAGCTTTCGCGGCGCCTTTGCCGCAGGCACCATGGTGGTGACAGCTCAGCCTTGAGGGCACGCTGGGCGCCGGTGGCGCGGCCCTGGGTGTAGCCACCGGGCTGGCCGCAGGCACGGTGGCAGCCGACATGCGAACCCAGGCCAACTACAACCGGCTGGGCTTTCCGGCCCTACTCCGCCGCGCCGGTGCCCGAGCCTGGCAGCGTCGGGTTGGTCCGACTGGCGCTGCTGGGCCCGTGGGCCGCACGCCAGCGATCACTCCTGGGCCGGCTGGGCGCATGAGGGCCACCAGCGCGCCCAAGGCGTGACAGGCCCCAGCAAAGCGTGGCCGCAGCCTGCCAGGTGCGGCGGGCGTGGTTGCACAGGACCGCGGCGATCTCCCCTCGGGCCATGGCAAGCGCATGGTCAGCCGAGCTCTCAGGTGGCTTGCCGCACTGGCCGCCAGCGGTCGAAGGCCAGGTGGAACAAGAAGGCGTAGGCGGCATAGGCCAATGTCAGACCCAGATCAGCCAGCAGCGCGCCCCACCAGTCCAATGGCGTCAGTGCATAGATCACGGGGCAGCTCACCAGCACCGCGCTGGCCTCGTGGGCCAGTGCGTGCACGGTGCGCCAACGCGCGGGCCGGTCGCTGGCCACACGCCCGGTGAGGTGGTGTTCGGCGGTGTCGAACGCGGTGTTGAACACGGCCGACCAGGCCATCACCACCACGGACACCGCCATCAGCAAGGCCAGCGATTCGCGCAGCTGCGCACCGGCCACCCAACCGTACAGAGGCGTGATGAGCAACAGCCCGCCCGCCTCGAAGGCCAGGGTCTGCACGATGCGTTCCCGCAGACTGCGGATGGTGGCTGTGCCCACGGCACTACCAGGCCTGGCTGGCGTAGCCGGCAATGACCAGGGCGCACACGGGTTCGCCTTCGCAGCGAGCGCTGGCAATCTCCGTGTGCACGGGGCCCAGGTCCACGCCGCGCTGGCGCTGCATGCTCAGTAGCGTGGCGGCCAGGTCCTTCTGCAGGCGGCTGCGGTCGTGGTCGTGCAGTTCAACGAACAGGCCGTGCCCGGCCGCCGCATCCTGCACCCAGCCGATGCCCGCGGGCGCAAGGTCGGTGAGCGTGACAGCCATCATGTCAGCGTGTGGCCGAGAAGTTGGACGAGCGTCTTGCTGCTGCAATTCACCCGCATCGACCAGGTTGTTCCCGTCAGGGTGGCTGGTGAAGCGGTGTACCCGCGGGCAGGTCTTGAAAATCGGGTTCATCTTGGTGTTTCCCTGAGCGGCGGCCGGCAGTTGGAAGGCCAGGGTTCGGTGCCGGCCGGAGCCGTCCCAGGCGGCGATGCGACGCCGGCATTGAGCCGTGTGCATTCCCACCAGCGCCACAGGTTGATCGGCAACAACAAGGCATGCAAGGCCAGCACGGGCGCCAGGGCCGCCGTCAGGCCATAGCCGATGAAGGCCAGATTGGTGGCCACTGCCAGCGGGCGCATGCAGCGTGCTTCGCGGCAGCCAAAGGTGGCCACCATCAGGGCGGCGGCGAGCCAGCCCAGCCAATCGGCATGCAGAAAGGCCGACATTGATCAGGTACCGGCAGGTTCATCGGTGCAGTCCAGCGCGGGACATCTCCACCGTGCGAAGGAAAGGCTCATGCGTCGTCTCCCAGACAAAGGCCGACGAGGCGACCTATGTCTGATAGAACGACCCTGGAGGACCCATGCGGACGTGGCTCACGCCCCTTCCCCCAAAGGAGCGAACCCGCGCATGCGCCGGAACCCTACCTGCGAGCGCTGAGCTGATCTCTTGAGGAGGCCCGATTCCATGCCAGCGCGCTCTCGCGCGCCCAGGCGCTTTGCGGATCCAGGCCTTGCCAGAAGTCACGGGCACGCTTGAGGTGCGGCAGAGCACCTGTGCTATCGCTGCGGGCCAGATGCCACACCCCGCGCGCGAGCCACAGATCGGCCGCGGCGGGCGTGGCCTGGGACAGCAATTCGCCGGCAATCTGTTCGGCCTCGTCAAGCGCCGCCGTGGCCTCGGAGCTTGCCCCGGACTCGATGTTCGATAGCGCCAACTGGGTGAGTGCGACCATGCGCTGACCGCGCAGGCTCCGCCCGCCCAGGCCCCGCAGAGCAGTCTGCAACGACACCTGTGCTTCGGCCGGCTTGCCTTGAAGGCGCAGCGCGATGCCCAGGTTGCGGTGGGCCAGCGCAAGCGCTGGCCCAGCCTTGACGGCCTGCGAATCAATCACCGCCTGCAGGACCGTGGCCGCTGCCGAATGGGCGCCGGCTTGAGCCAGCGCCAGGCCCTGCGCCGTGCGGGCCAACATCGCGCCACTCGCGTCTTGAGCCTGATCCGAGACGGCCGCGGCCTGGCCCAGTGCCTCTGCCGCGGGCGAACTGCGCCGCATGGCCAACAGCGCCAAGCCCTGCAGACGCAGACGCCGCGCGTGGTCCAGCGTGCCAGGCCGACTGTGCAGCTGATGGATGGCCAGGCTGCGCTGGGCGTTGCCGAGGGCCTGTTCCAGCAGGCCACATTCCAATTGCACGCTGGCCAGGCTGGCGCGAAAGTGGCCGGCCATCAGGCTGTCGGGCCCAAAACGCTGCGCAGCACTCTCCACAGCTTCAGTGAGGATGGGCAGACCGGCCGCAAAGTCACCGTTGGCCGCCAGGGTGCGGCCATAGGTCATGCTTGCGTCGATGCGCGACGGATGCGTGGGCCGGTTCGGGTACAGCTGTGCCCAGAGTTCCCAGGCTTGGCGCGCCGTCGTCAGACTTTCATCGGGACGCTTGTCGTCACGGTAGGCCATGGCCAGCAACTGCAGTGCCGCGGCCGTCTCGGCGGTCGAACCCAGGCCGCCTTCGCGCAGGGCCGCGATCACGCCTCGCAGTCGGTCGATGGATTCGGCGAGTTTGCCGCTGCGCAGCAACAGCACCGCTTCTTGGGTCTGCACATTGGACTTCAACTTGGAATGCCCCGGGCCCAGGCCGGGCAATGCGGTCAACGCGCTGTCCAGAGCCCGCTGTCCGGCGGCCGCATCTCCCAGGTAGACACGGGCCTGCGACAGGCCGAGGTTCAAACGCACCACAGTACGTGCGTCGGCACGGGATGGCTCCTTGGCCAGCCATCGCAGGCCTTCCTCAAATACGGGCACGGCGGAAGTGTTGTCCTGCAGCTGCACCAGGCTTTCGCCCAGCAGAGTCAGGAGTTCGACGCGTGTGCTCGTGTCGAGTACCGAGTCAGCGTGCAGACGGACCCGCGCCTGCTGCAGCAGGTCAAGCGCCAACATCGGACCGTCACCCGCAGCGATGTACGGGTCGGCCTCACGAAAGATGGCAGCGGTAAAGTCGGCCACTGCTCGCGCGCGGTGTTCTTGATTGGCACCCTCCCGCGCCTGCCAGATGGCCACCACGGCGCCCGCCACCAGCGCGGTGGCTACCGCGCTGGTGGCGGCCACGGCGAGGAAGTTGCGGCGCAAGAACTTGCGCAGTCGGTAGCTGCGGCTTTCGGGTCGGGCCAGCACGGGTTCATGGGCCAGATGGCGACGCAGATCCTCGCCCAGAGCGTTGACGCTTTCGTAGCGCTGAGCGGGTGCCTTCTGCAGCGCTTTGAGCAGGATGGTGTCGAGGTCCCCCCGCAGTTCCGCCCGCCAACGCACCGGCGCCACGCGACTCGGGCGCGGCACCTCTGCGCTCAGAATGGCCTCTTCCAGCGCGGCGCGTGAGCCACGCTTCAGCGAATAGGGTCGCGTATCGGCCAGCAACTCGAACAGCACAACGCCCAACGCATAGACATCGGCAGCAGTGGTCAGCGGCAGGCCCTGAATCTGCTCAGGCGCCGCGTATTCCGGCGTGAATGCGCGGCCGGCCTGCTGCGTCAAGGCGGTCTCATCCGCCAGGCCCTGGTCCAGCAGCTTGGCGATGCCGAAGTCCAGCAGCTTGACCTGGCCATCTTCCGTCACCAGGATGTTGCTGGGCTTCAAGTCGCGGTGCACCACCAGGCGAGCGTGCGCGTGCGCCACGGCGGCGAGCACTTGCAGGAAGATGCGCAGCCTGTCGTTCACACCCAGTTGCAGGCGCCGGCAGTGGGCGTCGATGGGCTCGCCCTGCACGTATTCCAGCGCCAGATAGGGCTGGCCGTCTTCGGCCACGCCCGCGTCGTACAGCCGTGCGATGTGCGGGTGTTCCAGCGTGGCCAGGATTTCGCGTTCGCGTTGCAGGCGTTCGGCCAGCCCTGCACGGCGCCAGGCGCCATGCGGCAGCTTCAGCGCCACCTGCCGGCCTTGCAGCATGTCGGTGCGCTCGGCCAGCCACACGCTGGCCATGCCGCCGCTGCCCAGCTCGCGCAGCAGCTGGTATGGGCCGATGCGGTCGGCCGGCGCGGCCCCGGGGGCCCCGGGCAGCGGTGCAAACTGCGCGGTCTCG
>DAORNK010000112.1:0-11530 GCA_035440985.1 Rubrivivax sp. | reverse complement strand
GCCACTGCCGTGTCACGTCGGGCGACACGACGAAGATCTCGCCCAATTCGGTGGCCACCGTCAGCTCGCGGAAGCTGCCCAGATAGGCCTGCTTGACGAGCCGGCCGTCCAGCGTGCCCGGGCCCGAGTCGACAACCTGCCACGCCTCGGGACGCACCGCCACCTTGACGGGACCGGCGGCCACCGCGCGTCGCGAGCGCACGGCCAGCGGCCCCAGGCGCACCAGGCCCTGCGCGTCGGCCTGGCCGTTGAAGAGCATCGCTTCGCCCATGAAGCCGGCAACGAATTCGCTGGCCGGCTCTTCATAGAGTTGCTGCGGCGTACCGGCCTGGGCGATCAGGCCTGCGTCCATGACCACGATCTGGTCGCTCACCGCCAGCGCTTCGCTCTGGTCGTGTGTGACGTAGGCCACCGTCAGGCTGAGCCTTTGCTGCAGCGCACGGATCTCTTCGCGCATGCTGCGGCGCAGCCGCGCGTCCAGGTTGGACAAGGGCTCATCGAACAGCAGCACGCTGGGCTCCAGCACCAGGCTGCGCGCCACGGCCACGCGCTGCTGCTGGCCGCCGCTCAGCTCGCTGGGCAGGCGTTGGTCGTAGCCGGTGAGACCCACGCTTTCCATTGCCGCCCTCGAACGGCGGTCGGTCTCATCCTTGCCGACACCCGAAACGCTCAGGCCGTAGCCCACGTTCTGGATCACGTTCATGTGCGGGAACAGCGCGTAGCTCTGGAACACCATGCTCACGTTGCGTTCGGCCGGGCCCAGGTGGGTGACGTCCTGGCCGTCGATCAGGATCTGCCCGCCGCTGGGCGCGTCCAGCCCGGCGATCATGCGCAGCGTGGTGGTCTTGCCGCAGCCGCTGGGGCCCAGGATGGTGGTCAGCGTGCCCTTGGGCACCCGGATGTCGATGCCCTTGACGACCAGCGGCGACTCGGGCCCGCCGTAGCGCTTGGTGACCTTGCGGAATTCGATGCTCATGCTTGTTTCCTGCGACCCAGCTTGCGTTCGCCGACCAGGAACTGGATCAGCGCGGTGGCCAGCGACATCAGCACGATCAGCACCGTGCAGTAGGCCAGTGCCACGCCATAGTCGCCATTGCCTACGCGGCCGATGATGTAGGTGGTGGCCAGTTCGTTCTCGGCCGTCACCAGGAAGATCACCGCGGACACGGTGGTCATGCTGCGCACGAAGCTGTAGACCAGCGCCGCCACCAGCGCCGGCTTGAGCAAGGGCAGCACGACGCGCCGCAACGTGGTGGCGGTGCCGGCGCGCAGCATGGTGCTGGCTTCGTCCAGGCTCCTGTCCAGCTGCTTGAAGCTGGCCGTACCGGCGCGCACGCCCACCGGCAGGTTGCGGAACACGAAACACAGCACGATGATCAGGCCGGTGCCCGTCAGCTCGAAGGGCGGCACGTTGAAGGCCAGGATGTAGCTCACGCCCAGCACGGTGCCCGGGATGGCAAAGGCCAGCAGGGCGCCGAACTCGAAGGCGCGCTGCCCGACGAAGCTCGTGCGTGCCAGCAACCAGCTGATGAGCAGGCCCAGCGTGGCGCAGATGGGTGCGGCAATCGCCGCCAGCCTGATCGTGGTGAACAGCGAATTCCACGCCGTGCCGGCCCACACCAGGCCATGTTCGCCCCACTGCAGGTCGAACGCGGTGCGGAAGTGCGCCAGCGTGGGCGTGTAGTCGCGCCCCCAGGTCTGCACGAAGCCGCCGATGAAGGCGAACACGTAGACCACCACCGTGAAGGCCAGCCAGGGCCCGGCCACGCCCAGGCACAGCTTGCGCACGCGGTCGGGCAGCGCCATCGCCATGCCGGCATCGCCCTTGCCCGAGACCGTGGTGTAGCTGGTCTTGCCCAGCACGCGCTGCTGGATGAAGAACACCGCCAGCGCAAAGCCGGTGAGGATCAGCGCCAGGCTGGCCGCGCGCCCCTGGTCGTACTGGGCGCCGACGATGGCGAAGAAGATGTCGGTGGACAGCACCGCGTACTGGCCGCCCACCACCACCGGGTTGCCGAAGTCGGCAATGCTCTCGATGAAACCGACTAGGAAGGCGTTGGCCAGACCCGGCTTCATCAGCGGCAGCGTGACGGTGCGGAAGGTCTCCCAGCGCGACGCGCGCAGCGTCTGCGCCGCCTCCTCCATGCTGGGGCTGATGCCGGCCACCACGCCACGCATGATCATGAAGGCGATCGGCGTGAAGGCGAACATCTGCGCCAGCCAGACCCCCAGCAGGCCGTAGAACCAGCGTGTGGGCGGGATGCCGAAGGCCCACTCCAGGAACTGGTTGACCAGGCCCGCACGGCCGAACAGCAGGATCAGGCCCAGGCCCACGACAAAGGGTGGCGTGATGATGGGCAGCAGCGCCAGCACGTTCAGCGGTTTGCTGAGCCGCTTGTTGCCACGTTCGGCATACAAGGCGATCAGCGTGCCCATGATCGTCGTGCCGGTGGCCGTGAGCAGGGCCAGGAAGAGGGTGTTCCAGGCCACGCCGCAGCGCACGCCGCCGGCCAGGCAGGACAGGCCCCAGACGCGTTCGTTGCCCAGGCGCTCGCCCAGCGCGGTGAGCGACGGCGCGCCGGCTTCGTTGTAGAAGGCGCCGATCAGGCTCTTGGCCACGGGCAGCGCGACGAAGAGCAGCAGCAGCGCGGCGCACAGCAGCACGGCGCCGGCCACGAACACATCGTTGCGGAAATAGCCCAGCCGCGCCACGCCGGCACCCGTCAGCATCAGCAGGGCCAGCAGCACCAGCGCACCGCCCAGCCCGATGCCGAACTGGCCGCCGGGCAGGGCGCCAAAGCCCGTCGTCAGGAACTCGAAAGACCAGCCCTGCGCGCCGATCGCGAAACCCGCAGCCAGCAAGCCCAACAGGCCCAGCGCCCCGCCACCGGCCAGCAACCCGCCCTGCAGGCGGCTGGGCGGCAGCGGCCATGCTGCTGCGGCAAGGGCCAGCCCCAGCAGGCCCAGCCACAGCCAGGGTTTGCCATGACGCATCGCCTGCACCAGGCCGCTGGCCGTTTCGGCGCCTCCAAAAACGCCGGGCAGGGCCTTCAGCAGGCCGGTGTCCTGCTGGAAGTACCAGGGCAGCAGTGCAAAGCCCACCAGACCCAGCAGCAGCCAGGCCAGCACCGTGTGCCGGGTGCGGCGATGTCCGCGGTTGATCATCGCGGCAGCGATTCGACTTCCTTGGTCCAGCGGTCGATCAGCCGTTTGCGTTCGGCTGCGCGACCGTACTTCTCGAAGTCGTACTTGATCAGCTTGACGGTGTCCATCGACGGGATGCGGGCGTCGGACTTGAAGGTCTTGTTGGCCGGCACCTGCAGGCTGTCCACCGTGGCACCCAGGGCCTGGCCCTGCGGGCTCATCAGCCAGTCGTAGTAGCGCCTGGCGGCTTCGGCGTTGCGCGCGCCCTTGATCAACGCGATGCCGCCGATCTCGTAGCCCGTGCCCTCGCAAGGGGCGGCCGTCACCACCGGGTACTTCTTGTGGCGCCAGCCCTCGAACGTGAACATGAAGCTCACACCGATGGCCACCTCGCCCTTGGCCACGTTGGGCGCCTGCGCGTTGCCGCTGCGGGTGTAGGCGATGGTGTTGCGGTGCAGCTTCTTCAGGTAGTCCAAGGCGGGCTCCTCGCCCATCATCTGCACCAGGCCGGCCAGGATGGTGTAGGCCGTGCCGCTGGAGGCCGGGTGCGAGACCTCGATCTCGCCCTTGTACTGCGGCTTGATGAGGTCGGCCCAGCAGGCTGGCGCGGGCAGATTCTTCTTCTTGAGCAGATCGGTGTTGAAGCCGAAGCCGATGGCGCTGGAATAGAAGCCGCCGACCATGTTGCCGCTCATCGCGTACTGGCGCACGCTCCAGGCCTGCAGATCGTTCAGGTAGGCCGGGCGGTAGGCTTCCAGCAGGCCCTGGCCGGCGGCCTGCAGATAGGGGTCACCGGTGCCGCCCCACCACAGGTCCGTCTTCGGGTTGCCGGCCTCGGCTGCCAACTGGGCCATCGCTTCGCCCGTGGCCTTGCGCGTCTGCAGCACCTTGATGCCGGTGGCCTTGCTGAATTCGCGCGCGGCGGCTTCGCACCAGGGCTGGTCGGTGCTGCAGATGGCATTGACGGTCTGCGCGCTGGCAGTCGTGGCGGCCAGCGCCAGCACGGCCAGTGTGGCGGCCCGTGAAAGAGTGGTCAGGGTCATCGCAACCTCAGCGGGGCAGTGAGTTGACTTCCTTCTCCCACTTGCTGATCAGCCGCCTGCGCTCGGCGCTGGCGCCGTACTTGGCGTAGTCGTAATTGATGAACTTGATCTTCTTGAAGTCAGGCACACGTGGGTCCACCTTGGCTGCCTTGTTGGATGGCAGCTGGAACTGCTTGGCCGCGGCGCCCATTTCCTGGGCCGGGCCCGTCAGCGCCCATTCATAGAACTTCTTCGCGTTGTCCAGGTTGCGCGCGCCCTTGATGATGCTCATCGAGCCGATCTCGGCGCCCGTGCCGTCCGCCGGCGTGATGGTCTCGATGGGGAAGCCCTGCATCTTCTCGCCAGGGCCGTCGTGCACGAAGCTGATGCTGACCGTGGTTTCGCCGCGCGCCACGGCCTTGATCGGGCCGGTTCCGCTGCGCGTGTACTGGCTGATGTTCTTGTGCAGGCCCTTCATGTAGTCGAAGGCCTTGTCCTCGCCCATCAGTTGCACCAGCGTGGCCACCATCGTGTAGGCCGTGCCGCTGCTGGCGGGGTTGGCGACCTGGATCTCGCCCTTGAGCGCCGGGTTGAGCAGATCGGCCCAGGTCTGGGGCACCTTGAGCTTCTTCTTGGCGATCAGCTCGGTGTTGTAGCCGAAGCCCAGCGGGCCACTGTAGATGCCCACCGTCTTGTAGCCGCTCTGGCTGGCCTGCTGTTGCGCCCACGCGTGCAGCTGGGGCAGGCTGGGGCTCTTGTATTCCAGGCTCAGACCCTGTTCCGCGGCCTGCAGGTGCGGGTCGCCGGTGCCGCCGAACCAGACATCGGTCTTGGGGTTGGCCTTCTCAGCCACCAGCTGGGCCAGCGCTTCACCCGAGCCCTTGAGCGACATGTTGACCTTGATACCGGTGGTCTTGGCGAACACCGTCTGGATCATGTTGCACCACTCGGCCTGTACCGAGCAGATGACGTTGACCTGGCCACCGTCCTGGGCCTGTGCACCCAAGGTCGCGCAAAGCGCTGCCCATGCGACGAAGTGCTTTCCTGCCATTTGTCGATCTCCTGAAGCAAAAATCAGTCTGCGTCCCGGGCAGCCGCTTGTCGTGCCCGCTGCGCAAATATGACAGAAGCATGACAGGGTCTGTTGCCCGTTCGCTACGGGGGAAGCACGGTCAGTCCCAGCCCCCCGGGCCGCAGGGGATGGCGTTGCGGGCGGCACGTGAGGAGCCCGTCAGCGGTGATACTCCCGGATGCCATGAAGCGTCGTTCCGCACCCATCACCGCATGCCGGTTGTCCACCGGTGTTTTGATCCAGCGCTGGCTCGTGGCGGCCTGGGCCCTGGCGATCCTCGCCGGGCTGCCGCAGGCCCGGGCCGCAGACAGGCTGCTGGTGGGGCCGCAGGAGGGTCCTTCGGCCCTGCAGGCGGCGGCAGCCCGCGCCAAGGATGGCGACACGATCGAGATCCTGCCTGGCGAGTACGCGGGCGGTGTGATCCTCGTCAATCGCCGCCTCACGCTGCGCGGCGTGGGTGGCGAAACGCCGGTGATCAAGGGCGATGGCAAGGCCGGCAGTCTGCAGGCCCTGGTGACGGTGCGGGGTGGCGCCGTGACGGTCGAGAACCTCGAGTTCCGGGGCGCACGTTCGCAGGAAGGCGGAGGGGCTGGCGTGCGCCAGGAAGGCGGCCAGCTGACGCTGCGGGGCTGCCGGTTCTTCGACAACGAACATGCCGTCTACGCGACCAACGACGAAGCCGCTGAACTGCACATCGACAGCAGCGTGCTGGGCATGGCGCCCAAGGTCGTCGGCGGGCTTTACCACCTGCTCAGCGTGGGTCGCATCGCCAAGCTCAGCATCACGGGCAGCCGCTTCCAGCAGGGCTTTGAAGGGCACATGATCAAGAGCCGTGCCCGCGTCACCGACATCCGCTACAACTTCATCCACGACGGCCAGCGTGGTGGCGCTTCCTACGAGATCGAAGTGGCCAACGGTGGGTTGGCCACCATCCTGGGCAACGTCATCGGCCAGGGCGCCGAGAGCCAGAACCCGGTGCTCGTGGCCTACGCGACCGAAGGTCGGGCCTGGGACCGCAACGCCTTGTACGTGGCGCACAACACGTTCGTTAACTATGGCTGGATGCCGGCCTGGTTCTTGCGCGTCATCGACAGGAACCTGCCACCCGGCACACCCGTGCACGCCGTCAACAACCTGCTGGTCGGGCCGGGCGTGTTCTGGCTCGGTGCCCGAGGCCATTTCGAGGGCAACCGACAAACCTTGCGAAGCCTCCTGCGCGACGCCGACACCTATGGCTTCGAACTGGCGCCGGGCTCGATGTGGCGCGGGGCCGGGATCGACCCGCGCCAGGTGGACGGCCAGGACCTGTCGCCCAAGGCGGAGTTCAAGTGGCCGGTCGGGGTCGAGCCGCTGGCGGCCGACCTGGGGCGCTGGTCACCGGGGGCCTACCAACGCTGAACGGAGCGCCGATGGACCCCAAGACCACCCATCCGGAAACCATCACCGCCCAGGCCCTGGGCTGGATAGACGACAGCACGCGCGCCATCACGCCACCGATCCACGTCTCCAGCACCTACCTGCGCGACCCCGACAACCAGTACCGATCGGGGCGGGTCTACGCGCGCGCCGACAACCCGGCCTTCGACCAGGCCGAGGCGGTGATCAACGCGCTGGAAGGCGGGTATCAGACGCTGCTGTTCGCCAGCGGCATGGCGGCGGCCACAGCGGTCTTCCAGGCGCTGGCGCCGGGCGACCATGTGCTGGCGCCACGGGTGATGTACTGGTCGCTGCGCAACTGGCTGATGGGCTTTGCCACGCAGTGGGGCCTGCAGATCGAACTGATCGAGATGGACTCGCCCGCCGCCGTGCAGGCGGCCCTGCGGCCGGGCGTGACGCGGCTGGTCTGGGTCGAGACGCCGGCCAACCCCTTGTGGACGGTGACGGACATCGCAGCCACGGCGCGCCTGGCGCATGCCGCCGGCGCGCTGTTGGCAGTGGACTCCACCGTGGCCACGCCGGTGCTGACCCAGCCGCTGGCCTTGGGCGCCGACCTCGTGATGCACGCCGCCACCAAGTACCTGAACGGGCACTCCGACCTCATCGCCGGCTGCCTGACGGCTGCCACCGACGGCGACCACTGGCAGCGCGTGCGGCGGGTGCGCTCGCAGCTGGGCGGCACGCTGGGGTCCTTCGAATCCTGGCTGCTGCTGCGCGGATTGCGTACCCTGCACCTGCGGGTGCGCACCGCCAGTGCCTCTGCGCAGCGCATCGCAGAGCACTTCAGTGGCCATCCGCAGGTGCTCGAGGTGCTGTACCCCGGGCTGCCAGGTGCCGCGGGGCATGCCGCGGCGCGCCAGCAGATGCGAGGCGGCTTTGGCGGCATGCTGTCCCTGCGCGTGCGTGGCGGCGAGTCCGCCGCCATCGCCGTGGCGGCCCGCACCGCGTTCTGGAAGCGCGCAACCTCGCTGGGCGGCACCGAGAGCCTGATCGAGCACCGTGCCAGCGTCGAAGGCGCAGGTACACCGGCTCCGGTGGATCTGCTGCGACTTTCGGTGGGCATCGAACACGTGGATGACCTGATCGCCGACCTGGAACAGGCACTGGCCGCGGCATCCGACGCGGTTTGACCGGGGAGTGAAACTGGGCCATCATCGAAGCTGTAACTAAATTACAACTCCGCAGATGTCCTTCGACCTCGTGCTCTTTGGCGGGACCGGTGACCTCACCTGGCGCAAGCTGATGCCGGCGCTCCTCCAGGCCTTCCGCCACGGCAAGCTGCCTGAAGGGGGGCGCATCCTGGCGGTGGCGCGCGACGAACGCAGCGATGACGAGTACCGCCACTTCATCCACCAACGCTTCGCTGATGTCGAGCCCGGCAAGCAACCCAGCGCTGAGGAGTTCGCGCGCTTTGCCGCTCTGCTGCACTACCGCCGCATGGACCTGTCGCAGGCCGAGCACTATGCCGGGCTCAAGCGGTGGATCGAGCAACCGCGCGCCGAGGAAGGCCGCAGCGGGCCGCGGGCCGACACGGTGGTGCTGTTCCTGGCCACCAGCCCGCACCTGTTCCCGGTTGTCGTCGATCAACTGGGCCGCGCCGGCCTGAACGGCCCGCATGTGCGCGTGGTGCTGGAAAAGCCGCTTGGCCACGACGTCGCCAGCGCGCAGGAGATCAACCGGGTCGTGCGTTCGGCCTTCCACGAAGAGCAGGCGCTGCGCATCGACCACTACCTGGGCAAGCCCGCGGTACAGAACCTGATGGCGCTGCGCTTCGGCAACGCGCTGTTCGAGCCGCTGTGGCGGCGCGAGAGCATCGCCAGCATCCAGATCACGCTGGCCGAGAGCATCGGCGTGGGTACGCGTGGCGACTTCTACGATCGCACCGGCGCCTTGCGCGACATGGTGCAGAACCACGCGCTGCAGTTGCTGACCATGATCGCGATGGAGCCCCCGGCGACCAGCGACGCCGACGCCGTCCGCGACGAGAAGCTCAAGGTGCTGCGTTCGCTGAAGCCCTTCACGCCCGAAAGCGTGGCACGCGACGTGGTGCGCGGCCAGTACAAGGCAGGTGCCGTCGATGGCCAGCCGGTGGCAGGCTATCTGGACGAGGTCAAGGTGCCAGCCGGTAGCCGCTGCGAGACCTTCGTCGCGCTGCGCACGGAGGTGCAGAACTGGCGCTGGGCCGGCGTGCCGTTCTACCTGCGCACGGGCAAGCGGCTGGCGGCTGGCGACGCGCAGATCGTGGTCAGCTTCCGCGAGGTACCGCATGCCATCTTCCCCGGGCCGCGGCGCGCCAACCAACTGGTCATCAAGTTGCAGCCCGAGGATGGGTTGGAGCTGCGTCTGCTGGCGGCCAAGGGCGGACGTGGGGCGGGCGAGACCGAGGTGCTGTCGCCGGTGTCGCTGGACCTGGACTTCGACAAGGCCTTCCCCAGCGACCGCGTGGGTGGTTATGAGCGCCTGCTGCTGGATGCCATCGCAGGCCGTCTGAACCTGTTCGTGCGCAGCGACGAGCAGGAGCAGGCCTGGCGCTGGGTCGAGCCGGTGCTGCACGCCTGGGCGGTCGAACCCGCCGGGCCGCGCCCGTATGCTGCCGGCAGCTGGGGTCCCGCCGCAGCCAGTGCGCTGGTGGCGCGGGACGGCTGCATCTGGGCCGAAGAGCAATGATCCCGTATGCCACGCGGCGCGCGTGGGTGGCGCTGGTGGCGGCCATATGCGGCGGCGTTGGGGCCCCTGCGGTTCCCGCAGCGACGCTGACCGTGGCACCCGGGCAGAGCCTGGCACAGGCCCTGCGGCAAGCTGTCGATGGTGACGTGATCGAGCTGCTGGCCGGCGTGCACGAAGGGCAGGTCGGCGTGATCCTGCAGCGCCGCCTGACGCTGCGCGGTGTGGGTGGGGGCACGGTGCTGCAGGCCGCTGGTCGCAGTGCCGAGGACAAGGCCATCCTGGTCGTGCGCGACGGTGACGTGCGCATCGAGAACATCGAGTTCCGCGGCACTCGCGTACCCGATGGCAACGGCGCCGGCATCCGCTTCGAACGCGGCCGCTTGTGGGTGCAGGGCTGTCGCTTCATCGACAACCAGAACGGCATCCTGACCGGCAACTGGGCCGACGCCGAACTGACGGTGCAGGACAGCGAATTTGCAGCCGCGCCCGAAGGCCAGCGGTTGCCGCATCTCCTGTACGTGGGGCGCATCGCCCGCTTCACGATCATCGGCAGCCATCTGCACGGCGGCCGGCAGGGCCACTTGCTGAAGTCGCGCGCGCGGCACAACCAGGTGCTTTACAACCGGCTCGACGACCGGCCCGACGGGCTTGCGTCGTACGAGCTGGAGTTCCCCAATGGGGGCCTGGCCTGGGTGGTGGGCAACCTGGTTGCGCAAAGCAGCCGCACCAGCAATCCCACGCTGCTGGCCTTCGGGGCGGAAGGCAGCCCCGCAGGCGAGGAACGCGCGCATGGGCTGTTCCTGGCGCACAACACCTTCGTCAATGGCGGCCTCGCGCCGGCACTGTTCGTGCGCGTGCACGAACAGGCCTTGGCGGCGCCGGTGGCGCAGCGCAGCGTCAACAACCTCTTCGTCGGGCTGGGCGTGGCCGACCTCAGCACCGGCGGTGCGGCGCAGGGCAACTTCAGCGTGCCCCAGGCCGTGCTGCAGCACAACGAGCGCGGCGAGTTGCGCCTGCCCGCAGGCTCCTGGCTGCAGGGCCGTGCCGTGCAGGCCGGCGATGCGCTGGGCGTAGCGTTGCAGCCGACCGCCGAATTTGCGGCCCCGCTGGGCATCAAGCCCCTGGCGCCGCGCGCGACCTGGTCTCCAGGCGCCTATCAGGATTGACCAACATGCTTGAACGTATCCGCGCCTGCATCCCCGCCCTGCCGCCGGCCGAGCAGCGCGTGGCCAGACTGCTGCTGGCCGACCCCCGTGCCTTTGCCACGCTGCCGGTGGTGGAACTGGCCGAACGATCGCACGTGAGCAAGCCCACCGTGGTCCGCTTCTGCCGCAGCGTGGGTTACGACGGGCTGGCGGACTTCAAGCTCAAACTGGCCGGCAATGTCAACGAAGGCGTGCCCTTCGTGCACCGAGCGGTGGATGAAGACGACAAGACGGGCGACATCGTCGTGAAGGTCATCGACAACGCGGTGGCTGCCTTGCTGCGCTACCGCCATGCGGCGGCCGAACAATCGATGGAGCGCGCCATCCAGTGCCTGGCTGAAGCCTGCCGCGCGGGCCGTCGCATCGAGTTCCACGGCGTCGGCAACTCCGGCGTCGTGGCCCTGGATGCCCAGCACAAGTTCTTCCGCCTGGGGGTCAACGCTGCTGCGGTGAGCGACAGCCACATGCAGGTGATGAGCGCCACCATGCTCAAGCCAGGCGATTGTGCGGTGGTGATCAGCAACTCAGGCCGCAGCCGCGATCTGCTGGATGTGGTGGACCTGGTGCGCCGCAAGGGTGCCGCGCTGATCGTCATCACGGCCAGCGGTTCACCGCTGGCGATGATGGTCAAGCCCGGAGGCACGCAAGCCGCGCCCCAGATCCTGCTGGCTGCCGATCACCCGGAGGATGCCGATCGCTACAGTCCGATGGTGTCGCGCCTGCTGCACCTGCTGATCATCGACATCCTGACCACGGGGGTCGCGCTGCGGCTGGGCTCCGACAAACTCCGGCCCCTGCTGCAGGAGATCAAGAAGAACCTGCGCCAGCGGCGCTACGCCCCGCCCACGGGGCCTGCCGGCGATGAGGGCGCGAGGGACAGCAATTCCTCGACACCATAGAGGCGGGCCAGCTCGGCCAGCTTGCCGGGCGCCCCGATGACCTCGAACCCGCGGCCCGCGGCCTGGGCCAGCCGGCGGGCCTGC
>DAORNK010000111.1:0-11600 GCA_035440985.1 Rubrivivax sp. | reverse complement strand
CATAGCGCCCTGCCCTCGCCCACGCCTCGACGCTCTGGCCGGGGGCTGGCGCGCCGCCCAGGCGGCGGGCATCGAAATCGGCACCCCAGCGCCGGCTCTGGGCCCGGACCTGCTTCAGCCAGGCATCGGCCTGGGGCAGCAGGCCGTGATGCACGTGCAGCGCGATGACCCCGATGCCCAGAGCCCGGGCCTGGCGCAGCGTGCAGTGCAGCAAGGCGGTCGAGTCGCGCCCACCGCTGGTGGCCACGGCCACGCGCCCCGAAGCGGGTTCAGCGCTCCTTGGTGTCGGTGAAGCGCCCATAGGCACGCAGGCGCTCGTAGCGGCGCTGCAGCAGGTCCTTGGGCTTGAGATCGGCCGTCTGGCGCCAGGCATCCAGCAGGGCCCGCTTGAGCTGCGCCGCCATCCAGGGCATGTCGCGGTGTGCGCCGCCCACCGGTTCGTTGACGATCTTGTCGATCACTCCCAGCGCCTTCAGACGATGAGCCGTGATGCCCAGCGCGTCGGCGGCTTCCGCCGCACGTTCGGCCGTGCGCCACAGGATGCCCGCGCAGCCTTCGGGCGAAATCACCGAATAGACGCTGAACTGCAGCATCAGCACCGAGTCGGCCACGCTGATGGCCAGCGCGCCGCCGGAGCCGCCTTCACCGATGATGGTGCTGACGATGGGCACTTCGAGCTGCGCCATCTCGTAGATGTTGCGCCCGATGGCTTCGGACTGGCCGCGCTCTTCGGCGCCGATGCCGGGATAGGCACCCGGCGTGTCGACGAAGGTGAACACCGGCAGACCGAACTTCTCGGCCAGCTTCATCAGGCGCAGTGCCTTGCGGTAGCCCTCGGGGCGGCTCATGCCGAAGTTGCGCTGCGTGCGCTCCTTCGTGTCGCGGCCTTTCTGGTGGCCCAGCACCATGCAGGCCTGGCCGTTGAAACGGGCCAGCCCACCGACGATGCTGAGGTCGTCGGCGTAATGCCGGTCCCCGTGCATTTCCTGGAAATCGGTGAACACCTCGTTCACGTAGTCCAGCGTGTAGGGGCGCTGCGGGTGACGTGCGATCTGCGTCACCTGCCAGGGCGTCAGGTTGGCGTAGATGTCGCGCGTGAGCTGCTGGCTCTTCTGGCTGAGGCGTTCGATCTCTTCGGAAATGTCGACCGCGGACTCGTTCTGCACATAGCGCAGCTCGTCGATCTTGGATTCCAGCTCCGCGATGGGCGACTCGAAGTCAAGGAAGTGGCGTTTGGACAATTCAGGCTTCCCAGGCGCGTTTGACGCGCGGTTCAATAGTCCACCGGCAGCGGGTCGAGACTGCGCCAAATATACCAAGTGGCCACCGAGCGGAAGGGCTCCCAGGCCTCGCCGACCTCACGTGCTTCGGCCCGCGAGACCGGTTCGCCGCTGAAGTAGTTCAGGCTGATGCCCTTGAGCAGCCCCAGGTCGTCCAGCGGCATCACATTGGGGCGCATCAGGTGGAAGATCAGGAACATCTCCGCCGTCCAGCGGCCAATGCCGCGGATGGCCACCAGTTCGGCGATGATGGCCTCGTCGTCCATCGACTGCCAGTCGGCCACGTGCACCTGGCCTGCGGCGAAGTGGCGTGACAGGTCCAGCAGATACTCGGCCTTGCGGGCCGACAGGCCGGCCTCGCGCAGGCGCGGCACCGGCAGCGCGCCGACCGCCGTCGGCTGCAGCCCGGTGGCCGGCCCGCCCACCAGCGTGGCGAACCGGTCCCACACCGATTGGGCTGCCTTGACCGAGATCTGCTGGCCGACGATGGACCGCGCCAGCGTGGTGAAGGCGTCTCCGCGGCTGGTCAGCCTCGCCTCGCCAAAGCGCGGTATCAGCTTCTTCATCACGCGGTCGCGCCGCGCCAGGTGGCGGCAGGCCTCGTCCCAGTAAGCGGGCACGGCAGGCGCCGGGGTGGTGGTCTTGGGCAAGCTCAGGCCTTGACCCAAGTCGTGCCCTGGGGCGAATCCTTCAGCACGATGCCCTGCGCCGCCAGTTCGTCGCGTATGCGGTCGGCCCGGGCAAAGTCACGCGCCTGCTTGGCGGCCGCTCGTTCGGCGATGCGCACCTGGATGGCGGCCTCGTCGACACCCGAACCACCCTGCAGGTAGGTCACCGGATCCTGCTGCAGCAAACCCAGCGTGGCGCCCAGGGCACGCAGGAGGGCGGCATCGCCGGTCTGGCCGCGGTTGATGGCGCTGGCCAGGTCGAACAGCACGGCCACGGCCCCCGGCGTGTTGAAGTCGTCGTCCATCGCGGCCTTGAAGGCCGCGGCGCGTGGTTCCGCCCAATCGATGCCGGCCAGCGGCGCCACCGGCCCAGCCGTCTCCAGTGCCGTGTACAGCCGCTTGAGCGAGCTGCGCGTCTCCTCGAGCACGGTATCGCTGAAGTTGAACGGGCTGCGGTAGTGCGTGCGCAGCATGAAGAAGCGCACCGACTCGCCGTCAAAGCGCTTGAGCACGTCGGCAATGGTGAAGAAGTTGCCCAGCGACTTGGACATCTTCGTGTCGTCGATGTTGAGAAAGCCGTTGTGCATCCAGGTGCGCACGAATGGCCCGCCCGATGCGCCTTCGCTCTGGGCGATCTCGTTCTCGTGGTGCGGGAACTGCAGGTCCATGCCGCCGCCGTGGATGTCGAACGGCTCACCCAGCAGCGCGCAACTCATGGCCGAGCATTCGATGTGCCAGCCGGGGCGGCCGGGCCCGTAGCGGCTGGCCCAGCGGGCCTCGTCGGGCTCGTCGGGCTTGGAGGCCTTCCACAGCACGAAGTCCAGCGGGTCTTCCTTGTCGTCCTGCACGGCCACGCGTTCGCCGGCACGCAGTTCGTCCAGCGACTTGCCGCTGAGTTTTCCGTAGGCGGGAAAGCGGCGCACGGCGAAATTGACGTCGCCGCCGCTGGCTTGATAGGCCAGGCCCTTGTCGTGCAGGCGGTCGATGAGCTGCAACATCTGCGGCACGTAGTCGGTGGCGCGCGGCTCGTGCGTGGGCACTGCCGCGCCCAGCGCTGCAAAGTCGCGGTGCATGCCGGTGATCATCTCGTCGGTCAGCGCGCGGATGCTGATGCCGCGCTCCAGCGCACGCCTGATGATCTTGTCTTCAATGTCGGTGATGTTGCGCACGTAGGTCACGCGCCAGCCGCTGGCCAGCAGCCAGCGGTAGACCATGTCGAACGCCAGCACCATGCGGGCGTGGCCCAGGTGGCACTGGTCGTAGACCGTGATGCCGCAGACGTACATGCGCACGTGACCGGGTTCAGAGGGCGCAAACGCCTCCAGGCGGCGCGTGAGGGTGTTGTGGATGTGTAGGCTCATGGGCGGTGCGCGGGCGGGGGACACCGCCATGGCGGACGCAGGGCGAATCGGCCTGCCGGTGCGTCTATAGAATGGATTTCAGTATAGCGGCGCCGCCGCTGCAGCCCTTGGTGGGCTTGCCCCGCAACATGCCGCTCCGCCGCCTCGCCCTTTCCTCTCTGCTAGCGCTGACGCTGTCATGCGCCGGCGGTGCTTGCCTGGCGGGGCCGGTGGAGGACTTGCGGCTGCTGATCAGCCGTGGTGACCTGCCCGGCGCGCTGCAGGCGGCCGACAAGGCCTTGCAGGCCAGACCGCGGGACGCCACGCTGCGGTTCTTGCGCGCCGTGGTGCTGATGGACATGCGCCGCGACCAGGAGGCCCTCACCCTGTTCACGGAGCTGACCCACGAGTACCCGGAACTGCCGGACCCCTACAACAACCTGGCCTTGTTGCAGGCGCGTGCCGGCCGGTTGGAAGAGGCCCGGTTGTCGCTGCAGCAGGCACTGCTCAATGACCCCCACCACCATGCCGCCCGCGTCAACCTGGGACAGATCCATCTGTGGTTGGCCGCGCAGGCCTGGGAACAGGCCGCCAGCGCACCGGCCGCGGACGCGACGCTGCGGCGCAAGCTGCAGGCGCTGCGGACCTTGCTGGCCAGTGAAGCCCTGGCCGACCCGGTGACAGGCGTCGCCCGCTAGACTTGCGCCTGGCCGCGACGGGTGCGGCCTTCATCTTGGAGACCCTCACCTTGACCCTGAAAACGCTCCCCGCGCTGGCGCTGATCGCCGCGCTGACCTTCGGCACCAGCAGCACCTGGGCCCAGAAGGTGAAGCTGGCCACGAGCCTGGGCGACATCGTTGTTGAACTCGACGCCGAGAAGGCACCCAAGACCGTGGACAACTTTCTGCAGTACGTGAGGGCCGGGCACTACGACGACACCGTGTTCCACCGCGTGATCGACGGCTTCATGATCCAGGGTGGCGGCTACAAGCAGGACCTGCAGCAAAAGCCCACGCGGCCACCCATTCCGCTGGAAAGCCGCAACGGCTTGTCGAACACCCGCGGCACGATTGCGATGGCCCGTACCGGCATTCCGGATTCGGCCACCTCGCAGTTCTTCATCAACGTCAACGACAACCTGCCGCTGGACCAGGCGAATTCGCGCGACGGCCACGGTTACGCGGTGTTCGGCAAGGTTGTTGCGGGCATGGATGTGGTCGACAAGATCAAGAGCCAGCCCACGCATACCATGGGCGGGCACCAGAACGTGCCGGTGACACCGGTGCTCATCCGCAAGGCCAGTGTGGAGAAATGAAATGACCAAGACCGTACAGATGGACACCAGCGCCGGCACCATCGTCATCGAACTGGATGACGCAGCGGCACCGCTGTCCACCGCCAACTTTCTGGCCTATGTGGCCAAAGGGCACTACGACGGCACCGTGTTCCACCGCGTCATCAAGGGCTTCATGCTGCAGGGTGGCGGCTTCGAGGCCGGCATGCGGCAGAAGCCCTGCGACGCGCCGATCCAGAACGAAGCCACCAACGGCCTGAAGAACAAGCGCTTCACGTTGGCCATGGCGCGCACCAGCGACCCGCATTCGGCAACGGCGCAGTTCTTCATCAACACCGTCGACAATGCCTTTCTGGACCACACGGCCCCCAGTGCGCAGGGTTGGGGTTATGCCGTTTTCGGCAAGGTCGTGAAGGGCACGGAGGTCGTCGAAGCGATCGAGAAGGTGCGCACCGGCCGCAAGGGCTTCCACGACGACGTGCCGCTGGAGGATGTGCGCATCGAGCGGGTCGCCGAGCTCACCTGATGCCGGGTGCCGGTGCCGCCGCGCCGCTGCCGCCTCTGGTCGAGTGGGTGGCGCCGGCCTCCTGGCGCCGCATCGACTTCATCTCCGACCTGCACCTTTGCGAGGCGCTGCCGCGCACCTTCGACGCCTTTCGGGCCTATCTGCAGCGTACGCAGGCCGACGCGGTGTTCGTGCTCGGGGATCTGTTCGAGGTCTGGGTCGGCGACGACATGCGCCATCGCCCTTTCGAGCAGGCCTGCGTCGACCTGCTGGCCGACGTGGCCCGCCAGCGCCACCTGGCCTTTCTGGCCGGCAATCGCGACTTTCTGGTGGGCAGCGAGATGCTGCGCGCAGCCGGCCTGACGCGCCTGTCCGACCCGACGACGCTCGAGGCCTGGGGCCAGCGCCTGCTGCTCAGCCATGGCGACGCGCTGTGCCTGGCCGACCGCCCCTATCAGGTCTTCCGGCAGCAGGTGCGCGCCAGCGAGTGGCAGGCCACCTTCCTGGCCAGGCCCTTGTCCGAGCGACTTCGGATTGCTGCCGAGATCCGCCAGGCCAGCCGGACGCGCCGCCAGTTCGACGGCGACGGCGATGCCGATGTGGACGCCAACGAAGCCTTGCGCTGGCTGCAGGCGCTGGGCGCCACCGAACTCGTGCATGGCCACACCCACCGGCCTGGCAGCCAGGTGCTGGCGCCCGGATTCCGGCGCCACGTGCTCAGCGATTGGGACCTGGATGGTGCCCAGCGCGCTGAAGTCCTGCGGCTGACCCGCGATGGGCTGCAGCGGCTGGGCCCTGCAGCAGCCTGAGAGCTGCACATGCGCCGCCCGGCCCGTCCGTCGCCCCACGCCTGAACCATCCGATGTGGCGTCGATGGTGGTTGGCCTGGCGGGCACGGCGCGAAGAGGCGGCCGTGGGCCGCAAGCCCATCCCCGATGACCTCTGGAAGCGTACGCTGGTGCGCTACCCCTTCCTGCAGCGCCGCGACCAGAGGGACGCCGCCCTGCTGCGCCGCCTGACCAGCCTCTTTCTGGACCGCAAGGAGTTCAGCGCCACGGGCGGTTTGCGCTTGTCCGATGCGATGGTCGTGTCGATCGCGGCGCAGGCTGTGCTGCCTGTGCTGAAGCTGGGCCTGTCGTGTTACGACGGTTTTGTCGGCATCGTCGTCCACCCACACCAGGTCACCGCGCGCCGGGAATGGGCGGACGAGGACGGCATCGTCCACGAGGCCGACGAAGTGCTCGCCGGCGAGGCCATGCCCGGCGGTCCGGTGATGCTGTCCTGGCTGGACGTGCGCGGGGCCGGCCAGACGGCGGCACAGGGCTACAACGTCGTGATCCACGAGTTTGCCCATGTGCTGGACATGGCCGACGGCGTGGCCGATGGCGTGCCGCTGCTGCCGCCTGATCTGCCCCGGAGCCATTGGCGCAGGACCCTGACCGAGGAGTTCGGCTGCTTCGCCGGACGGGTCGAAGCCGGGGCGTCCACGGTACTGGACGCCTATGGCGCTCATTCCGAAGAAGAGTTCTTCGCGGTGGCCAGCGAGAGCTTCTTTGTCGACCCGGCCCGGATGAAAAACGAGCATCCCGCCTTGTACGAGATGCTCGTCCGGTACTACCGCCAGGACCCGGCGCTGGACCGGCCACCGCCTCGGCGCAACGCCGGCTGATCAGGCAGCCGCGGCCTCGGCGCGCGGCTTGTCGCTCTTCTTGGGCGGCTGGATGTCCAGCAGGATCTGGTCGTCCGCGTCCAGGTCCACTGTCAGGCGGCCACCGTCCACCAGGCGGCCGAACAGGAGCTCGTCAGCCAGAGCCCGGCGGATGGTGTCCTGGATCAGGCGCTGCATCGGCCGCGCGCCCATCAGCGGATCAAAGCCCTTCTTGCCCAGGTACTTGCGCAGGACGTCGGTGAAGGTGACCTCGACCTTCTTCTCGGCCAGCTGGCCTTCCAGTTGGAGCAGGAACTTGTCCACCACCCGCAGGATGATGTCTTCGTCCAACGGGCGGAAGTTGACGATGGCGTCCAGGCGATTGCGGAACTCCGGCGTGAACAGGCGCTTGATGTCGCCCATTTCGTCACCTTGCTCACGCTTGTTGGTGAAGCCGATGGTGGCCCTGTTCATGGTCTCGGCGCCCGCGTTGGTGGTCATGATGATGATCACGTTGCGGAAGTCGGACTTGCGGCCGTTGTTGTCGGTCAGCGTGCCGTGGTCCATCACCTGCAGCAGCACGTTGAAGACATCCGGGTGCGCCTTCTCGATCTCGTCCATCAGCAGCACGCTGTGCGGCTTCTTGGTGATGGCCTCGGTCAGCAGACCGCCCTGGTCGAAGCCCACGTAGCCCGGGGGCGCGCCGATCAGGCGGCTGACGGCATGGCGCTCCATGTACTCGGACATGTCGAAGCGGATCAGGTCGATGCCCAGCACATAGGCCAGTTGCTTGGCGACTTCGGTCTTGCCCACGCCCGTGGGGCCGCTGAACAGGAAGCTGCCGATGGGTTTGTCAGGCTTGCCCAGACCGGAGCGCGCCATCTTGATGGCCGCGGCCAGCGCATCGATGGCCGGATCCTGGCCGAAGACCACGCTCTTCAGGTCGCGGTCGAGCAGCTTGAGCTTGCCGCGGTCGTCGCTGGACACGCTGGCCGGCGGGATGCGGGCGATCTTGGCCACGATCTCCTCGACCTCGCTGCGCGTGATGGTCTTCTTGCGCTTGCTGGCCGGCAGGATGCGTTGCGCGGCACCGGCTTCGTCGATCACGTCGATGGCCTTGTCGGGCAGGTGGCGATCGTTGATGTACTTGGCCGAGAGTTCAGCGGCCGCCTGCAGCGCACCGACCGCGTACTTGACGCTGTGGTGCTCCTCGAAGCGGCTCTTCAGCCCCTTGAGGATCTCGATGGTCTGTTCGACCGACGGCTCGACCACGTCGACCTTCTGGAAGCGCCGCGACAGCGCCGCGTCCTTTTCGAAGATGCCGCGGTACTCGGTGAAAGTGGTGGCGCCGATGCACTTCATCGCCCCGCTGCTCAGCGCCGGCTTGAGCAGGTTGGACGCATCCAGCGTCCCCCCGCTGGCCGCGCCCGCACCGATCAGCGTGTGGATCTCGTCGATGAAGAGGATCGCGTTGGGGTGGTCCTTCAACTGCTTGAGCACGCCCTTCAGGCGCTGCTCGAAGTCGCCCCGGTACTTGGTGCCGGCCAGCAGCGCGCCCATGTCCAGCGCATAGACGGTGGCGTCGGCCAGCACCTCGGGCACATCCTTTTCGGTGATGCGCCAGGCCAGGCCTTCGGCGATGGCGGTCTTGCCGACCCCGGCTTCGCCCACCAGCAGCGGATTGTTCTTGCGGCGCCGGCACAGCACCTGGATCACCCGCTCCACTTCGTGCTCGCGCCCGATCAGCGGGTCGATCTTGCCTTGGATCGCGAGCTGGTTCAGGTTCTGCGTGAACTGCTCCAGCGGCGAGCCCTTGCCATCGCCCGCCGCGCCGTCTTCCTTCTCGCCTTCGTTGCCGGTGCTCTCGTTGCTCTTGGCCGGCTCGGGCGGGTCGCTCTTCTTGATGCCGTGCGCGATGAAGTTCACCACGTCAAGCCGCGTCACGCCCTGCTGGTGCAGGTAGTACACGGCGTGCGAGTCCTTCTCGCCGAAGATGGCCACCAGCACGTTGGCACCGGTGACCTCCTTCTTGCCGCTGCCCGTGCTCTGCACGTGCATGATGGCGCGCTGGATGACCCGTTGGAAGCCCAGCGTCGGTTGCGTGTCCACCTCTTCGTTGCCGCCCACGGTGGGCGTGTTTTCCTTGATGAAGGTGGCCAGGCTCTTGCGCAGGTCCTCGATGTTGGCGGCGCAGGCGCGCAGCACCTCGGCGGCGGACGGGTTGTCCAGCAGCGCCATCAGCAGGTGCTCGACCGTGATGAACTCGTGGCGCTGCTGGCGCGCCTCGACAAACGCCATGTGCAGGCTGACTTCAAGCTCTTGCGCGATCATGCGGCCTCCATAATGCACTGCAGCGGATGCCCCTCGCGCCTTGCGGCGGTGAGCACCAGCTCGACTTTCGTTGCGGCAACGTCCTTGGGGTAGACGCCGCAGATGCCGCGCCCTTCGTGGTGAATCTTCAGCATGATGTGCATGGCCGTGTCCGTGTCACGCTGGAAGAAGCTCTGCAGCACCATCACGACAAACTCCATCGGCGTGTAGTCGTCGTTGAGCATGACCACCTGGTACAGCGAGGGCGGCTTGGTGCGGGCCGCCTTGCGCTCGGCAAGCACGGCCCCGCCACCGTCCGGTCGCGGCACTTCGGGCTTGGGTGTCGGCGGCAAATCACCGGGTTTGTCGTCGGGCATGAGCCATTCTATCGAGTTGGTCTGAAGGTGCACGACCGTCGCTCGTAGACCCTCAGGCAACGTGAAATTGCTGCCGCACGGCGCCGCGCTCTGACCCGGTCGAGCCAGGGAGCTGGCCCGGCCGGGCCAGCTCCTTGACACCCTTTCCGGCGCAGGGCCACAATTTCCGTTCCTCAATGTCCCAAGGGGCAGAGATGGCTGTCGGAACGGTGAAATGGTTCAATGACGCCAAGGGATTCGGGTTCATCGAGCCCGATGGCGGCGGCACCGACGTCTTCGCGCATTTCTCGGCGGTCCAGATGGAGGGGTTCCGCACCCTCAAACAGGGCAGCCGCGTGAGCTACGAAGTCGTGCAGGGGCCCAAGGGCGACCTGGCACAGAACATCACGCCCATGAGCGCCGAAACCGCCGCAGTCCCGGCGCCCTGAGGCTGTCCGCCCCGGCGGCCGATGGGCGCGCCTTTCTCGACAGAGACCTTGATCTTGGACAGTATGCGGGAGTTGTCGCGTCCTAGTCTAGGGTCATGAATACCGACTCCCGCCGCTCACTGGCGTTCCATACCTACGCGCTGGTCCTCGCTGGCGGACGAGGCACCAGGTTGCGTAGCCTGACGGATCACCGCGCCAAACCGGCCGTGCCTTTTGGCGGGACCTTGCGCATCGTCGACTTCGTTCTCGCCAACTGCGTTAACTCCGGCCTGCGCCGCATCGGGGTGCTGACCCAGTACAAGGCCCAGAGTCTGATTCGTCACATCGAACGCAGCTGGGGGTTCCTGGAGCCCAGCCTGGGCGAATACGTCGACGTCGTGCCGGCGCAGCAGCAGCTGGGCGATGGCTGGTACAGCGGCACCGCCAATGCCGTGTTCCAGAACCTGGACATGCTGCGCGAGGCACAAGCCACGCACGTGCTCATCCTGTCGGCCGATCACGTCTACAAGATGGACTACGCCGCCATGCTCAACGAGCACGTCGCCTGCGGCGCCGACCTCAGCATCGCCTGCCTGGAGGTACCGGTGGCCGACGCCCGGGAATTCGGCGTCCTGAGCGTCGACGAAAGCCAGCGGGTGGTGGCCTTCGACGAGAAGCCCGCCCAGCCACGATCCGTGCCCGGCAAGCCCGGCCTGGCGCTGGCCAGCATGGGGATCTACGTCTTCGGCGTCGATGTGCTGATGAAGCAGTTGGAACGCGACGCCCTGGACCGCGACTCCAGCCACGACTTCGGCAAGGACCTGATCCCCTGGCTGGTGCCGCGCGCCCACGTGCACGCCCACCGCTTCGCGGACAGCTGCGTGAACATGGTGGACGACAAGCCCTACTGGCGTGACGTGGGCACGCTGGACGCCTACTGGGCGGCCAACATGGACCTGTGCAAGGTGGTCCCCGACCTGAACCTCTACGACCCGGACTGGCCGATGTCGGCCCGGCAGCCGCACCGTCCGCCGGCCAAGTTCGTCTTCGACGACCCCGGCCGCCGCGGCATGGCGGTCGATGCGCTGGTGTCCGGGGGTTGCATCGTCAGCGGTGCCCTGGTGCGGCGCTGCGTGCTGTTCCGCGAGTGTCGGGTCGGCGACGGCAGCGTGCTGGAGGAATCCCTGCTGCTGCCCAAGGTGCGTGTCGGCCGCAACGTGCGCCTGCAACGGGTCATCGTCGACAAGGACTGCGTGCTGCCCGATGGCTTCCAGGCTGGCTTCGACCCGGCCCAGGATCGCAAACGCTTTCACGTCACGGAAGGCGGTGTGACGCTGGTGACCGCCAAGGACATGCGGTAGCCGCGACGCAAGTCGCCGGACGGTGGGCACGGTGGGTTGCGCCGAGGCGGTGCTTCGGCGTTCGAACTCCGGGTCCTGGTGAGCCCCCGCACAGAGTTGTTGAGCAGCCGCAATCTGCCGCACGCTGACGGCCCCAGACTTTTCCCCCCAGGTCAGCGCTTGGGGGCGGGCTTGCGACACCTCCGCGCTCCTGGCGATGCGACTTCTTGTGCCTGCGCATGATCGCGTTCGCCCGATTGATCGACACGCGCGTGGCCACCCTGCCCCGCGGCCTGGCCTTGCGGTGGCCGGGGGGTCGGGCCGGGCCTGACGGCTCGGCGGTGCAGTTGACGATGCGCCGGCGCCAGTTGCTGGCCGATCTGGCGCAAGGCCGGATCGGTGAACTGGCCGACGCCTACGTGCGTGGCGAC
>DAORNK010000110.1:0-11699 GCA_035440985.1 Rubrivivax sp. | reverse complement strand
TGCGCCAGGACGCAGGCGCGTTTGCGGGCCGCACGACGGGGGTGGTCGTGACGGCCGACATCCGCGCCGGCCTGGCCGCGGCCGACGTGCTGGTCGACTTCACACGCCCCGAGGGTACGCTGGCCCATCTGGCGCTGTGCGCCGAGCTTGGCGTGCGGGCCGTCGTCGGCACCACTGGCTTCACGCCGGCGCAGAAGGCCCAGATCGCCACCACGGCGCAGCGGGTGGGCGTGGTCTTTGCGCCCAACATGAGCGTGGGCGTGAACGTCATGCTGCGCCTGCTGGAACAGGCTGCACGCACGCTCGGCGGGGACTACGACGTGGAAGTCATCGAAGCCCATCACCGGCACAAGGTCGATGCCCCCAGCGGCACCGCGCTGGCGATGGGTGAGGCCGTGGCGCGCGCCCGCGGCGTCGATCTGTCCACCCACGGCGTGTTCACCCGGCACGGCCACACCGGCGAACGGCCAGGTGGCAGCATCGGTTTTGCGACCGTGCGTGGCGGTGACATCGTGGGTGAACACACCGTGCTCTTCGCCGGCACCGGTGAACGCATCGAGATCTCGCACAAGAGCAGCAGCCGCGCCAACTACGCCGAAGGGAGTCTGCGCGCGGCGCGCTTCGTGGCCGGCCGTGGCCCGGGTCTGTACGGCATGGGCGACGTGCTGGGACTGGCATGACCGGCCTGGCCCAGTTCTGGGCACAGAGCGATGCGGTGGGCCGCACGGTGGCCCTGCTGTTGCTGGCCATGTCGGTCACTGCCTGGGTGCTGATCCTGTGGAAGGGCTGGCTGCTGCGGCGGGCCACCACCGACATCGAACGCGCCGTGCCCGCTTTCTGGGATGCCGAATCACTGGAAGGCGGGCGCAACCGCCTGCTGGGCCTGGACCGCGAACGGGTCCTCTTGCCTCTGGTGGACGCGGTGGCCCAGGCACCGGCCGGTGGCACGCTGGAAACCGCGGCCCGGCTGCAGACCCAGCTCACGCGGCGGCTGCGCGATGGCCTGCACCGCAGCCTGGCGCACTTGCAGTATGGCCAGGTGGTGCTGGCCAGCATCGGCAGCACCGCGCCCTTCGTGGGTCTGTTCGGCACCGTCTGGGGCGTCTACAACGCGCTGGTGGGGATGGCCGCCGCCGGCGGCGTGAGCATCGACAAGGTCAGCGGCCCGATCGGCGAAGCCCTCATCATGACGGCCGCCGGCATCGCCGTGGCCGTGCCGGCCGTGCTGGCCTACAACGTGTTCGGCAAGCGCGTGGCGGCCTGCGAAGCCGAGCTCGAAGGCTTTGCGCTGGACCTGCGCGAGCTGCAACTCGACCGCGAAAGCGGGGCCGGGAGCCTGTGAAGACATGGCCTTCGGCCGACTCGAACGCAACCCGGGCTCGCAGCCCATGAGCGACATCAACATGACGCCGCTGATCGACGTGATGCTGGTGCTGCTGGTGATCTTCATCATCACCGCCCCGCTGATGGCCAGCAGCCTGAAGCTGGATCTGCCGCGTGCTGAAGGGGCTGCCAGCAGCGAAGCACCGGCCTTCGTGGCGCTGGCCATCGATGCCCAGGGCCGCGTCTTCGTCGGCGAACAACCGGTGGCCGACGCCGCCGCACGCGAGCAGGTGATGGCCCGCGTGCGCGAGGCCGCACGCCGCGACCCCAATACCGAAGTGCAGCTGCGCGCCGACAGCCGCGTGGCCTATGGCCGTGTCGCCGAACTGATCGGCTGGGTGCAGCAGGCCGGGCTCACGCGCATCGGCTTCGTCACCGAAGCCCCCGCCCCGCGCTGATCAGACCGGCAGGACGGTGCCCACCGCCAGCAATTCCTGCACCTGTTCCGCGCGCAGCGGGCGCGACAGCAGATAGCCCTGGCCCACGGGTACGCCGAGTTCACGCAGCGCGCTCAGTTGCCGGGGCGTTTCGATGCCCTCGGCGATCACGCGCCGGCCCAACGACAGGCCCAGGTTGAGCACCGCGCGCACGATCTCCACGTTCTGCGGGTTCTCGTGCAGCCCCATCACGAAGCTGCGGTCGATCTTCAGGCTGTCGATCGGCAGCGTGCTCAGGTAGGACAGCGACGAATAGCCGGTGCCGAAGTCGTCGATGGAGAAGCGCACGCCCAGCTCACGCAACTGGCCCATGTTCTGCAGCGCCACGTCCAGGCGACCCATCAGCGTGGTCTCGGTGATCTCCAGCGTCAATGCCGAAGCGGGCACCTCGCAGGCCTCGAGCACCTGCCGCACGTGGCTGACCAGGCCAGCCCGCGCCAGATCCCGCCCGGAGATGTTGACGTGCATGCCCAACGATCCGGCCTGCGGGTGCAGGCGTCGCCAGGTGGCCAGCTGGCCCACGGCGTGGCTGATGATCCAGTCGGTCAGCGCTTCGATGTGGCCTGACTCTTCGGCCAGTGCGATGAAGACCGCCGGGCTCACCGGCCCACGCTGCGGGTGCACCCAGCGCGCCAACGCTTCGAAGCCGTTGAGCCGGTAGGGCTCCAGCTCGAACAGCGGCTGGAAGTTCACCGACAGCTGCCCATCGCCGATGGCGTGGCGCAGGTCGCTTTCCAGCGCCAGCTTCTCGGCGACCTTCTCGTGCATCGAGCTGTCGAACAGCGCCACGCGGCCGCGGCCGCCGGCCTTGGCTTCGTACATGGCCAGGTCGGCATCACGCAGCACCTCATCCACCGTGCGGTAGCCCAGGTCGCTGAAGGTGATGCCCACGCTGGCACCCGGCACGACCTCGGTTCCGTTGATCGACAGCGGCTGGCTCAGCACGTCCAGCACGCGATGCGCCAGGCGCAGGCCCGACTCGGGGTCGTGCAACGATTCCAGCAGGATCGCGAACTCGTCGCCGCCCAGCCGCGCCACCAGGTCGATCGGCCGTACACAGGCGCGCAGGCGCTGGGCGACTTCGTGCAGCAACTGGTTGCCCGCCATGTGGCCCAGACTGTCGTTGACCATCTTGAAGCGGTCCAGATCCAGGAACAGCACGGCGAACCGCTGCTCGGCATCCAGGCGTGTGCGTTCGACCGCCACTTCCAGGCGCTCGTGGAAATAGTTGCGGTTGGCCAGGTCGGTCAGGCCATCGTGATAGGCGATGTGATGCAGGCGGCTTTCGGCCAGGTGCCGCGAGGTGATGTCGTGCAACTGGTAGATAAGGCAGTGCCCGTTGCCGCCCGGATCCTCGTAGCGGCTGCAGTGCACCGAGACCCAGCATTCGGTACCTCCCGCGCCCAGGGTGCGCACTTCCATCGAGAAGGCTTCGTCCGGGGCATCCAGCACGGCACGGGCCTGGCGCTGGAACAGCGCGGCATCCCCTTCGTGCAACAACTGGCAGAACGGGCGGCCGACCAGTTCCGCACCGGTGCGCGCCACCAGCGAACACAGCGCCTGGTTGACCTGCAGGATGTGGCCTTCGTGGCGCACGATGGCCATGCCGATGGCCGCGTGCGTGAACGCGGCCATGAATCGCTGCTGGCTGAGCGCGGCCTCGCGCTGGGCGCCGGAAACCCGCACTTCCTGCGCCAGGCGTTCAGCTTCCTGGCGCGACAGGTTCAGGCGCAGCAGGGCCACCAACCCCAGCGCCACACCCGCCGAAATGACGATCACCGCCGCGCCGAAGCGCAGCGCGTTGAGGTGCACCAGCCCGGCCACGAAGGCCGAGCCCAGGTAGATGAGCGCCAGGCCCGAGGAGTCCGCCAGCCACTGTCGCGGCCGCATGGGCTCGCGCCTCTTGAGCGCCATCATCGCCATCAGCGGCAGCGTGCTCAGCAGGAAGGGCACCAGCGCCACGCCGCACAGCGCTGCCAGCGACGCCACCTCCAGGCTCTGGCCCCACCTCACCAGCACATCGCGCGCCGCCAGATACAGGTGCCCACCGACCCAGATGGCCGCCATCGAGGCCGCCGGGCTGCTGAGCCGGCTGCTCAGCCGTTTGGAGTTGCGGCGCGTGGCAATCGTCGATTCAACCCCGGTGGCTACGACGGCCACGGCCGGCCCCAGGGTGGCGAGCGCGGCCAGAACGAAGACTTCGGAGACGGTGAAGGTGTAGGCCGAGCGCGGCAGCTTGGTGGCGGACAGCGAACCCAGCGCCGCCAGGCACACGGCCAGCAGCACGGCCGGGGCCGAGTCCGCCGGCATCGATGTGAGCTGCCACAGCGCCCAGCCACCGGCCAGCGCACCGGCCAGCATGATGGCCAGCCAGACGGCCGTGGCCGCCCTGGGGTAGTCGAACAGGTGCCGTTCGTAGAACGACAGCCACGGGCCTGCCCAGCGCGTGGCGACGCTCGCGGCGGGGACGGGGCGGTGGGGCGCGGGAGTCATCAGGTCAGGCTGGCGGCGGGCATCGGGTGAACCGCAGCGGCGCCACCTCGGTAGCACCGCCCGGACCCTGCAATTCGTCACATGCCGCGCAAACTTGAGCGGCGCCTGCACCGCGCCGGCCGCGGCCCCGCCCAGTACCCGACCTAGTTCACGCCGTGGTTGGCGTCATGCCCGGACCGGCTGGGCCGGCCTGGCCGGGAAGGGCCGCCTGTACCTACTCGCCCAGCACACTTCGAACCAGCGACGTGGCAGGGTCGGCCAGCGATTCGGTCAGCAGAAAGCATTCAGTGAGCAGGAAACCCTGGCCGCCGCTGAATCCGATATTCAGTGTCACACCACCCCCTGCAGCGGCACGTTGCGTTCGACGATGCTGGCGGGCACGGTGTGGGCCGCGCCCCCGGTGATCACCGAATGCTCGTGCCCCGGCGAGGAGATGCTGCCCGGTACGCTCTGCCGGCCGAATACTTGACGCCATCCTGGCTCGCAGGCACCGAGGGCGAATAGTCCAGGCCTTCCCTCAGCCGGCCCATAGGGCGGCACCGTAGCCACCTGATCCACCAGCGTACGCACGCGCGCCAGGATGTCCCGTCGCAGGCTGGCCAGTATGGCGTCTGTGCTGCTGGCGCTGATCAGCGCCTTGGCGTGCAACAGTCCATCCAGCCACTTGGTCCAGGGCCCGACGGCACAGCGGCCCGGGCTGCAGGCTTGTTGCGCCTGCAGGCCAGTGGCGTCGGGTGCCTGTGAACTTGCGCCAGCGGCGCGAACTTGAGAGGGAATAGCGAGCACGAACGTGCGCTTTTCTGCAGATCGCGCCATTTCCCGTGGCGCCGCGGTGCGATCCCTACAATCGCCCGATGAACGAAAAATACCTGCCCACCGAGGTCGAAGCCGCGGCCCAGGCGCACTGGGCCGCCACCGGCGCCGCACGCGTCACCGAGGACGCATCGCGCCCCAAGTTCTATGCCTGCAGCATGCTGCCCTACCCCAGCGGCAAGCTGCACATGGGCCATGTGCGCAACTACACCATCAACGACATGATGGCGCGCTACCTGCGCATGAAGGGCTTCAACGTGCTGATGCCGATGGGCTGGGACGCCTTCGGCCTGCCGGCCGAGAACGCCGCCATCGACAACAACGTGCCGCCGGCGCAATGGACGCGCGCCAACATCGCCGACATGAAGAGCCAGATGCAGCCGCTGGGCCTGGCCTTCGACTGGGACCGTGAGCTGGCCACCTGCGACCCCGGCTACTACCGCTGGAACCAGTGGTTCTTCCTGAAGATGCTCGAGAAGGGCATTGCCTACAAGAAGACGCAGATCGTCAACTGGGACCCGGTGGACCAGACCGTGCTGGCCAACGAACAGGTGGTGGATGGCTGCGGCTGGCGCAGCGGTGCGCCGGTCGAAAAGCGCGAGATCCCGGGTTACTACCTCGCCATCACGCAGTACGCCGATGAGCTGCTCGCTGGCGTCAACGACAGCACCAGCCCGCACTACCTGGAAGGCTGGCCCGAGCGCGTGCGCCTGATGCAGGAACACTGGATCGGCAAGAGCGAAGGTGTGCGCTTTGCCTTCCCGCACCAGATCCGCGGCGCCGACGGGCAATTGATCCAGGACGGCCGCCTGTACGTCTTCACGACGCGCGCCGACACCATCATGGGTGTCACCTTCTGCGCCGTGGCGCCGGAGCACCCATTGGCCACCCATGCCGCTGCCGGCAACCCTGCGCTGGCTGCCTTCATAGAGGAATGCAGGAAGGGCGGTACCACCGAAGCCGAACTGGCCCTGAAGGAAAAGGTGGGCATGCCCACCGGCCTGACCGTGCGCCACCCGCTGCTGGACACCGAGGTGCCCGTGTGGGTGGGCAACTACGTGCTGATGGGCTACGGCGACGGTGCCGTGATGGGCGTGCCCGCGCACGACGAACGCGACTTTGCCTTTGCGCGCAAGTACGGCATCCAGATCCTGCAGGTCATCGGCGTCGACGGCGAGACCTTCGACTACGAGCGCTGGCAGGAGTGGTACGCCGACAAGCAGCGTGGCTTCACCGTCAACTCGGGCAACTACAGCGGCCTGGCCCACCAGAACGCGGTGGATGCGATCGCCGCCGCGCTGACCGGCATGGGCCTTGGCGAGAAGAAGACCACCTGGCGCCTGCGTGACTGGGGCATCAGCCGCCAGCGCTACTGGGGCACGCCGATCCCGATCATTCACTGCCCGAGTTGCGGCGACGTGCCGGTGCCCGAGGCCGACCTGCCCGTGCTGCTGCCCGAAGACCTGGTGCCCGACGGCAGCGGCAACCCGCTGAACAAGAGCGCGGCCTTCCTGAACGTGGCCTGCCCGAAGTGCGGCCAGCCCGCGCGGCGCGAGACGGACACGATGGACACCTTCGTCGATTCGTCCTGGTACTACATGCGCTACTGCTGCCCCGGCAGCGATGGTGCGATGGTCGACGCGCGCAACGAATACTGGATGCCGATGGACCAGTACATCGGCGGCATCGAACACGCCGTGCTGCACCTGCTGTATGCACGCTTCTGGACCAAGGCCATGCGCGACCTGGGGCTGGTGAGCTTCAGCGAGCCCTTCACCAGGCTCTTCACGCAGGGCATGCTGCTCAACGAGAGCTTCTACCGCGACGAGGAAGGCGGCAAGAAGCGCTGGTTCTACCCCAGCGAAGTCGAGGTCCAGTACGACGATCGTGGTGCCCCGGTGTCGGCCACCGCCAAAGCCGACGGGCTGCCGGTTGCGCTGGGCGGCATCGAGAAGATGTCCAAGAGCAAGAACAACGTCGTCGAGCCCAAGGACATCATCGCCAGGTTCGGCGCCGACACCGCGCGCCTGTTCACCATGTTCGCCGGCCCGCCGGACCAGAGTGCGGCCTGGTCGGACAGCGGCGCCGAGGGCTCGTTCCGCTTCCTGCGCCGCGTGTGGGCCGCCGGCGTGCGCCTGGGCCCGCGCCTGGCAACTGCTGGTGCCGACATGGCCGGCGCGAGTGCCGCTGCGGCCGGCCTGCGCCGCGAGATCCACCTGCTGCTGCGCCAGGTCAGCCACGACTACGACCGGCTGCAATACAACACGGTGGTCAGCGGCGCGATGAAGATGCTCAACGCCATCGACGACGCCAGGCTGGCCGACACCCCGGCCGACAACGCCGTGACTCGTGAGGCACTGGGCATCCTGCTGCGCACGCTGTACCCGGCGGCCCCGCACATCGCGCATGCGCTGTGGACCGACCTGGGTTTCGTGGCGCAGTTGGGTGATCTATTTGCCGCGCCCTGGCCCGAGGTCGACGAGGACGCGCTGGTGCAGGACCAGATCGAACTGATGCTGCAGGTCAGCGGAAAGCTGCGCGGTGCGATCCGGGTGCCCGCCAACGCCGACCGCACGGCCATCGAGGCCGCTGCGCTGGCGGCGCCCGAGTTCCAGCGGTTTGCCGAAGGCAAGGCGGCGAAGAAGATCGTGGTCGTGCCGGGCCGGCTCGTCAACGTGGTGGTTTGAGCTTGTGAAGTATCCCGCCACACCCGCTCGTGCGTCCGAAACGGCGCCGCTCTGCGTTGCAAATGCTCGCCGTAGCCCGGGCTACGTCTGCGCTTTGCGCCTTGATCGACACCGTTTCGGACACCCGCTCGGGCGCGCCGGAATACCTCACAAGCTCTGAGGCCATGCACCCGCGCCGCTCGCTGCTGGTGGCCACGGGCGGGCTGGCGCTGGCCGGCTGTGGCTTTCAGCTGCGCCAGCCACCGCGCCTGGCCTTTGCCAGCATCGCGCTGACAGGGTTCGCACCCCGCTCGCCGCTGGCCGGCGAACTGCGCGAACAGCTCAGCCGCCAGGTGCGAGTGCTGGAAGCCCCCGACAAGGCCGATGTCGTGCTGCATGCGCTGGAAGACCAGCGCGACCGCAGCGCCGTGGCCTCCACGGCCACGGCCGAGGTGCGCGAGCTGCAACTGGGCGTGAAGCTCAAGTTCCGTGCCCGCGCCCCGGGTGGCCGCGAGTTGATCCCGGTCACCCAGCTCGCTGCCGGCCGTTCGATGAGCTACCGCGAAACGGCCGCTCTGGCCAAGGAATTCGAACAGGCCGAGCTGTATCGCGAGATGCAGACCGACGTGGTGGCCCAGGTCATGCGCCGGCTGGCGGCGATTGCGCTGTAGCCCGATGCAGATCCGCGCCGAACAGCTCGAACAGCACCTGGCGCGCGGCCTCAAGCCGATCTACACCATCCACGGCGACGAACCCCTGCTGGCACAGGAGGCGGCGGACGAGGTGCGCGCCGCAGCGCGCTTGGCGGGCTTTGCCGAGCGCAAGGTCTTCGTCGTGAGTGGTGCGCACTTCGATTGGAGCGGCGTGCTGGGTGCGGCACAGGCCATGAGCCTGTTTGCCGAGAAACAGCTGATCGAGATCCGCATCCCTTCGGGCAAGCCGGGCAAGGAGGGTTCCGAAGCACTGCAACGCTATTGCGAGAACCTGTCCGACGACGTGCTGACGCTGGTGCACCTGCCCAAGCTGGACTGGCAGCAGGCCAAGGCCGCCTGGTTCACCGCGCTCGATGCCGCGGGCGTGAGCCTGCGCGTGGAAACACTGGCACGCAACGCATTGCCGGCCTGGCTGGCCCAGCGGCTGGCGCGCCAGGGCCAGCGTGTGCAGGCGGGGGAAGCCGGCCAGCGCACGCTGGCCTTTTTTGCCGACCGCGTGGAAGGCAACCTGCTGGCCGCTCACCAAGAGACGCAGAAGCTCGCACTGCTGCACCCGGCCGGCGAGTTGAGTTTCGAGCAGGTCCAGGCCGCCGTGCTCAACGTCGCGCGCTACGACGTGACCAAGCTGGCCGAAGCGATCTGGAGTGGCCAGGTGACACGTGCGCTGCGCATGCTCGATGGCCTGGAGGCCGAAGGCGAGGCCGCGGTGCTGGTGCACTGGACGCTGGCCGAGGACATCCGCACGCTGGCCCGCGCACGCAGCGCACTGGACGAAGGCAAGCCGCTGCCGATGGCGCTGAAGGAAGCGCGCGTCTGGGGCATCAAGGAAAGGCTCTTCGAGCGCGTGCTGCCGCTGCTGGCCGGCTACCAGCTGGCCCACCTGCTGACTGCCGGCAACGTCTGCGACGGCATCGTCAAGGGCCTGAAGCACCCCGAGTGGCCGCTGGAGCCCTGGCCGGCGCTGCGTTGCTGGGTGCTGTTGATGCTGCAGCACCTGCCGCCGCCGGCGGGCAAGGCGGGCCGAACGGGGCTGCGGCTGGCGCTGAAGGGGTGATGGTCTCGCGGGTCGCAGCCAGCGACCTGTCCAGGCATGGGTGTTGGCTGGATCAGCCAACACCCGCGTCAGTACCCGCGCCGTAGATCCACGCAGTGCAGGAGCTCACGGTCATCACGCAAGGCGCGCAGGTTGGCCGCCACTACGGCTGCCGCGCTGCGTGGGTCGGTTGCCGCGGCAGCATGGGGCAGCACCGTGACCCTGGGGTGTTGCCAGTAGGGGTGTTGGGCGGGCAGGGGTTCGGTGTTGAACACGTCCAGCACGGCGTGGCGCAGGTGGCCGCTTTCCAACGCGGCCAGCAGCGCGGCATCCACCAGATGCGCACCCCGCCCCAGGTTGACGATGCTCGCCTGCGCTGGCAGCGCGGCGAAGAAGCTGGCGTCCATCAGGCCGCGCGTGACCGGTGTCAGCGGCAACAGGTTGAGCACGATGCGGTGGCGGGCCAGCAAGGGGGGCAGCGGCGTGCCATCGCGCCGCCAGCCGGTGACCGGATAGCCTTGCTGCGCAATGCGCGCGGCAGCGGCCTGGCCCATCTGTCCCTGGCCCAGCACCAGCACCGGCACTTCGTCGGCACGCTGTTGCGCGTGGGCCTGCCAGCGACTCTCGCGCTGGCGCTGCGCATACTCGAAGAAGCCGCGGTGCAGGGCCAGCACGGCCCACAGCGCGGTCTCGGCCATCGCGGCGTTCATGGCCGGGTCCACCATGCGGGCGATGGGCACGTCCGCCGGCAAGGTGGGGTCGGCCAGCAGGCGGTCCACGCCTGCCCACAGGCTCTGGATCAGGCGTAGCTGGGGCAAGCCCTGCAGGCTGCCCGGTGGCGGGTTGGCCACCACTGCGGCTTGCACCTCGGTGGGTGCGGCCAGCGCGGCGGCCTGATCCAGCCAGGTTGCTTCGGGCATGGCCGCGCCCAGGGCCCGCCGCCAGACCGCTTCTTCGCCTGCGGCGAACTCACCGCAAAGCAAGACTTTCATATGCCACGGGCCAGCGCCAACAGCCGGGTGAGCGCGGCCTGGGCGGTGGCGCCACGCACGGCGTCGCGGTCACCGCCCAGCAGCAGGCACTCGGCCTGCACCGCCGACGGCGTACCCCAGGCCACCCACACCGTGCCCACGGGCTTGCCGGGCACCGCACCACCGGGGCCGGCAATGCCCGTCACCGCCACGGCCAGTTGCACGGGGGCGCGTTGCAACGCGCCGGCCACCATGGCGCGCGCCACGGGCTCACTCACCGCACCGTGGGCCAGCAGCAGGGCCGGGTCCACGCCCAGCATCTCGGTCTTGGCTTCATTGCTGTAGGTGACGAAGCCGCGTTCGAACCAATCGCTGGAGCCGGCCAGCGCGGTGCAGGCTGCAGCGATCAGCCCGCCGGTGCAACTCTCGGCCGCGGCCATGCGCCAGCCGCGCTGGCGCAGCGCTTCGGCCAAGGCTTCGACGATGGGTGTGAAGCTCAGGATCTCCACAGCGCCACCCACACCGCGATGAACATCAGCGTGCAGGCCGCCGCCACCAGGTCGTCGAACAGGATGCCGAAGCCCTGGCGCCAGCCGATGGCCTGGCCGGGCTGCAGCTTGCACAGCCGGTCGGCCCATCGCACGGGGCCGGGCTTGGCGGCGTCGAAGTAGCGGAACAACCCGAAGGCCGCGGCCTGCACCCAGAAACCGGCCGGCATCACCAGCCACAGCACCAGCCAGAAGGCGACGATCTCGTCCCAGACGATGGCCCCGGGGTCGGCCACCGCCAACTGTCGCGCGGTGTGGGTGCAGGCCCATTGACCTGCCAGCAATGATGCCGCGATCGCCAGCGCCCACCCTGGCGCGGTGAGCCAGCGGTCCAGCAGCAGAAAGCTCAGCCAGGCCCACAACGTGCCCACGGTGCCCGGCGCCAGCGGCGAAAGACCCGCACCAAAGCCCAGCGCCAGCCAGCGCGCCGGGTGGGCCAGCATGAAGCGGACGCCGGGCCGAGGGGCGCCCGTGGATGCGTCGGCGGGGTACCCGGGTTCGAGCAGACTCATGTCGCGAAATGGTCGAAGCCGCTGAAGCGGGCGGTGAGCGGCGCGCCGTGGCGATCCAGCAGTTGCAGCGCATGCCCGGGCACGATGCGGCCGATGCGCGTCACCGCCACGCCGGCGCACGCGCCCGCGG